>CAZTJM010000450.1:0-1011 GCA_964613865.1 uncultured Limnohabitans sp. | reverse complement strand
TGGGCGACCCATAAGCAACCGGAGTTTTTGCCGGATGATGTAGATGGTCGGGTATTGTTTGATCTGGCAACCGCAAAATATGAAGCTGAGAAACAGGGTAAACCTTTTGACGCATCCCAGTACCATCTCGGAAATATTGTGATGACCCCTACAGTCAAAGAAGCCCGTGACAGGGATGTGTTCAAATCCAAGGGGCGAATTTCTTCGATAGAAGAGGCTGCAGTAGTTTGGGAAAACGGAGACAGAGAGGAAATTGATGCCATTCTCTGGTGTACCGGATTCGGTTTTGCTACCGATCACCTCTCAGGGCTGGTGCCTACTGATTCAAGGGGTAGGATTTCTACCGAAGGCACCCGCTGTAAAGAAGTACCGGGGCTTTGGCTGGTAGGATATGGAGGCTGGACCGGATTTGCCTCGGCTACTCTGATAGGGGTTGGCCGGTCTGCCCGTCAAACAGTAAAAGAAGTCGTGGAATATATCAAAGATTAAAGTGAAGATTGCTTTTTTTTCTGACGTACATGCCAATCTGCCTGCTCTTGAAGTAGTATTGGCGGATATTGACCAGGAAAAGCCGGACAGGATATACTGTCTCGGCGACCTGGTCGGTTACCATGTCTGGCCTCAGGAGACGGTTAACCTAGTGAGAGCGCTGCGGGTACCGACGCTGATGGGTAACCATGAGGAGGGGCTTCAGATAGCTTCACCGGCTCCGGGAACCAATGGTGCGATCACGCAAACCTTGATCAATGAGGAAACCAGAGATTACTTGCTGGGGCTTCCCCGGGAATTGACGGAATCGTACGAATTTGGGGGAAAGCATTTGAATATTTGGATGGTTCACGGCAGTCCAAAGGCTATCGACGACTACATGACCGAGGATTATCCTGAGCAGGAAGTGCTGAACATGATGCGTGAAAAGGATGCTGATATTTTACTGTGCGGTCATACACATATCCCCTATCACCGCCGTATTCAGGATGGAAATAAACTGAGGCATGTGATCAATCTGGG
>CAZTJM010000449.1:0-1016 GCA_964613865.1 uncultured Limnohabitans sp. | reverse complement strand
GATAACCAGTTTCTGGTCTGGGGCATCGTGACCTTCGTGATCAAGGCCTTTTAACCTTCCCTTCCCATGTACGCCCTGGTCGACTGCAACAACTTTTATGCATCCTGCGAACGGGTGTTTCGGCCCGAGCTGAACGGGAAACCCGTGGTCGTGTTGAGCAACAACGACGGCTGCGTCATCGCCCGCTCCAACGAGGCCAAGGCCCTGGGCATTCCCATGGGGGCTCCGGCTTTCCAGTACGAGAAACTGTTTGAGCAGGGCTCGGTCGAGGTCTTTTCGGCCAACTTCACCCTCTATGGCGACATGAGCCGGCGGGTGATGACGATCCTGGAGGAATACGCCGAGGAGATGGAGATCTATTCCATCGACGAGGCCTTCCTGAAAATCGGCGGGCTGAAATTCGCCGACCTGCTGCGTTGCGGAAACGAGATGCGCGAGAAAGTCCTCCGTTGGACGGGGATCCCCATTTCGGTGGGCTTCGCGCCGACCAAGGCCCTGGCCAAGGTAGCCAACCGGATTGCCAAGAAATACCCCGAGCACACCGGCAACGTCTATGCGATGGACAGCGAGGAGAAAAGGGTCAAGGCGCTCAAGTGGCTGGAGGTTGGTGATGTTTGGGGGATTGGGAGGCAGCACGGCAAGCGCCTGGAAAAACTCGGGGTCAAGACCGCGCTGGACTTTACCCTGCTCAGGGACGACTGGGTCAAGCAGCACCTCTCCATCGTCGGGCTTCGGCTAAAGCGGGACCTCCAGGGCATTCCCGTCCTGGGACTGGAAAGCATCGTCTCCAAGAAGGCCATTGCGGTTACGCGGTCCTTTGACACCAACTACACCAAGCTGGAGCAGATCCGGGAGCGGGTGTCCACATTTGCCTTTACCTGCGCGGAAAAGCTGCGGGGCCAAGGCAGCAACTGCGGCGCGCTGACGGTGTTTGTCTATACCAACGGCCACCGGCCTGACCTGCCGCAATACGGCAGGAAGATCAGCGTGGATCTTCCCTTTCTCGAACCGCATTT
>CAZTJM010000448.1:0-1018 GCA_964613865.1 uncultured Limnohabitans sp. | reverse complement strand
GGAAATCCGAATCTGAAGGATATCACTCATCGAAGAGCCTGAAGTGGCCATACCGCCAGAACTCATGGAGCTCGGAGAGCTTGGTTGAGTCATTGCCGTGCTGGATGCATTTCCTCCCATGGAAGCCATGCCAGAGGCTCCTGAAGAGGTAGAAGACATGGATGCATTGCTTCCGCTTGCCATTGGGGTCGAGGAACTGGAAGATGAACCACCTGCGGCAGCCTGATACTTAATTAAGGCCAGACGTTCATACTTCTTCAAAAATTCCATATTTTCCTGAGAAATTCTAATTTCTTCGTTCAAGCGGATCAGGTCATACCAAGTGGATTTTACCAGAAACATCAACTGGTTTTTCTCTTCCAAAAAGAGCTGGTATTGTGCTTGCGCCATGTAATTGGCTTCTTCTTTTTGTGTTGAGATCATCCCAAACCAAGGAAACATCTGCATCAATTGCAGATCTGCTTGCTGGTTGCCCATAAAACGCTCCATGGGTTCGAGGAAAAATCCAACTTGAAGCTCTGGATCAGGCAATCCTGGTTGGTTGATCCGTTCCTGAGCCGCTTGGTAGCGAGCGTAAGAGGCTTTCAATCCTGGATTGTTTTCAGCTGCCATGATCAAGTACTCATCAAGTGATTGAGCTTTTGCTTTTTCCGATCCCAGAAAAAGAAAAGCTATCAACACCGGAAGAATCAAATAGGAAATCGGAAGTCTGAAGTCTGAAGTCTGAAATCCAATAGTGAATAAGGTCTTATTTTTCATGACTTTATGCATTTTCTTCCTGAGTGAATACCTTGGAATTGTTTCTCAATTTTCTTTCTGCCCACCAGCAATAAAGGGTAGGCACGATAAATACCGTGGTAGTTTCCAATACCATTCCGCCCAAGGATGGAATAGCCATCGGGATCATGATATCGGAGCCACGTCCTGTAGAAGTGAGCACAGGGACTAAAGCCAAAAGCGTAGTAGCTGTAGTCATCATACAAGGAAGCACTCTTCGCTTTCCAGCTTCCAAAACTGA
>CAZTJM010000447.1:0-1020 GCA_964613865.1 uncultured Limnohabitans sp. | reverse complement strand
ATCACCAAGGAAAGATGTGGCTTCGGGTCGGAGATGACTATGGCAGCTACATTCCGGAAAAACAGCTTTTTACCAACTACCCCTTCGAAAAGAAAGAGAACCGCTCTCAAGGGGAATCGCTTTGGAGCGACAGTAAAGGCAATCTCTTTGTCATCCTCAACAACAACAAACTGCTTTGGATCGACCAGAAGCAAGGAAAAATCACCGACCAAAACCTTCCAATCAAAATCCCGGATGGATGGAGGCCCAGGGCAATCTTCGAAGACAACAAGGGGCGCTATTGGGTAAGCTCCATCGAAGGAATAAGCGTATTCGATCCCAAAAACTCGGAGGTGTATACCAAAGACCACAACCCCCAAGGATTGGAGGTGTTCAACTACCCTAACTTAAGCTATGTCTTCAATGTCTATGAAGACTCAAGGGGAATTTACTGGATCAACTATTGGGGGCCTGAAGAAAAAATTCTGTCCTATGATCCGGAAACGAAGGTCTGGAAAAACCACAAAAGCGAGCTTTCAGCTCCGACTACCAACTACCAAGAATCTTTTGGCAACCTGGAATTGCCCAATGGAGACCTTTGGCGCTATGGAATCCAAACCTTGGCTGACTATGATCCCATCGCCAAAAGATTCAAACCATTGGTTCAAAGCGACATTCGATTTGACAAGATTTCAAAAATGATCTGGGACGAAGCCGGGGGACTGTGGCTTGCCACGGACAACGGATTGTATTTTCTTCATTTTGACACGCCAGATGTCTTTTTTTTGGAAGAAGATTCTGCTGAAGGAAACTATGAGTATCAGGCAGTCGAAGAGGTGATCTACAAAGGCGACACAAGTCTTTGGCTGGGCAGTTGGGGCAAAGGCCTGAACATCATCAAACTCGCCACGGGCAGGCAGGATTCACGATGGACCTATAAAGGCGCACCCAATGCATTCGAAAGTCTCCAAGTTTGGGATATCCATCATGACAAAAAAAGGAATTTCGTTTGGGTGGCGCTGCAAAGCGGCTTGCTTCAGA
>CAZTJM010000446.1:0-1025 GCA_964613865.1 uncultured Limnohabitans sp. | reverse complement strand
ATAATCACGTCCGACTATTTAAGGGGCCTATACAATACGGTCTAACAGAGCACCAATTTGCTCAGTTAATCGGTAAGTCAAGACTTTACCAACATCTACCCAAAGACCAGAAAAAACTGATTCCGGTTTTACAGTTTACAGACGGTCAATTTAACCTGATCGCTAAAGACTATTATCAAGACGAGAGTTTCTCTAGAAATGAAAGCGGTGAAATCGATTTGTGGAAAGTCTACAATCTTTTCACACAAGCTAATAAGAGTAGCTACATCGACACGTTTTTAGATCGTAATCTTAATGCGCTCGACTTCTCAACCGGTGTAATGGCAGCACTTGAAGACAGAAGTTCTAATTTCAATTGGTTTCTAACTTAAAATAATGTTTCACACGGCTCTGAAATGAAAATTTCAATAACACGTAATTGATACCACCAATTTAAACCACTCATTTTCAATATCATACAGCACCTAACTGTCATGACTGTTAATCATGGGGTCCTAGGTTCAAGCCCTAGAGGGGGAGCAGCAAAAGCCTTCAGATTCACTTCTGAGGGCTTTTTTGTTTTTGGGGATACCCAATTTTCATGATTTCCAAAGGGATATTTTTCTAATAATTCTTCCGTTATTTTTTTAACCAAAAAACTCAGGCTTGTGATCAATTCACGGCATTTAAAGAATCGAATTCAACCAACTCTTGAAATTTCCATCTCAAAACTGGAAAACACGGCCCAAAATACCAGTATCAAACCTCAGTGGATTCGGCACACCATCCTGTTTACCGTACACTGAATCAGGCTTTTCCCTCTGTTTAACCAAGAAAAAAACAACGGGACAGCTATTTTTGCACTTCCAAAAAAATGAAGGAACGCAAAAAAATACTCCCCTCACTCCTGCTACTCTTTGCATCAATACAGTGCATGTTTGTCGGGACAATCATCTTTGAGCGGGCAAACTATCTGGAAGTGGGGATATTCGCTTTGATTTTTGTCCTGATATTGGCTTCCCACTTCCAAACCTACGCGAGCATGA
>CAZTJM010000445.1:0-1025 GCA_964613865.1 uncultured Limnohabitans sp. | reverse complement strand
CTTTCATTAGGCCAGTTTTCCTTTGCCTCAGAGCTATACGGTGGCAAGATGAGCACGCTGGATTTCCCAAAGCGGGCCAATGAACTCGGGATCCACGCGCTGGAGTACGTGTCCGGCTTTTTCAACAACAAACATACGGACAGCGCCTATCTCAGAGAACTGAAAAACATATCCGAAGGTGAGGGAGCGGCCAACCACCTGATCATGGTGGACGGGGAAAACCTCGCTTCCCTGGATGCCGCAGCCCGCAAAAAGGCCGTCGAAAGCCATCATCCCTGGATCGACGCCGCCAAATACCTCGGCTGCACCAGCATCCGCGTCAACCTGGGCGACACGAGCAAAGCCCTATCAGGAGAACCTGAGGAAGGAAGTGCTGAGGAAACCGCCAAAGCCGCCCTGGATGGCTATTCTTCGCTTTTGGAATATGGGAAAAAAGCCGGAATCAACGTGATCGTGGAAAACCACTTCGGCTACTCCACCGACCCAGACTGGCTGGTCGGAATCATGAGCCAAGTAAAATCGGATAGAAAAGGCTTCCTCCCCGACTTCGGAAACTTCTGTGCACAGCGCAGCAAACCAGAGGGTGCGGGCATCCAAGCCCTGCTCAGCACCACCTGCATCAAGGAACACGACAAATATGAGGGTGTAGCCAAGATGATGCCCTATGCAAAAGGCATAAGCGCCAAGTCGCACAAGTTTGACGCGGCGGGCAATGATGTGGAGACCGACTACCGACGAATGTTCCAGATCATCCAGTCCTCGGGCTGGACGGGTGGCTATATCGGCATCGAATACGAAGGCGGCCTCTACCGGGACATGGGCGGCGACGTGAGCTACCTCTCCAATTCGGATGGAATCCTGGCTATGAAAAAGCTGATCGAAAAGACGATCGACGAACTGGGAGAATAAAGAAAATGGGATGTCTAATAGCCTCTATCGGACCAAATCAGGCAAAAGGAGGAGAAAAACATGAAGCAATAGACGAGTTGAACTAAACCGACTGCGTCGGCAGTGCATTTCACAGC
>CAZTJM010000444.1:0-1030 GCA_964613865.1 uncultured Limnohabitans sp. | reverse complement strand
AACCTGAAAAAAACAAGAGCCCCAGAATAAAAACACAAAAACTAAGTTCTTTGAATCCTGAAAACCGCTTATCTTGGGTAAATCAAGTATCCGGGGAAAATTACGTCCAATTGCATGCAAACACTAAAAAACAAGGAGCAAAAAATGCCCAAATTTGGCTTCAAAGTGAACGTTGAGCCTTGGAAATCCCCGGAAATCAACAAAGGAATACCCATAGCAAACCACGGCTTCGTTCAACACAGTTTTAACCGCAATTTGGGATACCGTCTTTCCAAAGCTGCTCTTTATTTGGCCAGATTGCGTTTAAAACTCTTTACGTTAGTGCCAATTAGCGACTAAAAACATTTAATAATTTATTATATTACAAAATTAAAAAACATAGGATTTGACCATGAATAAAGTAATACTTGTAATCAGTCTTATTAGACTTATACCTCATATTATTTTTTACAGACTCAGTAAAAACAAGAATACGATTCAATATGATGTAAATAGATGGTTAGCAATAACTCATAAAGAAAAAAAACTTGGATTTATAACTTTAATGACGTTTTTTCCTGAATTTAGAAATTTGTTTTACAAGAGACTTGGGAAATATTCAAATTTTATCAAATGGCTTTGTCCACCAATGAATACATTGTTTATTTGTACTAAAGAAATAGGTCCTGGATTATTTATTCAACATGGTTTTGCTACTATCATTGCAGCAAAGTCCATAGGAAAAGATTGCTGGATTAATCAACAAGTTACAATTGGATATTCTAATTCAACAGATTCTCCTGTACTTGGTAATAATGTAGTAATAAATGCTGGAGCAAAAATAATAGGGAAAGTTTATATTGGTGACAATTCAAAGGCAGGAGCTAATGCAGTTGTTGTGAAAAATGTTCCTTCTGACTGTACTGTTGTAGGAGTTCCAGCATATATTGTGAAAAAAAATGGAATCAAGGTCAATGAGAGTTTATAAACTGGCACTAACAACTAGGTTTTCGTTGCGTGCGAAGCACGAACAATGAAACCGCTGTTGCAC
>CAZTJM010000443.1:0-1031 GCA_964613865.1 uncultured Limnohabitans sp. | reverse complement strand
ACTTGTCAAATAACAACCTAACAACTCAATATGGCTTGGTTTAAAAGAACTGACAAAGGCATCAAAACCTCCACCGCTGAGAAAAAAGATGCTCCTGATGGGCTTTGGTTTAAGACTCCAAACGGCAACATTATCCACACCCGGGAGCTCAAAAACAATGCTTTCGTATGCCCTGATGATGATTTTCATGTGAAGATCGGCTCCAAGGAGTACTTCGAAATCCTATTTGACAACAACAAATTCACCGAAATGGACGCGGATATGAAATCCGGCGATCCCCTGAAGTTCAGCGACACCAAGCCCTACACTTCCCGCATCGAAGCCACGATCAAGAAGACCGAACTAAACGACGCCGTGCGCACCGCGTACGGCAAGATGAACGGCCTCGATCTGGTGGTAGCCTGTATGGATTTCAATTTTATCGGGGGATCTATGGGCTCGGTCGTTGGGGAAAAGATCGCACGGGCCATCGACCATTCGCTCAAGCATAAGGTTCCTTTTCTAATGATCTCCAAATCCGGGGGAGCAAGGATGATGGAGGCAGGCTTTTCACTGATGCAGATGGCAAAGACCTCCGCAAAGCTTGCGCTGCTAGATCAAGCCGCTATCCCATACATTTCACTCCTTACCGACCCCACTACGGGTGGTGTGACGGCTTCCTATGCCATGTTGGGAGATTTTAACATTGCCGAACCCGAAGCATTGATCGGATTTGCGGGCCCAAGGGTGATTCGCGAGACCATAGGCAAGGACCTGCCCAAGGGTTTCCAGAGTGCCGAATTTGTCTTGGAACACGGATTTCTCGACTTCATCATCGACAGACGGCAGCTGAAGGCCAGGTTGACCACCTTGCTCAACCTCCTGAACAATTAATCACGAGTCTCATCAAAAAGCCTCAAGGAATCAGGTCAAAATTGTTTTTGTTTGGCCTGTTTTCTGGATTAATAAATATATTTGTGCTCCCAAATCGGGTTCAATCCAGACGAAAAAGTAAAATCAAAATTTCATGGGTTCAGTTATTCTTACCTCCA
>CAZTJM010000442.1:0-1046 GCA_964613865.1 uncultured Limnohabitans sp. | reverse complement strand
AGGGATCTTTTTTCCCGCTCGATGCCCAAGGCGGTCACCACCACTTCGTTCATCGACTGGATGTCCTCGACCATGGCAAGATTAAGCGTAGCCTGGTTGTTGACAGGCATCTCCACGGTGTTGAAACCAATGTAGGAAAACACCAACACAGCGCTGCCCGAATTGACGGAAAGCGAAAAATCACCATTGATGTCGGTGACGGTTCCGTTGGTAGTCCCCTTTTCCAAAATGGTGACTCCCGGCAAGCCGAGGCCATCGGTCTCGGAAGTGACCTTTCCCTTCACCACCACCTGGCTTTGGAAAAGCTCCTCCAGGGGGAGATTGGAACTGGCAGGCAAGGCTCTCCCCTCCATGGGTGAAAGCGCCACAGCACCCAAAATCAATGCGAGGGACGCTCCCCGGAAGATCTTGGGCCTGATTAAGTAGATGACTTGTTTCATAAGCATTTTAGGTTAGGTAAAGTGAATTCTTGATTTTGGATGCACGATGTGGGATTTCGCCGATTTTTACTCCTTCAGGTTATTGCCTTTGTCCGGGTCTGAGCCGTTCCCGTCTACCAATTGAGCAAACAGCGTCCAGAAGCCCCCATCTAGGTTTTCGGTCTGTTTCTTGTCGTCCAGCATGGACAGGAAGAGGTCAAATTCCTTTCGGCTGATCTTCCCTTCCGCCAGCTTTTTGATCAATTCGGATGCAGTTGGATTTTCCATAGCTTGCTCATTCACAGGTAATACCTCTGAGCAGAAAAAAGAGACTAGTCCCTGTTTTTTTTTGTTGGCCCTATGCGATTTTTTTGGGACAAAATGGCCGAAAACAAAGCTGAAAAATTCCTTTCCACTTGAAATACAAAGGGTTGGAGTCGGTATTATCAAATCATTAAGACCGCCAAGGACACGGGTCGCACAAAGGACTGCTTTGTTGGCGCTGGAGGGGAACGCCCCGATACGTTCACCGATACTGGCAATGGATTCCAATATTTCGATCCCGAAGCTCGCACCAATTTTGAAGCGCAGCTTCGAATGTAGGATGTGTCACAGTCTGTGGACTCC
>CAZTJM010000441.1:0-1057 GCA_964613865.1 uncultured Limnohabitans sp. | reverse complement strand
AAAGCGCTGAATAGGCCGGTAAGCTCCTCACCCAGTCCGTCGGCAAAAAACTGGTGGCTGCCATCCGAGCAGAGGTTTCTAAATGGCAGGACGGCAAGGGTCAGGCTTGATCTCCAATGGTTTAAAGGTGCTAGTACACCCTCTCTATGCATCCCTAGAATTGGTGCCATACGCCTAAATGTGGGCACGTACGAGCCCTTGACCACCTCGATTACTATTTCGTCCCCAGCACCCGGCCCGGAGTAATACTCCGCGAGCAGCTTTCGTAGCCTGACCGCATGGATTCTGACGATCGCATCCGTCTGCGGATTAAAATCAAATTTTTTCCCCAGGGCGTTGACGCCAATGACATACTCCTTCAATTCCCTCGCATTTCCTTTCAGCGTCTCTGACACAATGAATCGGAGTAAACTGCAAAGTACGGGAGACCCCTTGAAGAGTCCATGTCCGAGGATGGTTTCGAGCTGTTTTGTTATCGAATGGTCCGTTAATCCTGCGTCGGTGCTGAGGTCTTTTTCCAAAATGTTTTCCATTCAGTGATGGACTTAGTTTTCCAAAAAAAAGACGGGTTAACCGTCTGTTGCATGAAGTAATTTAACAGTTAAATCGTGTCATTGAACATTTCAAAAGCAAAATATTCTGGTCGGTTACTCTATATTGGAATTAATTCAAACTAAATATTGGAATTATACTACTCGATTTTCACCCTTTCATCCTTCCCCCATTTTAGATGAAAAGATTAAGCCCGCTTCTCTTTTTTGCAATTTTGCCGGGATTTTCGAACCCGACTTTTGCCCAAGCCATACTGCCCTTCCCCATCTTGCTGCCAGGCTGGTGTACCGCTTTGATACCGGAGATACGGAAAAGGTTTCCCTCTTTGGCGGCGGTGCATCGGGTATATTCAACGTGGTACAAAAAGACCGACACTTCTATCAGGTTGTCTACGGTCCGGGTGTGGCACGTTTTCGAGGTGGAATGTCGGCTGCGCTCGATGGTGCGGGTGAGCTGCAAGCCTTGACTGACTTGGGCTACACGCTGGGATATGAGAGGCACTGGA
>CAZTJM010000440.1:0-1059 GCA_964613865.1 uncultured Limnohabitans sp. | reverse complement strand
AAGTGTATCAGAAAAGGGTGTTTCACGTGAAACAGTTAATTGGTTGTCAACCGCTTGCGCACCCATCATATCCAAGGATATTAGGAAGTTCGACCCGACACTAGACCCAAGATTTTCCCCGGCCGCTAGGGACAGGTTTTTGGGAGTGAAGGGCGATATGCTGGCGGGTAGTGACATTTTTTTTAATCCACTGGTATTGAGGTTCTGACCGACAAGCAACCCATAGAGGGGGGTTCTGCATAGGGCAAAAGCCAGTGGAAAAAAACCGGGAGGCAGTCCGTAGGAGACCCTGTTTTTTTGCGCTGGGCGGAGCGCACTTTTGACCATTGCAGGTTCTCACTCAACCTTTGCTTTGTCGTGTCTGACACCCACATACCAAGCGGCTTGCGAAGCGGAAAAATGGAACGGATCGACTGCCGCCCGGAGCGCACAAAAAGCCCCTAGCGGACGGAAAAGGAAAATCTAAACGGCTTGCCCCCCTAAAGGGGGTTAAGGCCACGGTTCCCAGCCACGGCCTTCCCTAGTCCCAGGCTTGCCGGGACCAGGGAATAGGCTAGGGGAGGGGAACGGTGGACGTGCGGAGCGGAGCCATCTTTCCAGCCTGTAGGAACGGAAGGCTGGAAGTTGGCGAAACGGGGATATTGGCTTAGGGATAGAAACGGAAAAACATAAATATGTATTTATATATTTACATAAAAGTGTTTTTATGTAAATTCATCCAACCAATTTCTTTCTTTTGTTGTTATATAAACAGGTGTATTCCAGCGTTTTTTGGAGTAACACCATAAAATCAAGACTATGAAAAAGACCAAAACCAAAGCAGAGACCAAAGCCGTGCAAACCAAACCAACTCCTAAGCCATACCCTATTTTGGACGAACTGGAAATAAAACCCCTAATGACTGGAGGAGAGAAAATCATCTACGGGAAAACCGATAAAAAATAGGAACCTACAGGTTCCCATCGTCTAGGAAAGAATAATATCCCTCGCTGGTTACTATGATGTGATCGAGGATTGGAAGATCCAAAAGTCTCCCAATTTCAATCAATCTTCTGGTGA
>CAZTJM010000439.1:0-1063 GCA_964613865.1 uncultured Limnohabitans sp. | reverse complement strand
TTGGGGCTTTTCGCGAAAGCGAACTGATGCTCAACTATGCTTCCCGCATCCGCCTCACCGAGCGCCACAATCTTCGCCTCGGAGCAGGGATCAACTACCAAAGCATACGCTTGGATGGTAACTCCCTCACCGCCGAGGAGCTCAACGACCCCACGATTGCAAACTACATCGGCACGTTTTCCAACATGAATACCATCGATTTCAACCTTGGAATAGCACTCACGCACGCCAATTACTATTTCTCCTACGGAGTTCAGCGCGTCACTGGAGGCGAAATCCAAAACGGGGACGAGTTTATGGACGGGTATCCGGCCGAGCAGATGATCATGGCTGGCTATCGTGAGGCTTTAGGGGAAAACCTAGCTGTGTCCGCAAACGGATTTTACAGAAGCAGAAAAGACCTTCCCGAAGTGTTTGACTTCAGTCTCAAGCTCCTCATGCGTGATATGTTCTGGGTAGGCTTAGGCCATCGAGTGAACTATGCCAACAGCGTACAAGCTGGCTTCCTTTTTGGCAAGTTTCGCGCCGGATATGTCTATGAGTACCCCATGGCCAAGAGCTACCTGCTCTCCGGCGGCGTCCACGAATTTTCCCTCGTATTCAACATCTTCCGGCCAAATGAAAGGCGAGAGGCTGACGAGGTTCTGATCTGGTAGATCGGGGTTTGACTGATTGCTTAGAAAATCCTCCGGTCTTGGATCTCAGGCATGATGTAGCTGTTGAGTTGGGGATTGCCGGGAATTTGGAAGCCAAGTTCATTCGGTGATTCTCCCTCCCAGCTTGACTTTCTGCCTTCGACGGTCACGGTCATCTTTTTTGGATCGATGGTCACGAAGGTAAATAGGCTTTCCTCATACGGGCAGGTCATCGCGATGTAGGGATGGTCTTCGATGATCTGCTCAGTGTAAACGGCGTGTTTGTATTTTTCTCCCACCCAATAGTAGGAAGCTGAATTGACGTGGAGATAGTTGACATTTCCTATGTTCAGATGCTGGTCGATATGGGAATGTCCGTTGACGCAAAGCAGGATCTTGTCGGCATGTTGGCTCAATAGATCCTGGAT
>CAZTJM010000438.1:0-1068 GCA_964613865.1 uncultured Limnohabitans sp. | reverse complement strand
TATGGAGAAGTTCTCCGTATCCAGACTGGTAGGAGCGCCTCCAGGCTACGTCGGCTATGAGGAAGGTGGACAGCTGACCGAGAAGGTTAGAAGAAAGCCTTACTCTGTGGTTTTGCTTGACGAGATCGAAAAGGCGCACCCAGACGTGTTCAACATCCTCTTACAGGTATTGGACGACGGTATTCTTACCGACGGCTTGGGCAGAAGAGTTGACTTCCGAAACACGATCATCATCATGACTTCAAACATCGGCGTACGTGACCTGAAGGATTTCGGAGCGGGTATCGGCTTTGCCAACAGAGCCAAAACTGAAGGTCTGGATGATATCATGAAGTCGACCATTCAGTCAGCTCTGAAGAAGGCTTTCAGCCCTGAGTTTCTAAACAGGCTCGATGACGTAGTTGTGTTCAACTCCCTGAACAAGGAGCACATCTTCAAAATCATTGATATCAGTTTGGGCAAGCTTTTCAGAAGAATCACCGACTTGGGATACAAGATCGAGTTGACGGACAAAGCCAAGGACTTCCTGGCTGAAAAAGGCTACGATCAGCAGTATGGTGCTCGACCGCTCAACCGCGCCATTCAGAAGTATCTGGAGGACGCCATCGCAGAGGAAATTCTCAAAGGTGACCTGACCGAGGGCGACGTCATTACCGCTGATTACAGTGGTGAAGGTACCGAGCTTTCCATCGCGGTGACCAAAAAGGAAAAGGCAGCTGACAATTAAGCGAAACTAAAGAGTAACACTGAAGCCCTGGAATCCATGATTCCGGGGCTTTTTTATGAAAGGTGGTTCCAATGGATTCCCGCAGAAAAAGCGCAGGTTTCACCGATTTTTTGCTTTCGTCTCAATAAGATTCGACGAAGAGCTATTTTGGGGTGAGGTAGTGGCTATTGAATATGGAAGATGGCTACCTGATCGGATCAGGCAATTTTAATTCCGGCGTCCAACATCCTTTGTTTTAGCTCCTCCATCGTGCCCTTGTATTCCCAATACATCACCCGCTCGTGGGAGGATTTTACGAGGATATATTTCTCGCTGATGGACTGGATACGGTCTATTGCGAC
>CAZTJM010000437.1:0-1080 GCA_964613865.1 uncultured Limnohabitans sp. | reverse complement strand
CGTCGAAAAGTTGTTCAGCTCAGAGACATAGACCGCCTGATTGTCCATTGTAGCCTGATATTCCTTCAGATATTCCTCATAAGTCAGTTCGGAGTACCTTGTATTTTTATAAATGTGGGTAATCGAATCGATGTACTTTGAATCGCGTACCCTTCCGGCAATCTGGTTCAAATCCGTTTCAATCGACACCAGAGTATTCGAGTTTGAAGGACAGCTTACCACAAACAGCTTCGCATCTTCATCATAAAAATCAGCACCCTCAAAGGCAGTAGAGGTGATCAGATTGATTTTCTTGGCCTTGTCTGTTGATGATCCATTGTCCACCTTGAGCTTTTTAGGATTGTATTTGCTGTAGATCAGCCTGCAATTGTCATTGTTCAGCTTACAGGTAGTAACCAACTTTTCAATCATGGTGACGCTGTTCAGGAAGAAGTAGGCGTTTCCTTCGATCATGCCATTTAAAAAGAGGTTGATAATACCGGCTGTTGTCTTCATGACACTCTTTTCAGCTACTACAGGCTTGACGGTCACTTCAAGGCTTTTTTTCCAATTAGCAATCACCCTGTCCAGTCCCTTCAATTCCTCCAGAATAAAGGTGTCTTCTAGCTCTGTAGCTGTCATGAAGCAATAGGACTGAAACTTATCAAAGCCATCTAGGATGTTTCTGACAGCTTTTGCTCTAAAAACAGACTGCTTGAAAAGCAAGTGGTATTCATCTACCAGAAGGTTGATGTTGTAGCCGGTGAGTTCAGCGACCTTTGGCAGACTGTCGTAAGTCACCAAGATTTTCTTTACAGGGCTAGACTTCAAGTATTCTTCAATCTCTGCCTTTGAAGTTTCGCCAAACACACCAAGCAGCTTGTGGGGGAAAAAGTCCTTGTCCTTTAGAGATTGATCTACCTTGTTCTGGATTAAAGCGACATAGGGGACAGCAATGATGTAGTCTTCATCGTTTCTAATAGCAATGGAAGTGCCGCCAGCACCTACTTTTCCTTTATTAAAAAGACAATTCTTTGGTAGCTGGTTGTCAAGAGCATCGCTTAGATAGTTGATCCCCTGTGGGATGTTGATAGTTGTAGT
>CAZTJM010000436.1:0-1128 GCA_964613865.1 uncultured Limnohabitans sp. | reverse complement strand
AATTTAGATGCAACAGCGCATCGAAAGGTTGTATATACACTCTAAATTATTTTAGACTTAAAGGACTGCATCATGTTCATCAGATGAAAGGCCTCGGCATAAAGTATACTGAAGCGATCCAAGTCCACATATTCTCTTCTCCTTGCTTTTTCCAGACATGTCACCACTTCAGCAAGAGACCGAATCGCATAACCCAAGAATTTTTTGAATTCCGGGTTCGACTGAGAAATAGCTCCCTCCGCTATATTGAGAGCTATTGAATCAGCAGTCCTACGAGCTTGAGAAGTCAGGTTATATAGTTCTTCTTTCGGAAACTTTGCGGTGAGGTGAAATATATCCTCGCCAAAATCCATGGCCTTTTGCCAGATTTGAAGCTTTTCGTATTTAAAATGCGGCTTGAATTCTTCCATTTTCTCTAACAAATTTGGAACAGCTCAACACGCATAATATTGGAGTTCAATCTTTCGACATCCACTACTCCACATCTGACTTCGGACACCGGACATCCAACCTATTTCAACTGAAGCACCTCATTCGTCCCGAAATTCTCGTACCCGCTGACGATGACCTTTTCTCCTTCCACCAGCCCTTCTAGGACTTCATAGTATTCTGGGTTTTTTCTACCCAAGCGAATATTTCGTTTTTCGGCTACTCCAGTTGTCGGATTAAGCACGAACACCCAGTTGCCGCCGGTGTCCTTGAAGAAGCCGCCCGTTGGAAGAAGCAGACTTTGCTCACTTTGGCCAAGTTCCAGACGAATCCGCACGCTTTGCCCTCTACGAATACCTTCGGGACTATCACCGGTGAAGGCCATATCCACCTCAAATCGCCCGTTGGTGATCGTAGGATAACTTTTGATGATTTCCAGTTCATGGTCCTGGCCACTCAGGGTAAACTTGCCTCTGAGTCCGGTGCTCACTCTTGGAAGGTAAAGTTCGTCGATAGGCACACGCACTTTAAACTCGTCCAGCATATCAATCTGTCCATAGCGCTGGCCAGGATTGATCGCCTGTCCAATTTCGAGCTGCTCTGGAGTAGCCAATTGACCTCCGATCGGCGCAGTGATGACCAAATTGTCCAGGATGTTTCCGACACCTGTCAGAGAGGCATTCATTCTGTTTTCGGAAA
>CAZTJM010000435.1:0-1140 GCA_964613865.1 uncultured Limnohabitans sp. | reverse complement strand
TGATAATCTCACCCCATACTGACCCACCCATTTCGGAGTAAACTGACCCACCCATTTCACTCGATGTTGACCCAGGCATTTCAGTCCATACTGACCCACCTGTTTCAGTCGATATTGACCCACCCTTTCCGGGATCTTTTCTGATTTCTTTTGAGTGACTAACTCAAAAGAACGATGGCAGCAAAAAGCAAAACCATGCAACAGATCCGGAACATTTTACAGCAAAAAGCAAACGGGCTATCTATTCGTGCCATAGTCCGTCATTCCAATTATTCCCGCAATACCATCAGAGGCTATCTTCGGTTAATCGAACGAAGTCCCTATTCGCTCTCCGAGTCTTTAAATCTGAGCGATGAGGCCCTGGGCGAGTTACTTTTTGAGTCAGAATCGCCACCCGCCGCAGATCCGAGGCATCTCCATCTTCAACAGCAGCTTCCCCATTACGCCACAGAGCTCAAGAAACGCCACGTCACCCGACAGCTCCTTTGGGAGGAATACCGTGAGGGCCAGCCTCCGGAAGGGGGGTATGGCTACACGCAGTTTTGCCACTATCTCAATGAGCACATCGCCAACAAGGATGTTTCTGCCCTGTTTATCCATAAGCCTGCAGCCAAGCTGATGCTGGACTATTCCGGCGACAAGCTGGGCTATATCGACCGTCTGACCGGAGAGATTATCCCCTGTGAGGTACTGGTGACCGTTTTGCCGTTCAGCAGCTACCTGTACATCGAAGCTGTTCCCGATCAAAAGCAGGAGTATTTTGCATCCTCACTGGGCAATACGTTCGGTTATCTGGGAGGCATACCTGAGTGTGTGGTCTGTGACAACATGAGAACTGCCGTCAAAAAAGCCAACCGCTACGAGCCTGCCTTCACCGAGCTGATCGAGCAGCTTTCCCTGCACTACAAAGTCACCTTTATGGCCACCCGGGTGAGAAAGCCCAAGGACAAAGCCACCGCTGAAACCAGTGTCAGAGTGTCCTATACCCGGATCTTCGCCAAACTCAGAAACCTGGAGGCTTTCAGTCTGGCAGAGCTCAACGCACAGATCAGAGAAGTGCTGGACAAGCTTAACCGCCGCAACTTCAAAGGAAGGAATTACAGCCGTCACGACCTGTTTGTCCAGTACGAACAGCCCCTG
>CAZTJM010000434.1:0-1149 GCA_964613865.1 uncultured Limnohabitans sp. | reverse complement strand
ATGGCACTGGCCTTGACGGGAATCCCAATTCGGTTTCCATTCGGATCGAGTACCGAATAGACCAAACCCTTCTTTTCAAACATCATACTGCCGGGTTCACCCCGAAATACCCCCACGTTGAACAAGCCCAAAACCGCATTGAATTCCGGCAGGGACGCAAAATGATAGGTACGAACGACCTCTCTGACAATATTGGAAACGGCCGCCTTGGTCCCTTTATCCCCATACACCGCTTTGGCTAACGTAGTCAAGTCCACGTCCTGCTTGGACAGCCCTCCTGCTTTCACGAGTCGGTAGACTTTCTCCAGCTGTTTTCTGGTCGTTTCGGACTGATCCCTGCCCAGATTGTGTGTTTCGATGCGCTTTCCAAAGCGGTCAATATTGGTCGTTACCATGTGTAAATGGGGATGGGATGTATCAAAATGCCGATAAAGCAGGAAGGGTTGGTCCCCGAAGCCTATCCCCCTCATGTAGTCTATCGCTATCGATTTTAGCTTGTCGTCGTCCAGAATGTCTTTGGGCGAAAAACTGAGGGATATATGGAGGGTGTTGGTCTTGGTCCGCTTGTTCCGGGCCATCCTGTCCTGAAATACCCTGATTTTGTCAGCTAAGGAAAGTCGAAGACTTGCCATCCCTCCCAAGCCCAATAGCCGGGCGTCACCTTTTTCAACTTTCCGCTCGTTGTACCGAATTGCGCCACCGATGTTCTTCCCCGTATTGATCCGGACGACCATAGCTAGACAGACCCAACCTTTTCAATTTTGGCACCCAAATCCTGCAGCAGTTTTTCCATCAGTTTCAAATGGGGCAGCAATTCCCGAACGAAGTAATTCCTTTCAGCCGGGGATGCCTGCATGTGAAAGAAATGGGTGATCTGGTTGATGTTTACCCCTATCCGGTTCATCTCCGTTCGAATCATGCCCAACTCCGTCCGAAGCTGGTCCCTTGATTCATCTCGGACGTCAATCCTCAGCGTCCTCTTGAAAAGCATCTCCCGAACCAGCTCACTCAGGTTCTGGCATTCGGAGGCCTTTCCCAGCAAAACCGTCAGACGTTCGATTTCAGCTTGGCTAAAACGTACCGTCTTTCTCACCAGGTAAGTGATCGATCTTTTCTTCATATCAGGGCAAAGGAAAATCCGACTTCGGA
>CAZTJM010000433.1:0-1173 GCA_964613865.1 uncultured Limnohabitans sp. | reverse complement strand
TCATCATTTACCAAAAACCAAATCACATGAACAAGGAATTGATCTTTCTCCGCACCTTTGCTGCCTCCGCGGCTGTAGCTTCCAGCCTTTTATTTTTCTCATCCTTCAAAGGCTCAGGGTATCAGCAATTCGAATCCATCGATGTGCAACGAATTAATGTTGTGGAAGCCGATGGTACCACCAAAATGATTATCACGAATGCGGGACTATTCCCAACGGGAGACGAAAAAATCAATGGTCGCCCCACTAATACGGACCGAAAAAAACGGGCCGGCATGCTATTCTTCAATGAGGACGGCATCGAAGCGGGAGGATTGATCTATGATGGATCAAAGCGGGAAAATGGTCACAGTGCTGGTCTTTCACTGACTTTTGATCAATATGACGGTGATCAGGTCATGCAGCTCCTGACTACCGACACACAGCGCGGCGAGGATCGGTTTGTAAGCTCCACCTTGGTTTTTAATGACCGACCGGCAAAAGAATCCCAAGAAAAAACCGCTGAAATCATGAACGAACTCAGGGAGCTCAGAAAATCTGACCCTGAGGCATTTAATGCAAAATACGCCGAATATCAAGCCCAGGAATTGATTGGAGGCTCGCCTAGAATCATGCTCGGCAAATCAAGAAGTCAAAACAACGGGCTATTTTTATTCGATGATCAGGGAAGGCCAAGGGCGATGTTTTACCTCGACAAGGATAACCAACCCAAACTGGAAGCCATTGACGAAGCGGGAAATATTACCAGTTCCTGGCCAGCATCCGCAAATTAACATCACGGGGGAGCGATCCCCCTTTGTCTCCTTTTCACATGAAGAAGTTGCTTGGTTCGCTGCAGATTAGCCCGATTTATCTGGGAGTAATTTTCACTTTTGCCTATTTGGAATCTATCCGGGCTAGGGTCACACCGGGACAGACTATCAACTGGTACATCCTCACTCCCGAGGCGGCTGCAGGAACACTCGTCAAAGCAATCCTTATCGCGTTCATCCTTCGCTTTGCCTTCAAAAGATACTATGGGGCCCTGCAATTTCCGATCAGAAAAAGCGCTGCTTTGTCCGCTTTTGGGTTGGGGTTGACAGCTTACCTACTTGTTAGTAACGGGATGGCGATGGTAATCTCGATCCTGTTTGGCACTTGGGCGCGCAACTTCACCGAACAGATTCTGCTTTC
>CAZTJM010000432.1:0-1173 GCA_964613865.1 uncultured Limnohabitans sp. | reverse complement strand
CCGTGGGCTTTCTTTGGTTTGGATTCCTGTTGCAGTTCGCGGTGGAAATGGTTGTACTTGACGAAGGCTTCGATGCGGTTTTCCTCCAGAAAGCAGTAGTTTTCCTCGCTGCCGTATCCCGCATCGGCGGTACAGGTGGAAGGATAGAAGCCGTAGCGGTCGTGGTAGAGTTGCAGGTGAGGCTTGAGGGTCAGGGTATCGGTGGGATTGGGATGCAGGGAATAGTTGACCACGAACTGCCCGTGGGTGCTGAGCTGGAGATTGTAGGCTGGCTTGAGCTGGCCGTTTTTCATGTGGTCTTCCTTCATCCGCATGAAGGTGGCATCCGGATCGGTCTTGGAATAGCTGTTCCGGTCTCCCAGAATCTCCTGTTTCCGGGTATATTCCCCCAGTTTGGCAGGCCAGTTCTTTTTGGCGTAGTGGAGCTTCTGCTTCACTTTTTTGTCCACGGGCTTGCCTTCCAGGGCCTGGTTGATCTTTTCCACCGTCTGGGCTACTTTCTCCGGACCCGGGTTGACAAAGTCCGGCTCCTCACTGCCCAGTTCCCCAGCTGCCACCGAACCGGCGTACTCCCAGAGATCCTTCAACTGCCTGCTGATCCGTTCCCTGTTGTTTTTGATGGCCTTGCCCCAGACAAAGGTATAGCGGTTGGCATTGGCCTCGATCTTGGTTCCGTCGGTGTAGACTTCCTTGATGTCGAGCAAACCTTCTTCATGGAGCAGGATCACCACCTGGGCAAAGATGTCGCCGATGACCTCTTTGAGCCGCTCGGAACGGAAGCGGTTGATGGTGTGGTGGTCGGGATGCTGCATCCCCGCCAGCCACATAAACACGATGTTTTCCCGGATGGCTTTCTCCAGCCTACGGGAGGAAAAGCAGTTTTCCAGATAGCCGTAAACCAAAATCTTCAACAGCATCCGGGGATGGTAGCTGCTGGCACCGTTTTCGGAGTAGCGGGCACAAACCGGGGTGAGATCGATCCGATCGATCACCGAACTGACCGTGCGGGCGGGATGATGGGCTGGAATCAATTCTCCCAAACTCGGGGGAAGAAGAAGCAGCTGGTTGGGCGTGTAGTCTTTAAAGACTATATTCGTGTCTTGTTTTTGCACACCTCAAAATATCAATTTTGAGTTAAACAAGAAAGGCTAGCCGAGCGATCGACTAGCCTTT
>CAZTJM010000431.1:0-1182 GCA_964613865.1 uncultured Limnohabitans sp. | reverse complement strand
ACATCGAGGAAAACCAGAACAAGGGTTCCTTTCTGATGAAGCTGATCCACCTGCGTGACTCCCTCTACGAAACCGATGCGCTGGGAGATTTTATCCCGCTGATCGAAACCCTCAATGAGCAGGAATCCTTCTTGAATGAAATCATTCTGGCCAACCGATCAAAAAACCTCGAGGTGAAAAAGGCCTTGATCTTGGAAGCAGAGGCCATGAAAAATGATACCGACTGGAAAAATACCGCTGAGTTTTTCAAAGAGCTGAAAATGCGCTGGATCAAAACCGGCCCGGTGGAAAAAGAAATCCACGAAGAGATCGAGCAGGAGTTCAACGACTCGCTGCAGACTTTCTTCGAAAACAGAAGGCACTTCTACGAAGGCCTAGCCCTGCAGGCCGAGGAAAACATCAAAGTGTATGAGGCGCTGGTTGCGCAGGCGAGAGAAGCCCACGACCTGCCTGACGCCAAGATGGCATTTGACATTTCCAAAAAAATCCAAAAAGAATGGAAGGAAGCCGGAAAAGTGCCTGCCGAAAAACGCCAGCCCCTCTGGGATGAGTTTTCCAAGCTGAACAACCGGATTTTCTCCCGCTATAAGCGCACGCTCAACCCCGGGCCGAGCATGCATCCTCGCGAGGTAATGCGTAAAATCGAGACCATGGTGGACGAGCTGAAGAAGATGGCCCATCAGCCTACAGGCTACGCCATCACCACCCGGGCAAAGGCTATTCAGGAAGAATGGAAGAAACTCCCCGCCCACAAGCCCAAGGAAGCAAACCTGCCCGCCAGGTCCTACCAGTTTTTCATGGACATTATTTTCGAAAAAGCATTTCTGGAAAAACTTGCCCACGGGAAGCATCCCGGCTTTGAATCCATGCCCCTGCAGGAGCAAAACCAGATTAAGTCAGGCATTCTCAAGGACTTACTCCACAGAGACCAGACCGAACTGGAAACCATGCAAAACAACTCGGACAACTTCCGCGTGCAGACGCCGGATTTCGAGATGATGATGCGAAAAAAGTTATCAGGGCTTAAGCGGAAAGTAGACGTAAAAAACTATATTTTGAAGCAACTTTCTCCTCGTATTTGAGTACAAACTACTTATTCAAAAAATCACTAATCTTGCACCTTTAAAATTCCGGAACACCTTTTAAAATAAACACTATGTACTGGACACTTGAACTCGCATC
>CAZTJM010000430.1:0-1190 GCA_964613865.1 uncultured Limnohabitans sp. | reverse complement strand
GTCCAAAGTTTTGATGAAAAAATCATCCATCAAGATCTTGGTTTTGACGGGGGAAAGGTCAGGCTTACTACGACCAACAACGGAGCCAATTGGGACTGTCTGGTCAAAGTATTGGATCAAAGCGGAAAAGTGGCTGCAACCTTTCGGACCTACGATGCCCCCAAGGAAGCCGAAGTGAATCCCGGTATCTATAAGGTCACGATCCAGGCCATGAGGATCGAAGGAGTCAATACCTATGCGGAGATTGACAGCGTACAGATTGGAGGGGCGGCAGTTACGCCACTCGCCTATGAGTTTGATTCCGGGACGGCTTTTATCGATGCTCAAGTCAACGGCGGGTCCATCGACGCGGTGGTGACCGTGTCCGAAGTCAAGTCCGGGAAGAATGTCGCTGGTGGTCGAACCTATGATCGGGGTAAGGAATTCCTCCTCAATCCCGGTACCTATTCGGTGAAGATAGCACCGGTCGGAGTGCACAAGGACAAAAGTGCGCAGACGATCACCATTGAGGTCAAAAAGGGCGAGTCCACTTCCAAAACTTTGAACTTTTAGCCATGTCAAAGCTGCTAAAACCCGCCAGCATTGCCTTTTTCCTGCTGATGCCGCTGACCTTTCTAGTTGTGGGTTTGTTCCTTGGCGGCATGATCGAATCGGGAAAGGATCATGGGCTTGCCGGAGGTGCCGTCGTTCTGGGCTGGGGAGTTTTGCTTGGAGGCATTGCTTTTTTGGCTTCGCTTTTTATCGCCTACTACTTGCCCGTAAAGACCCTCAGCAAAGCAAATTGGATACTCTTGATTTTGTTTTTGGCGGCTTGTGGCTATATCTACTTGGAGGCTCAGAAGAAGCTTGAAATGCAGCAGGAAAAAGACCGGCAGTTTCAACCTGCACCCACGAAGCCGACAGCGCTGCGATTCCAAGGCTATCCGACACTCGAAAGTTTTCAGAAAACTCCCGCCTGAGAAGCAAGACGGCTCATTTACCAAGCGAGCTGTGGATCTTTGTCCAAAAGCTCTGACTTTGGACTCTCGGCTTTTTTTACCTACCTCTTTCAAAAACTAAAGCCTTTTCCTATTTTCAGAAATCACCTTCACCCAGCGCCCACTCGAACTTCAAAAGTGTTATGAAGAATCCACGCCCAAAGGGAGTATATTTTACCTTCAGAAGCTACCCCTGTACCAAAATTAGGTGCC
>CAZTJM010000429.1:0-1191 GCA_964613865.1 uncultured Limnohabitans sp. | reverse complement strand
GAGGAAATCTGCCGTGAGATGGAAGTAACTCCCACCACTTTTTATAAATGGAAGCAGCGTTATGGCGGAATGGAGGCCAGTGAGGTCAAAAAACTAAAAGAGCTTCAAGAAGAGAACTCCCGCTTGAAGCGGATGTTTGCCGATCTGAGCCTGGTGCATGAGGCACTCAAGGATGCGGTGGCAAAAAAGCTCTGACGCCTGACGAAAAAGGCATGCTGGTTCAGTTCATGGTCGAAGAACATGGAGTGAGCCAACGTCAGGCGTGTAAGACGCTCAGCGTGCCTCGAAGTACTTTCCACTATCAACCCAAACCCAAAAACGATACGCCCGTGATCCAGGCCCTGGAAGAACTGGTAGCCAAACATCCTGCCATTGGCTTTTGGCAGTCCCATTACCGGCTTCGCAGAAAAGGCCATCCATGGAACCACAAAAAGGTCTACCGGATCTATTCTGCCATGGGACTGAACATCAGGCGCAGACACAAGAAGCGGCTGCCGGCAAGGACCAAACAGGCCCTGTTTAGACCAGAATCGATCAACCAGGTCTGGTCTGTCGACTTCATGAGCGATAGCCTGTGGAGCGGCAGGCACTTCCGGGTGCTCAACATTCTGGATGATTATAACCGGGAAATGCTGGCCATGGAAGTGGACTTTTCACTTCCGTCCCAACGGGTGATCCGGGTATTGGAGTTTCTTGAGCTAGTCCGGGGCCTCCCCAAAATGATCCGCGTCGACAATGGCCCGGAGTTTATCTCCCGCCTGTTGGATCTCTGGTGTAGGGAGAAGAACATTGAGCTGGTCTTTATCCAACCGGGCAAGCCGATGCAAAACGGCTATGTAGAACGCTGTAATGGATCGGTCAGAAAAGAACTGCTTAGCGCCAATGTATTCTATTCTCTGGATGAGGTCAGGGAAAAAGCGATGGAATGGATGGAAGACTATAACCGGGAAAGGCCCCATGAGGCACTTGGATATCGGGCTCCCGTGGACTTATTGGAAGAACTGAAATGAACGTATCTTTTGCTTTTCCAACCGTTAAGCAGCGCAAAAGTGAATGCGGAAAGCGGCTCAAGACCGGTTGGCCCAAGCCAACCGCTCGCCTTGGTCTTGAACCGCTTGGAGTATTCACTTACCTTCGCTTATCGGGTGAAAAGTAAACTTTTGACTGGCCCAATTTTCGGGGGAGCTTACA
>CAZTJM010000428.1:0-1240 GCA_964613865.1 uncultured Limnohabitans sp. | reverse complement strand
CTACGTGGACCGTACCAAGAAAACAGAGGAAATCCTACTCCTCTCGACCGAAAACAACGATCTGAACATGCGCCTCGATTCAGTGACATACCAGCTGGATCTTCGAATCAAAGAGATCGAGAAATTGGGAGGCGATGTACAAGCATTGGAGGCCGTCAGAGACCAATTGATTGCCGAGCGGAATTCTACAAAACAGCGCTCTTCATCAGAAATCGCCGCCCTTAACGGCAAAATAAACAACCTTAATGGCCTTATCGCCCAAAAAGACCAGGAGATCCTGGAGCTAAGGGCAGCAAATCAGCAGCTTTTTGCCGAAAACCAAGACCTGAAGACCACCCAGGCTGAGATCGAAGAAGAAGTAGCCCAGCTCAACATCCAGAAACAGGACCTCCAGGCCAAGGTAGATGTAGCCTCCATGCTCAAGGCCGAAAACATCAGCATTGCCGCCGTCAACGCCAGAGGAAAAGAGCGGATCGAAACCACCAAAGACTTCCGCAACAGGCAGATGGAACGGCTAAAGGTAAGCTTCAACTTGGCAGACAATAAGGTAGCGGAAAAAGGCCCGAGGAATGTCTATGTTCAGGTTCTGGGGCCAAGTTCTCAACCTATCTTCGACGTGGCCAAGGGTTCTGGGACCTTTATGATCGATGGTGCTGAACAGTTCTATACCGTAAAGCAGGACATCATTTTCGACAATACTGAGCAGGATTTGGTATTCTATTATGAAAAAGGCTCCGACTACGCTTCGGGTACGCATGAGGTAAAAATCTTCGTGGACAACTACCAAGTCGGCTCCAAAACTTTTACAGTGAAATAACCCCCAAACTACAAAGCTCAAAAAAGCCTCCAACTTCGGAGGCTTTTTTGATTTAATTACCAGGACATAGGTGACAAGGGTTTGGATTCCAGAAGCAAATGCTCTACTTTTGCGGTCTGTTTATTCAAATTCCTTAAACACATTCAAAAATGTTCCAAAGAAATTATGAGACGGTATTCATTTTAACTCCCGTTTTGTCTGATGTTCAGATGAAGGATACTGTCGACAAGTTTGTGAACTTGTTAAAAGAAGAGGGGGCAGACGTGATCAATGTGGAGAACTGGGGTCTGAAGAAGATGGCTTACACCATCGACAAGAAGACTACTGGTTTTTATGTATTGGTTGAGTTCAAGGCTAATCCGACTATCATCCGCAAGTTTGAACTTGAGTTCAGACGCGATGAGAAAGTCATGCGATTCCTGA
>CAZTJM010000427.1:0-1257 GCA_964613865.1 uncultured Limnohabitans sp. | reverse complement strand
GCACGAGGATTTTATGCCTGCCGAGGGGAAAAAGCCGCTGACGGAGGAGGAAATCCAGCTGATCACTTGGTGGATTGAAAAAGGAAATGCGGATCCGAAAGTTCTCTTGACCGAATCGGATGAGGAATTGATCGAATGGGCAAAACACAGACTGTACATCCTTGGATCCGAAAATGTGGCAGCAATCCAAATCGATACAGCCCAACTTCAGGGTTTGGAGAAAATGGGATTTAGGGTCAGGGTACTGTCCCTGGAAACCGGGGCTTTGGATGTGGTGTTGCCGGAAGAAACCGCAAATGGAAATGCTTCCGAACTTCTTAAAGCCCTGCTGCCCCTCAAGGATCAGATTTTATGGTTGACTTTGGCAGGAGCTGGCATTCAGGATTCTGATCTCAGTCTGATCGCCCAGTTTTCCAAGTTGCAGAGGCTTCGAATCGAAAACAACCCTGTCACAGACAGCGGAATTTCAGCTTTGAAAAGCCTTTCCCGGCTCGAAGTTCTAAATCTGAATGGGACAAAAGTAAGCGGTGAGGGCTTGGAACCCCTTTCTGAAATGAAGACTTTGAAATCCCTTTACCTCTGGAATACAGCCATCAACGACCAAAACGAATGGGTAAAAAAGATGAGGTCAGCCGAGGTGAAGGTGGTATTTGGGAGTTGAGTTGGAGGCCGATTTTAACATTCCCGTTGTCCTGCTTCTCCAGAAGCTGGACCATTAAATATCCACCGTCTTTTTGCTTCAGGAGAAGCACCATAACGGAAATAACAGGATCAGGACCTGCCTTTTGACATTCAAGGTGTTTACTTATCTTATTCGAATATTTTCAAAGCTGATGCCAATCGACAGAAGAGATTTTATGAAAAAGTCCGGCCTTGCTGGACTCGGAATGATGGGCGGAAGCCTCTTGGATCTGCATGCCCAAAATCAACCATTTATCCCCAACCCCATGGAAAACAGTCCTCAAGAACTGAATCTGATCGGCTCTTATGGCCCCTGGGCCAAAAGCCTGCATTTGGAAAAAACACCTTCAAAATCTCTCCGAAACCAAGGTGAGGTAGATTTGGATTCTTGGCGGGAAAGCACCAGAAAGTTAGTCTTGGAACGCATGGGAGCTGTGGATTTGGGACCGGTCCCAAAGGTGGCGGTAACCCGAAGCGGGACCTACGAAGGGGTAGCTTTTGAAGAAATCACCTACCAGTTGCCGTATGGCTATCCGACCAAAGCGGTGATCCTAAAACCTGAAAATGCGCAGGGAA
>CAZTJM010000426.1:0-1274 GCA_964613865.1 uncultured Limnohabitans sp. | reverse complement strand
GATCTAATGGTCAAAAATAGTTGGTGAAAATCTAGTAATAGATTGATATTTAATTAATTACAATAACCTTGTTGAAACCGGTTTCAATAAGGTTTTTTGTTTGATGAAAACTTCAAAAAAAGCGGTGCTGGGCTTGTGGTTTTCTTGATTCTATCAAGTGGGGAAAACAGGCCGGTAAGCAGCGATACAAGTGTAAAAATTGTGGCATTCTCTTTACCGGTTCCAACCCTTCTGTGGCCAAAACCAATCAGTTTGTTTGGTTTGAAAAGTGGGTAGTTGGAAAGCGTACCTTCGACCAATTAGTGGCAGAGACTGGCTTGAGCAGGAGCACGATTCAGCGGCTTTTCAAAGGGTATCTGAAGGAACCTCCCATGCTGAGTGTGTATCCTTCCGAACGGGTAAATCTGCTCATTGACGGTACGTATTTCACCAATGATTTGTGCCTGATTTTGTACCGGGACAACACCATCAAATTCACCCAGCTCTATCGATTCAGCGATGGAGAACGATACGAGGAACTCAAAGAAGACTTGGAAAATCTGCTGGTTCTTGGGGTTCAGATCGAATCAATCACCTGCGATGGACATCGGGCATTGCTTAGGGCAATCCGCAAAGTTTGTCCACATGTGACCCTTCAGCGATGTGTGATCCATGTGCAGCGGATGTGCAGAATATGGCTTTCCAGCAATCCAAAGAGTATTCCCGGGCAGGAACTTCGTAGAATTGTCTCTACCCTTCACCTGATCCAATCCAAACAGAAACTCAGCTATTGGTTACTCGATCTGGCCAATTGGGATGCTCGGAACCATGAATTTGTCCATGAAAAAACGGTCAATCCCGTCACGGGAAAATATTGGTATAAACACAAACTGCTCAGGCGTTCATTTTATGTATTGACCAGCGCTTTACCCAACCTTTTTGCTTACCTGGATAATCCAAGAATCCCGAAGTCAACTAACGGTCTGGAGTCATTTTTCGGACATCTGAAAACCAACTTAAACATCCACCGAGGGCTCTCCTCTGGAAACAGAAAAAGTTTCTTGAGGTGGTATCTGTACTTCAAAAATGCAAGAAGAAAAGGTTTTTCTTAGCCATAGAACAAGAAGAATGAAGCATGAAAAAAGGGCTCCGAAAAACGAAGCCCCTTCATTCCACTTGGCAGATTTTATTGCTGGTAAGTTGCTCCTCAGCAGAGCTTACGTCCTCTTCAAACCTGCATCGAATTGTAAGAAATTTTCAATTAAAAGTCACCAACTATTTTTGACCACATTACC
>CAZTJM010000425.1:0-1292 GCA_964613865.1 uncultured Limnohabitans sp. | reverse complement strand
CACACACAGCGGTTTCATGCTTGGCTTTGCAAGCCGCACGAAAACCTAGTTGTTTAGCAGTTCGGCTTTTATATTTCGATTTTTGTTACTCTATATGAGAAATATTTATCAATCATTTTCATTGCTATACTTGACGGCATTGCTTTAAATGCAAAATTTCTTAGTTTGATTAGTATAGGATTAGTAATTTGACCCATTTTACCTAACTTCAAACTCTCTTTTACAATAGTTTCAGAACGTGAAAATTGTAATTCTTCATATCGGTCAAAAGCCTTTTTTGTTAGACCGTATTTTTGAATTGATTTAGCCAAAATATAAGCACCTTCAATCGCCATACAGCCACCTTGTCCTAAGTTGGGCGTTGTTGGGTGTGCTGCATCTCCAAGTAGGGTTGCGTTACCCGAACTCCAACCTTTGTGCGGTTCTCTGTCAATCAAGCTGTTTTTCAGAATGACCTCTGTTCCGTTGATTAGGTCTAAAACGGGATAATGCCAATTCTTAAACAAACGGTTTAATTTGTCTTTACTATTTTCGGGGCTATCATTTTGCATATAGGCTTCGTTGCAAGTTGCCCACCAACCATAAACCCCGTCTTTGATTGGAACAATTCCTATTCTTTTTCCATTACCAAAAGTTTCACTTGCATAACCGATGTCAAAATTTGTTTTTACAACACCTCGCCAAATATTGTAACCTCTAAAAATAGGTTCTCCATCATTGATGATATGTTTTCTGACTACTGAATGAACTCCGTCTGCACCAATAACTGTATCAAATATTTTCTTTTCGCCATTCTCAAATTCAACCTGTATTTGACCATTTTCTAAATGAGTTAAAGATGATAACGAGTAGTTTGTGTATGATATAGCGTCTATATCTTTTAAAAGAATTCCGTGCAAATCAGCTCGATGAATACAAATTACAGGATAATCACTTTTAGGTTCGGATTTACTTAAAATTGTGCCTTTGTCGGTTTTTAAATAAACAGTTTTAAACTGTCCGCTACTCAGTAAAATTTCCTCTAACAAGCCTATTTCTTCTATTACACAAAGTGCATTAGGAAAAACACTAATAGCTGCACCAATTTCTCCAAATTGTTCTTTTTTCTCGAAAATATGGATTTCATAGTCTTTCGTTGTTAAACAACGAGCAAACGTCAGTCCTGCTATTCCACCTCCAATTATTGCTATTTTTTTCTTTTCTGTCATTGTTTTTTGTTGATTGTTCTTCTTTAAGCTGACTGCTAACGTTTTTGGGCTTGGCGTTCGTGCGGGATTTCAGGGCACAAACTG
>CAZTJM010000424.1:0-1313 GCA_964613865.1 uncultured Limnohabitans sp. | reverse complement strand
CCCGCCACCGCCAGCACCGCGAGGGCAAGGAGGAGGACGATGCGGTTGGGGGTGACTTTCCCGCATGGCATCCCATATGATGTGGTTGGAATCGGTGTTGTTGCAGCTTCCGAAAATGAAGCTGAAGCCGGTTGGAATCCCGCTTGGCAAGGTCTTGAATTTCGCTGTATGGGATTGGATGACTCCATCAATCTCACCTTTTACATAGTAGGTGGAATCTGCTTCCAAGCCACTGATAGGGTATAGCACTGCTCCCTTGTTGGCTTCGGTGATGGTAAACGGTGTTGAATAGACCACACCAGTACTAAAGCTGTCATCCTTTGAATACAGGATGCGAAGTGTGGCAGAGCTTGCACCGCCACCATATTCCACACCCAATACCTTATCCCTAGCTACTTCCAGATATTGGAAGTCAGTACCACATCTTAGCCTTGTGTTCAGGAAGTTTTCTGTGGGATACTTTTTAAATCGGATAGCCGGACTCCATGCACCTGCATTGGTCTGGTTTCCCACCAACAGTTGACCGGTACCGGAAGTAGTGTCAAAGTCATCAAATCTAGCCACCACAAACATCACCAAACTGTTTGGATCACCGGTCTGGTTAGCCCCTGCATTCTGTACAGAAGCCTTGAAGTAGTTGTCACCGGTAAAGTGGATGGCATTCTTTCCTTTCACCGTCCCTATGGGAAGCTTGTTGGATGTAGGTACATTCTGGTAGATACCTGTCTTGTTTCCCGCTGCACCAAATCCAGCCCGGTCGTTCCAGTTGTTGGCAAAGCCTGATCCATCGTTTACAATGGTGCTTTCGTCAAAGTGTAGCCAATCGCTGACATAACCACTGCCAAAGGTAGGTGCCGTTCCCACGCTTGCCTGTACGGTGTAGCCGTTCATATCCGTTCCCGTGGGTAGCCATTTGTCACCCAAGTAGCTGCAATAGCTGATGATGTTTGACTCTGCAAAGCTCAAGGCATCATCCACTTTTATAAAGTAGACTTCCGGCATGTAGCCTACAAAGTTGTCTTCATCACCGCCTATCAGGATGTTGTGGAACCAAGGAAGGCTACCATCAGCACCGGTGACCGTCTGGATCAGCTCATTGTTGCAATAGATCTTTACAAAGCCATCATTCCTACTGTAGTGCAGGGCATAGACTTTAAAGGTGTTGGTCAGTGTTTCGGTGTTTCCCAGATCCACCCTTGCCTTGATGGTCGTGTTGGTGTTTTCGGTACCACCTGCCCAAAGTTGTTTTAATGATATAGCCATGTGTTATTCTTTATCCTTTACCGTAATTGAGTAGCCATCAACATTGTCCA
>CAZTJM010000423.1:0-1323 GCA_964613865.1 uncultured Limnohabitans sp. | reverse complement strand
CCGGAACGCTTCCAAGTGGAGCCAGCGTAAGCTATGCAGACAACAGCCGAACGGATGTGGGAAGCCAAGAGGTCACCGCGACAATCAGCGGCAGCAACTTTACCACCCTGGTCTTGACGGCCGACCTGACTATCACGCCAGCCACGATCGCGGGAATCACCTTCGACGATGACAGCTTCGTGTATGACGGTTCGGCCAAGTCTTTGACTGTCTCAGGAACACTTCCATCAGGAACCAGCGTCTTCTACAGCAACAACAGCAGAACGGATGTGGGAAGCCAGGAGGTGACGGCGACGATTACCGGCTCGAACTTTACCACTTTGGTCTTGACCGCCGACCTGACTGTCACGCCTGCCACGGTCACCGGAATCACCTTTGATGATGACAGCTTTGTGTACGACGGTTCGACCAAGTCTCTGGCCATCGCCGGAACGCTTCCAAGTGGAGCCAGCGTAAGCTATGCAGACAACAGCCGAACGGACGTAGGTACCCAAGAGGTAACCGCGACGATCAGCGGTTCGAACTTCACCACCCTGGTCCTGACCGCCGACTTGACTGTGACTCCAGCGACGGTCACGGGAATCACCTTTGATGATGACAGCTTTGTGTACGACGGTTCGGCCAAGTCACTGTCCATAGACGGAACGCTTCCAAGTGGAGCCAGCGTGAGCTACAGCAACAACGGCCGAACGGATGTGGGAACTCAGGAAGTGACCGCGACGATCAGCGGCTCGAACTTCACCACTCTGGTCTTGACCGCCGACTTGACTATCACGCCTGCCACGATCACCGGAATCACCTTCGAAGATGACAGCTTTGTGTATGACGGTTCTGCCAAGTCTCTGGCTATAGCAGGAACGCTTCCAAGTGGAGCCAGCGTAAGCTATGCAGACAACAGCCGAACGGACGTAGGTACCCAAGAGGTGACGGCAACAATCAGCGGCAGCAACTATACCACTTTGGTCTTGACCGCCGACTTGACTATCACGCCAGCCACAATCACGGGAATCACCTTCGACGATGACAGCTTTGTGTACGACGGTTCGGCCAAGTCACTGGCTATAGCCGGAACGCCTCCTGCGGGAACGTCGGTCAGCTATGCAGACAACAGCAGGACGGATGTGGGAAGCCAAGAGGTAACCGCGACTATCAGCGGCTCGAACTTTACCACCCTCGTCTTGACCGCCGACCTGACTGTCACGCCAGCTACTATCACCGGAATCACCTTCGAAGATGACAGCTTTGTCTATGACGGCTCGGCCAAGTCTCTGGCCATAGCCGGAACGCTTCCAAGTGGAGCCAGCGTAAGCTACAGCAACAACA
>CAZTJM010000422.1:0-1349 GCA_964613865.1 uncultured Limnohabitans sp. | reverse complement strand
GGGCATGCCATACACATATTTGTCGACGGTCATCTGGGCGACCACCGATTCGGAAGGAATGCCTTTGTCAATCACCCGGTCGGGGAGTGTTCCGATGAGGATGCCTTCGCCGTTGGCTCTGGCATACTTGGGACGGATGTAGCGCTTCACGTAGAAGGAGGCGGGTACGACTTCCAGCACCTCGGTGACTTCCTCTCCGATTTTCACGCAGCCTTCCACCGACTCGGATGGCTCGATCACGACGTCCTCTCTTCGGAGTTCTTCGGGAAGGGGCATCCGGCCGGTGCCTTTGGCCCTTTTCCTGGGAGCCGGCTTCGTCGCGGCGGCGGATTCGGAAAGTTCTTCCTGCACTGGTTTGGTCACCCCGAGTTCAAAAAGTCCCAGCTGGTTTTCACCGGCCTGACTGTCCCGTTTTTCGCTTTTGGCTCCAAAAAAATACCTCCGGAGCTTGTCCAGTTCAAACTTCAGATCGGAGATGGTTTCTTCCTTTTGGGTTAGTTTTTCTTCTTTCTCCAAAAGGGTTAACAGGGTCTCTTCGTACAGTTTTTTGTAGTCCGTGCCCCTGTTTTCCATGGGTTAAAGATAGCTCAAAAAATGGCGTTTTGAGCATGTTGAAGTACTTTTTAGCGTAAAAAAGCCTTCTTTTCCTATACTCTTTTTAAGGGGGTATAGCGCTTTCTGTAGCTCACCGATTCGAGCCTTACCCCCTGTAAGAGCAGGGTCAGCTGGCCGCTGGTGATGGCGGTTCCGGCCAGTCTGGGACGCTCAAACGTGCCCTGCTCCAGCTTTTTGACATACATGGCAAACCCGTCTCTGTCCCACTGAAGCAACCGGATCTGGTTGGACCGCTTGCCCAAAAACAGAAAAACGTCCCCGCTCATGGGGTCGAAGCCCAACCGGTTACGCACCAATCCGGCCAGCGAATTGATCCCAAACCGCATGTCGGTGGGTTCGCCGTAAATAAAGTACCGGGTCGAACTCGACAGGGCCAGCATCAGAATACCAAGGCCTTGATCCAGTCTGGGTCAACCGATCCAAAAAGCTCCACGCTGATTCCGCCCGGATAGTTGATTCTGGCCATTGCAGATGGAACCGTGTGCCCAGCCAGTTCGATTCGGGTAAAGCCTGGCTGGGAATCTTGGGAATCGGTCTTGGCTTCAAACTTTCTGCACCAGGAGTAAAAACTCACCTTGGGAACCCCTTCCCTGTCCGCAAAGGCGGCTTTGCTCAATCCTGATCGCTGCCATCTGTAGAACAGCTCATAGTAGGTTTCGATACTTGTCTTTTTCATCCCGCAACGTTACCTGTTCCGCAGGCCTGCAGCAATATGGGGTTGATCGGACGGATAC
>CAZTJM010000421.1:0-1368 GCA_964613865.1 uncultured Limnohabitans sp. | reverse complement strand
TATCGCATAAATGGTCCCCGCTTAAGCCTAAACAACTTCCTATGTGTACACCTAGAAGATATACCTAGCCTTCCAGTCCTGGCATAAGCGGGACTGTGGATAGAAGGCAAGTAAAAAAGAAAAAAGAATCCACCTTGGATCCGAGGCTTTTTGTGAAAAAAGCCAAGCCAAGTGGACAGGCGGGATTCCGCACCGAAAAGTCTTTTCAGGATATCAAGCTGGACGAGAGACTGCTTGCGAATATTCTGTCCAAAGGTTATCAGACGCTGACGACGATTCAAGATCAGTCCATTCTGCCCTTGTTGGACGGAAGGGACATGATGGCCATATCCAAGACTGGCTCCGGTAAGACTGCTGCTTTTTTGATTCCGATCATCGAGCATGCGCTGAAAGATCCCAGAAACTACACTGCATTGGTGGTGACACCTACCCGTGAGCTCGCCTTGCAGATCGAAGAGGAGTTCAAAAGCCTCACGGCAGGGTTGCATCTGTATTCTGCTACGTTCATCGGCGGCACCAATATCAATTCGGACTACAAGCAGCTGGAGCGAAAGCTTCAAGTAATCGTAGGTACGCCGGGAAGATTGCTCGATCTTTCGGATCGCAAGTTGTTGAAGCTGAACCAAGTGAATACGCTCGTCTTGGATGAGTTTGACCGTATGCTGGATATGGGATTTGTCAACGACGTGAAGAAGTTGGTCAACCTGATCGGAAGGCGTGAGCAGACGTTGCTGTTTTCGGCAACTCTTGAGCCCGGCCAAAAACAGCTGATCTCTTCGCTTTTGCACAATCCTATCGAAGTGATCGTGGAAAATGCCGGAGGTACCAATGAAAATATCGAACAGCAGACGGTCAAGGTGCCCGAAGGGGCCGAAAAGATCGATATGCTCGTGGCCATGCTGAAGAGCCCCGATATGGAAAAGGTCATACTCTTTACAGAAACAAAGCGGCTGGCCGACAGGCTGGCAAAAAAACTGAATCAGGCCGGCATCACTGCAGGGCAGATTCATGGTGATAAGTCCCAGAACTTCCGGGTCAAGATGATCGACGAGTTCAAGAAAGGGAATATTAGGGTGCTGGTAGCCACCGATGTTGCTGCCAGAGGAATCGACGTAGCTGATGTGACCCATGTGATCAACTATCAGCTACCTAAAGATGTCACGACTTATATTCACCGGAGTGGTCGGACAGGCCGCATGGGTGCTGATGGACTAGTCTTGACGTTCGGTGACGACCATGATGTCCGCGACTTTAAGAAGCTGATGGCGACGACCGACTATGAAATCAAGCCGGGTTACTTGGTTGATTATCATATTGTTGATACGAAACCAGATAAAGTTGTTCCACCGTTAACGTTCGACCATCCAG
>CAZTJM010000420.1:0-1370 GCA_964613865.1 uncultured Limnohabitans sp. | reverse complement strand
GGGATAGTTCAGTAAACTGTGTCTTGGGTTTAGTTTTTGCAACAACCATCACGTTAGTTGACCTAGGTCAACTAACGTGATGGTTGTTAAATCAATTTTTTACTGGTATTCTCTCTGGGTACAGCTCCATGATTGCCCGCTGGATGGAGGTCCAGCCGTGTGCCTTTCTTTTCCATGACTTTTCGTTACTGTTTAACGATAGATAGAGCTGTTTCAGCAGCGCCGTTTCCGATACCCAGGCGGCCTTGCTCTTTACCAGTTTACGCATGATTCGGTGGAGGGCTTCCACCGGATTGGTCGTATAGATCATCTTTCGCATCGGTAAAGGGAAGTCCAGGAAGGCCATCAGTTCATCCCAGTTTTCTTCCCATTGTTTGACGATATACCTGTATTTCTTGCCCCATGCGGCTTCAAAAGCTGACAGCGCTGTTTTCGCCCCCTCTTCGGTGGTGGAAGTATAGACTTGGCGTAAGTCCTTGGTTACGGCCTTCCTGTCGGCTTCATCCACATATTTGAGCGAATTCCTCATCTGGTGGACGATGCACTTTTGGATGACCGAAGCTGGAAAAACTTCCTGAATCTGCTCTGAAAATCCCGATAGATCATCCGTACATATTATTAATATATCGACTACTCCTCTGGCTTTCAGGTCTTCCATCACCATCCCCCATTTCCTGGCTCCTTCTCCGCCTGACTTGATGTAGAGCCCCAGCACATCCCTGTTGCCTTCCCAATCCACCGAATACACCGTGTAGAAGGCACTGCTGAGGTATTTGCCGTCCTGTCGCACTTTGAAGTGGATCGCATCCAGATACACGATGGGATAGAAGCTTTGCAGGCTTCTGGTGCGCCACTCCTGGATCTCGGGCAGCACCTTGTCGGTAATCTGTGAAATCCGGCCCGCAGAGATGCTCACTCCGTAAATATCCTCCAGCAAGCGTCTCACGTCTTCGATCGAGTTTCCCTGGGCATACAGGGCCAGGATCTGGTCATCCAGGCCGCTGCTGAGCTCCCGTTCGCGTTTGCCGATCAGTTCCGGCTCAAAGTCTCCTTTCCGGTCACGGGGTGTCGAAATAGCCAGAGAGCCAGCATCGCTCAGAACCCGCTTGGGGGTTCTCCCATTCCGTTTGTTCACACTGCCCGAGGCCCGCTCTTCGGTGAGAAAACTCTCGATCTCCCCCTCGAGCATCGTGTTGACCATCTGTTGTAAAATCTCACTGAAAGGACTCTCTTTACCCAGCAAGCCTTTCTTGCTGTAAAGTCGCTCCTTTAGCCGTTCATTCATTTTGGGATCATTCAATAAATCCTCAATTGTCTGGTTTTTCTTCATCTTGTGTGAATTTAGCAGACACACTTAATTGAACAGTCTC
>CAZTJM010000419.1:0-1384 GCA_964613865.1 uncultured Limnohabitans sp. | reverse complement strand
CATCCCCGCGCAAAATGCGCCTTGTGGCTGACCTCGTGAGAGGCAAGAGAGTAGGATTGGCACTTAGTATCCTGAAACTCACTCCTAACCATGGAGCTATGAAGTTGGAGAAACTTCTCCTTTCAGCGGTTGCCAACTGGCAGGCTAAAAACCCTGACGCGAAACTTGAGGAAGCTGATCTGTATGTCAAGACCATCATGGTAGACGAAGGCAGATCTCTCAAGAGATTGAGACCCGCTCCTCAGGGACGTGGTCACAGAATCCGTAAAAGATCCAATCATGTAACCCTCGTGGTCGACGCTTTCGTCGCAGGAGACGTTACCGCTGATGTAGTTACAAACGAAAAGGCAAATTAAGAGAGACTATGGGACAAAAGATTAACCCAATAGGATTTAGACTTGGTGTAGTCAAAGGCTGGGATTCCAACTGGTATGGTGGGAAAGACTTCGCCGAGAAACTTGCCGAAGATCAGCAAATCCGTAAGTATGTCCTTGCCAGAATCCCCAAGGGAGGTATCGCCAAAGTGATCATCGAGCGTACGCTCAAAAGAATCACCTTGACGATCCACACTGCCCGTCCTGGAGTAGTGATTGGTAAAGGCGGAGCCGAAGTAGACAAGCTGAAAGAAGAGCTTAAGAAGATCACCAACAAGGATATCCAAATCAATATCTTCGAAATCAAGCGTCCTGAACTGGATGCCAAATTGGTCGGTGAATCTATCGCACAGCAGCTTCAGGCTAGAATTTCCTTCAGAAGAGCAATGAAACAAGCCATTGCGGCATCCATGAGAGTGGGAGCGGAAGGAATCAAAGTTAAACTTTCTGGTCGACTGGGTGGTGCCGAGATGGCCCGCTCCGAAATGTACAAAGAAGGAAGAATTCCCCTTCACACCCTGAGAGCAGACATCGATTACGCTCTTTCCGAAGCACTTACCGTGTACGGAATCATCGGTATCAAAGTCTGGATCTTCAAAGGTGAAGTGTACGGAAAAAGAGATCTTTCTCCTAACCAAGGAGCCGCGAACGAGCCTAAAGGCCAGCGTACTCCAAACCCTAAGGGTGGTCGTGGTGACAGAGAAAACGGTCCAAGACGCAGAAATAAGAAATAACTATTTTCACCGAATAAGTGAGAAATCATGTTACAGCCGAAAAGAACGAAATTTAGGAAAATGCACAAGGGCCGTGTCAAAGGCCTTGCTACTAGAGGGGCGGAACTCTCTTTTGGCAACTTTGGCATCAAATCCCTTGAGCCAGGATGGATTACTTCTCGCCAGATCGAGGCAGCACGTATTGCCATGACAAGAGCTATGAAGAGAGAAGGTCAGGTTTGGATCAGGATTTTCCCTGACAAGCCGATCACCAAAAAGCCCGCAGAGGTTCGTATG
>CAZTJM010000418.1:0-1403 GCA_964613865.1 uncultured Limnohabitans sp. | reverse complement strand
CCCGCATTATGCATTAGAGTAAGTATAGGGTTGGCTGAGATTAGAGATTTGGGAGAAAATTCCATCCATCCACTGCCTTCGTTTAGTGGGCAAAGAGATCTTGAGGACCTTTTTGTTGGCGTGTGAAGCAGTCCATGCTCCTAATGCAAAGCAATAGGATCTGAGTGTTCCCAAGGTTGCCCGATTATGATGATTGAGTGCAAAATGGCGGAAAAGACTCATCAGGTTGTAGGCGACCATGATGAACCTGAAGGAGGCTTCGGTTGCCCAGAAGTCCTGTAAGCAGAAGTTTTCCAGACCAAAGTCATACTTGAGTTCTTTGATTCTGTTTTCGCAATCCGCTCTGTTGTTGTACATGTTCCATATCTGATCCAATGGAAGATCCATATTGGTCACATAGCAGCTGTAGCGATAGCCGGGTTCGTCCTCAAAGAGCATCTTGCCTGCGGCGTTTGGCCTGATGTCGATTTGTTTTTTAACCAGGATATACCGTCTGGGCTTTCCGTTTTCGTGGCTAAACTTCATCTCGCTGAGTTCGATTCCTTTGGCCAATCTGATCCAGTCTTTGACGGCCCAGACTTCGCTTTTCACATTGGGGTACATTCTCACAGCGATGATGTAGTTGAGCTGTTGCTCTTCCAGGTACGACAGCAGCTCTTCGGTGTAAAATCCGCTGTCTGCACGTACCAGGCCGATTTTCTTGTCTTTAAGCACCTGTTTGAAGGTCTCTTCCATAAACTCCTTACAGCTGCTGCTGGCAGCCGTATCGCCCGGACGCAACCAAGCATTGGCTACCATACGCGTCTGCTCCACAAAAGCCAGCAGCGGATGGTGGGAGTTCCGGCCCCGTTTGTTGGGATTGTATCCTTTGGCACTGCCCTGCTGATCCCCATAGCGGGTGATGACCGTACTGTCAAAGTCTACGGTTAGGCTCCCGATATTGAGTTGGTCAAAAAACCAGTGCTGAAGCTCAGGAAAAATCTCCGTGTTCAGCGATTGGGAAAACTTGCCAAAAAAACGACTGTAGGTACTCTGAGATGGCATAGTGCCCCAGCCGAATATGGATTGGAGAACCTGATCATATCGTAGCCAGTCACAATGAATGTAGCGGCTTGCGCCCGTCCAGATGCCCAGCCAAAAACTCTCCACAATCTGTTTGGGGTCATACCCTCGATTAGATCCCGGTTGGGGAAGGTTAAGCGTTTCCAGCTTTTCCCGAATCCCAACTTGATCAATAAATCGTTTCATTAAACTCATCCCTCCAAATGGAGTAACTGGCTTGGAGGAATATTCGATCGGAAGGTTAACCATTTTGGTGCTACTCTTCATACTTCAAAAACAGCTTATCCAGCAAAATTTAACCACTTTTTGACTCAGAAATAAATCCTATTGCATAATCAAGG
>CAZTJM010000417.1:0-1404 GCA_964613865.1 uncultured Limnohabitans sp. | reverse complement strand
AATCACTACTGTCCGACTAAAATAGGATAGTCGGACATTTCTTTATTTATCAATCCAATTTCGGGGTTTTTCTTTCTGATTTGAAAGGTGAAGCCCCCTAAGTTGGAAAGATGTTCATTTGGGAGGATTTTGCGAGGCTTTCCCGGAGTTCTTTTTCAGGGTTATTGAGGAAGTTGGTCAAGTGGACGTAGCTGGGCAGGTGGAATCTGACGATTGCTACCATGTTGGAAAAAGCCCAAGACTTTTTGAGTTGCTTTCGTATTACCTCCATCAGTAGCAGTGAGATCAAAGCGCACCAGATCTGGATTTCTATCGCGTTTTGGTTGTCTCCCAAGAAGTATTTGAGCGGAAAGTTTTGCTTGAGTTTTTTGAACAGCAGCTCAATTTGCCATCGGTGCTTGTAAATGGCTGCCACTGTGGCGGCCTCCAGTTCCAGATTGTTGGTCAGGAAGATGAGCAGTTTTTGATTCTTTTCATCCCAGTAGGCAATCCTTCGGAGTTTGAGCGGATGTTTTTCCTTGTCCACGGTGTACTGGACCGTGATGGTTTCATCCTTGAGGATTTCATGGTCTCGGTCTTCGGGCAGTTCTATTTCTTCCAGACTTTCAAACTTTGCGTTGTTCTTCATCCTGGACACAAAGAAAATCCCTCTGTCAGTCCATTGGGCGTACTGGTGATAGTCTGTGTATCCCTTGTCCATGACCAGATAAGATCCTTCGGGCAGATTGAGATACTTCAAGAAGGTGTGGTCGTGGCGACTTCCTTCTGTAAATCTGACCAGACAGGGCATCAGTTCAGCGGCATGAATCATCACGTGAGCTTTAATACCTCCTTTGCTTCTGCCATCTTTTCGGGGTCTTCCGGCTACTTTGAGGATGTCTTTGAACAGGCTGATGACAGTCGAATCGACAATAAACAGCTTTTGGATCACTTCCATCTTGAGTCGGCTGTCCGGCAAAAGCCCTCTGTACTTCTCAAAAAGTGACAGGTAGAGTGCTCTGAATACCTCACTGGGCCGTCGCTTGTTCCCGTCCGAGATGGTGGATCTACGTGGGGCCTTGGGTATTCCGATATGGATGAGTCTGTTCTGCCAGGCCAAAAGGCCCGTGGATAACTCCCTGAGCGAGGTGGCTCCACTGAAAGAACAGTACAACATGGTGACCAGATGCTGCCAGGTATCAAAGCTTTTGTAGTATCGATCTGATTGGTTTTTGGAAACCACTTTGGACACAATACTCTTATCGATCAAAGAAAGAAGTTGAGAAAATATCGGCTGTCCGAAGAAATGTGTATTTTTCATCCGCTGTTATTTGAAGTTGTGGTAAACCTAAAATACAGCAAAAAGGGTAGACTTCTCCTCAGAAGTTTACCCTAAATTTTAAAACCGTTTCTCGGACAGTAGTG
>CAZTJM010000416.1:0-1439 GCA_964613865.1 uncultured Limnohabitans sp. | reverse complement strand
GTCTCCAAAAAAGGTACAGCTGTTACCAAAAAGGCTCAAGCTGTCCCTAAAAAAGGTACAGCTGTACCAAAATAAGGTACCCGACTACCCTCAGAAGGGGATGGCCCATTGACCAAGCGAGCTGTGGACCTTTGTCCGATAGCTCGGACTGTGGACTGTCGACTTTTTTTTTACCTACCTCTTTCAAAAACTAAAGCCTTTTCCTATTTTCAGAAATCAATGCGCACAGGATCGCACTAAAATCTGTTTATGAAGAGAGATGGATTTTTCTGGTCTTGGAAGGTGGGGGAGATCGGGATTAACCTCGGGGAATAGGAGGAGGAATAAAAAATAAAAGGAGACAAAACCTCCTCTATCGAACCGAAACTAGAGGTAACAGGAGTAAAAAGTGAAGCAATAAGCGAGTTGGCAGTAATAGTAACGAAACCGACAATCATTGGAATTTAAACTACCATATGGACTTAGAGACAGTGAACTTCTGACAATAGAAGAAGTTGAAAGCGGATTGAGTTGTACCTGCGTTTGTCCAGCTTGCAAAAAACAACTTATTGCCAGAAAAGGGGAAGTAAAAGCACACCATTTTGCACATTACAAATCAGAAGACTGCCTAAGTGGACTTGAAACAGCTTTACATAAACTTTCAAAAGAAATAATTTCAAGGAGCAAAACTTTTACGACACCAATATTAAATTACCCAAATACACATTACGAAATTTTTGACGAGACTGAAATTCTAATTGACAATGTCCGACTTGAAACAAAAGTCGGGGAATTTATTCCAGACATTGTAATTGAAACGAAAGGAAAAAAATTACTAATTGAGATAGTGGTTAGCAATCCTGTAAGTTGGCAAAAATTGCAAAGAATAAAAGCAGAAAATTTACCAACAATTGAAATCTATGCAAAATATCTAATAGAAAAACTCTATACAAATAAAGACTTTGGACTTAAAGACAACTTATTTCAAACCGAGTTAATTTCAGGAACCAAATACAAAAGGTGGCTTCACAACCCAAAAATTAGCAAGATTAAACAGAACTTAAAAGACAATTATGCAGAACTGAAAAAAGTAAAATCTTTTAAAACCGAAGAAATCGGCCATTACAATTATGTGGAAGATTGTCCTTTAGAAAAGAAAACTTGGAAGAGCGGTAAGAACGCAGGGAAACCTTATGCTTCAATAGACTATGATTGTAATTCTTGTGACTACTGTATAGCTATTGACCATAAGCAAATACCACATAAAAGACTTGATTTTTATGAATACTCAATACCACAAATGGTTTATTGCTTAGGATACTTAAAAAACGACTTTAGACAATTAATAAAAGAACTTAAATGACACAGACAGAAAGAACTACTACTGCCAACAACTAGGTTTTCTTGCGGCTTGCAAAGCCAAGCATGAAACCGCTGTGTGTGCCTTGAATGGTGATTAT
>CAZTJM010000415.1:0-1452 GCA_964613865.1 uncultured Limnohabitans sp. | reverse complement strand
GTTTACCACCTTTTCAGCCTATTACGATACATATCTCCCCGACTATAACAGTGGCATCGGAGTCCATGTGATGCAGGATACCGAAGGCGCTGCCAAGCTGCGTTCCACTTCCATTTCGGCCATTTATTCTTATGAATTGAAACTCGGGGACAATACTTACTTCCGTCCCGGATTTCAGGCAAGCTATATACGGAGAGAAATAGGGTTTTATGAAAATCTCGTTTTTGCAAATCAGATTAACCCGAACGATCCCTTTGGCCCGACTTTGCCAGGGACAGATATACCCGGCCTAGGAGATCCTATCGGGATGCTTTCGCTTTCCGTAGGGGGGCTGTTCTTTACCGAGAATTTATGGGCTGGCGTTTCTGCCCACCATGTAAATGAGCCCAATCAGTCCTTTATCGAGGGAGTGAGCCCTTTGCCCATGAAGCTTTCCTTTCATGCAGGGTATAGGATTGCACTTCCCGAGGGGGGCATGCGTGGTGATTTCACCCACATACGAAAGCAGCGTTCGCTCACTCCTACGGTCAACTACAAGCGGCAGGGGCCATTTGAACAGCTGGACGTGGGGGCATATTTTTCCATTGAGCCTATCGTTTTCGGACTTTGGTATAGAGGCTTGCCCTACAAGCCGGTAGAGCAGCAGAGCAACCGCGACGCCATCGTGATGATGTTTGGCGTCAACCTGCTGAGTGGACTGAATATCGGCTACAGTTTTGACTACACTGTTTCCCAATTGGGAATTCAGTCTGGCGGTGCGCACGAGTTGAGCCTATCCTGGACGCTGCCCAACCAATATCAGGGAAAACCTTCAAGAAGGGATACCATCTTGCCTTGTCCGAAATTCTAAGCGTACGATGAATCCAGAATCGCTGAAATTCCTCTTGTTGGGAGTGGTAGTCTTTGGCTTTCTGCTGGACAAAGCCCTCAGCTACCTCAACGTGATGCGACCCGTTCCCCCAATCCCAAAGACGCTGGAAGGACACCTCGATAGGGAAAAGCTGAAAGAAGCTAAGGCTTATCAGATGGAGAACTATCGTTTTGGACTGCTTTCCGGTTTGATTTCGTTTGTACTAAGTGTTCTCCTAATCTGGAACGGCTGGTTTGGAGCAATCGACATTTGGGTGGGTACCTTGGTCGAAAATCCAATTCTCCATTCCGTGGTTTTTTTCGGGGTGATTTTCCTTGGTTCGGATATCATCAGCTTGCCTTTTGACTACTATTCCACCTTTGTGATCGAGGAAAAATACGGCTTCAACAAGACCAGTATTGCTACCTATTTCAAAGACAAACTCAAAGGCTATGCACTCGCCATCTTGATCGGCGGCGCTTTGCTAGGCTTGTTTCTCTGGCTGATTCAGTGGATGGGAAAGGACTTTTGGTGGGTGTTTTGGATTGTGGCAGCGCTGTTTATGGTCCTGATCAATCTCTTCTATACCAGCTGGATTTTGC
>CAZTJM010000414.1:0-1458 GCA_964613865.1 uncultured Limnohabitans sp. | reverse complement strand
CTGAGCACAAGAACTCCGGCATGCCAGGTACTTCAAGATATATCACTACCAAAAACAGAAAGAATACTACTGAAAGATTGGAGCTGAAGAAATTCAACCCTATCCTGAAGAAGGTAACTGTTCATAAAGAAATCAAGTAATTTAGCTCGGGAATGATCCCGCTTAAACAACAAAGAAATGGCTAAGAAAGTAGTAGCAACCCTGAAAAAAGAAGGTGGCGTGTCTTACGCCAAAGTGATCCGCGCCGTGAAGTCTGACAAGACTGGTGCTTATACCTTCAAAGAAGAAATGGTTCCTTCCACTCTGGTACAGGAAACTCTCAAAAAATAATTTGCCTAGCGCATCGTAATGCTCTTCGAGTCCCTCTGGTTGAATATCAGCAGGGACTTTTTCATTATATTCCACTTTTAAAACACTTCGCAGCATGGGCATCTTTGGATTTTTCTCAAAAGAAAAAAAAGAAAGTCTGGATCAAGGACTCCAGAAAACCAGCGAATCCATTTTCTCCAAGCTCAGCAAGGCAGTAGTCGGCAAGTCCCATGTCGATGAGGAAGTACTCGACCAGCTCGAAGAGATCCTCATCACTTCCGATGTGGGGGTCGACACCACGATCAAGGTCATTCGTAGAATCGAGGAGCGGGTAGCCCGGGACAAGTACCTCAACTCTGCTGAGCTGGATGTGATCCTGAGAGAAGAAATCGCCTCCCTATTGGAGGAAAATAATACTCAAGACCTACTAGACTTTGATATTCCTGCGGACAAAAAGCCCTACGTCCTGATGGTGGTCGGGGTAAATGGAGTGGGAAAGACTACCACCATCGGCAAGTTGGCAAACCTCTTCAAAAACGCAGGCAAATCCGTCGTATTGGGAGCTGCGGATACCTTCAGGGCCGCTGCCGTAGATCAGCTTATCCTTTGGGGTGAAAGGGTCGGCGTGCCGGTAGTCTCTCACGGCATGAATACAGATCCGGCGTCCGTGGCATTTGACGCGGTAAAACAAGGCGTAGACACAGGTGCTGACATCGTAATCATTGACACCGCCGGACGCCTGCACACCAAAGTCAACCTCATGAATGAACTCGGCAAGATCAAGCGGGTAATGCAGAAGTTCATTCCCGACGCACCGCATGAGATACTTTTGGTATTGGACGGGTCTACAGGTCAAAATGCGTTCATACAAGCCAAGGAATTCACCAAGGTCACCGAAATCTCCGCATTGGCCATCACCAAGCTTGACGGAACCGCAAAAGGAGGAGTAGTCATCGGAATTTCCGACCAATTCAAAATTCCCGTGAAATACATCGGAGTCGGTGAAAAAATGACCGATCTCCAGCTCTTCAACAGACGCGAATTCGTGGACTCGCTCTTCAAAAAGAAATGACAAATCAAATCCATCTTCATATGAGGCTGTCTCAAAAGTCTCATTAAGTTAAAGGCTAGTCGATCGCTCGGCTAGCC
>CAZTJM010000413.1:0-1467 GCA_964613865.1 uncultured Limnohabitans sp. | reverse complement strand
AGGGCCGAAATCGCCAAATTACTTGATCTCTACTTCAGCACCAGCCTCTTCAAGAGACTTTTTCAACGCTTCAGCTTCGTCCTTAGCGATACCTTCTTTCAAGGCCTTAGGAGCGCCGTCAACAAGATCTTTCGCTTCTTTCAATCCAAGACCGGTCAATTCTTTAACCAATTTCACTACTGCAAGCTTAGATGCTCCAGCAGCTTTAAGGATTACGTCGAAAGAAGTTTTTTCCTCTTCAGCAGCAGCTTCACCAGCGCCAGCGCCAGCACCACCAGCTACCATTACAGCACCAGCTGCAGCGGGCTCGATGCCATACTGGTCCTTAAGGATATCTGTCAATTCTTTTACTTCTTTTACAGTCAAGTTCACCAACTGTTCTGCAAGTTGTGTAAGATCTGCCATTGTATTAATTATTTAATTTGTTTTTTGAATGATTTGATAAGATTATTTTGCTTCCCGATCAGCAAGAGTCTTAAGAACACCAGTGATGTTGTTCTGTCCAGACTGCAATGCAGCGACGAGATTTTTAGCAGGAGACTGAAGCAATCCGATAAGATCACCCAGCAATTCTTGCTTAGACTTGAGGTTAGACAGCATCTCGAGGTTGTTCTCGCCCAGAATCACGTCTGAGTCGATCCCTGCACCTTTGAATACTGGTCTTGTCTCTTTTTTACCTTGTTTCTTTCTGAAATCCAGCAATACTTTTGCTGGAAGGTTACTAGTCTCTTTTGAGAAAATAATTCCAGAGAACCCTTTCAATGCACCCCCCACCAATTGGGAGTAGTCAGCATCCAGATTTTCAAGAGCTTTGGCGATGAGGGTGTTTTTGTACACTTTGTACTCCACACCTTTCTCGAAGCAAGTTCTTCTGAACGCGTTCACTTGAGCCACCGAGAATCCGGAAGCGTCAGTGATGTAGAAGAAAGGGTTTTCCTTCAGCTTCTCAGTCAGACTGTCGATTATAACTTTCTTTTCGTCTCTAGTCATGATTAAATACCTTGAATGCTACCCTTGTCTACAGCAATACCCGGAGACATTGTGCTTGACAAATGAATGCTTTTGAAATATGTACCTTTTGAAGAAGAAGGCTTCAACTTAGAGATGGTAGAGATCAGTTCTTTTACGTTCTCCTGAATTTGCTCAGGGGAGAAAGACACTTTACCTACACCGGCATGGATGATTCCAAATTTGTCAACTTTAAAGTCGATCTTACCAGCTTTTACTTCTCTTACTGCTTTGCCTACTTCCAGAGTAACGGTTCCTGATTTAGGATTTGGCATCAAGCCACGAGGACCCAATACTCTACCTAACCTACCTACTTTTGCCATTACGTTAGGCATAGTGATGATGACGTCTACGTCAGTCCATCCGCCTTCGATTTTGGCAATGTAATCGTCCAAACCTACGTAGTCTGCACCTGCTTCGGTTGCTTCTGCTACTTTGTCAGGAGTACAAAGCACCAAT
>CAZTJM010000412.1:0-1477 GCA_964613865.1 uncultured Limnohabitans sp. | reverse complement strand
TCGTAGTCCTCAGGATAATCTACGTCGAGCACTACGTTTACTTCTCCACGAAGTCCATGAACTTTGGCAATTCTGCCTATTTGAAAGCACTGATCCTTGTTCATGGAATAGGGTTCTATTAAGCTTCAGCTTCTCCGCCTTCTGCAGTAGCTTCAGGAGCGGCCTCTTCAGAGGCAGGAGCTTCGGCAGCGGCTGCAGCAGCCTTTGCTTCTTCTTCTCTTGCTTTGATAGCGTCCAGACGAGCTTGGTTTTTAGCAGCTTCGGCAGCCTGTGCTTTTGCACGGACGTCAGCTTTGGCAGCAGCCAGCTTGTCAGACTTGGATGCGATTTTTGAATCTTTTTCCTCCAGCCAAGCACCGAATTTGGCGTCTGCTTGCTCTTGGGAGATCGCACCTTTCAACACACCGATTTGAAGGTGTTTTTTCAGCATGATACCTCGGTAAGAAAGCATTGCTTTTACGGTATCAGTCGGCTGAGCTCCATTCAACAACCAGGTAAGAGCGCGCTCATTGTTGATGTTGATGGAAGCGGGGTTTGTGTTCGGATTGTAAGTTCCGATTTTCTCGATGAAGCGTCCATCTCGTGGAGCTCTTGCATCAGCTACAACGACGTCATAGATGGCTTGTTTTTTTCTGCCTCGACGTGCTAATCTGATTTTTACGGACATAATTTTTTAGATTAAGTGATTGGATGGAACCCGTCCATCCTAATTTTGGAGTGCAAAGATAGGGTAAATCATTGGAAAGGCACAAGTTGACTTCAGAATATTTGCCTGTAATTTCAGAATTCCTTTATCTTGCGGCTCGAAAATCCGTGGCGTGGATCAACTTTGATTGACAAACTCCGCTCCCAAACCCCTATGGCCTTGTAGTTCAACGGATAGAACAAGCGTTTCCTAAACGCTAGATCTAGGTTCGATTCCTAGCTAGGCTACAAAAAAGCCGCTTCTACGTCATGTGGAAGTGGTTTATTTGTTTTTGGGGACGGAATTGGGGACGGATTTCTGAAAAAGAATATTTTTCGGACCTAATAATAATGGTGAGGGGCAGCCCGTAAAAGCAGATGTTTTCTTGCGAGGTCGGTTAGGATTGTTTGTCAAACAAAAGGTCGTACCCTAAATATTTGATCCCGACGAAGGCCCACGCCTTTTCAAATCCTAGTTCCTTGAGCGCTAAGGCTCGATGGTTTCCATCAATGATTTTATTGTCGTATGGGTCAAAGATTATCGGGGGTATCCAGATGGTTTTTCGAAATTCTTTCTTGTACGCTTCGATTTTTCCTTTAGTCCTGTCAAAATCCTCTTTGGATCGAGGTTTGTATTTATCCCAATGGATGGTCAATGAAGATAATTCAATCTCTTTCAACTTGAAAGATGAAAACTTGATTAGGCAAGAGTCAACATAAATCGAAGCGATCCACTGCCTATAATCATGTAGAGCTTGAATGTATTCTTTCATATCACCCTTGGACAGGATAG
>CAZTJM010000411.1:0-1492 GCA_964613865.1 uncultured Limnohabitans sp. | reverse complement strand
CAAAGGAAGGAATTACAGCCGTCACGACCTGTTTGTCCAGTACGAACAGCCCCTGTTGAAGCCTCTGCCTTCCACGGTCTTTGAGGTTCGAAAAACCGTCATGGCCAAAGTGCAGCGCAATTATCACGTTCAGTTAGGCGAGGACTGCCACCTGTACAGCGTGCCCTATGACCAGGTGGGCAGACAGGTCAAAATCAGCTATACCCATGACCAAGTGGAGATCTATGCCGACCACAGGCGGATTGCGTTCCACACCAGAGACCGTCGCAGGTATGGCTACAGTACCACCGCGGCACACATGCCGGAAAACCACCGGGCCATCCACCGGCAGAAAGGATGGGATGGTGAATATTTTCTTTCCCAGGCCGCATCCATCGGCCCACATACCCAGGCTGCAATCGGGAAAATGCTGAAGTCCAAAGTCTTTCCCGAACAGACCTTCAATTCCTGCCTTGGGGCCCTTCGGCTGGCCGGCAAATACGGAAAAGACCGGCTGGAAAAAGCCTGTACCCTGCTCAGCGAAGCTCCAAGAGTCAATTATGGAATCCTGGACAACATCCTCAAAAACAACATGGACAAAAAAGACGCCGCCGGTGAATCAGCCTTCAAAACCCCGCCCCATGACAATATCCGGGGCCCTAAAGAACTCTCCTAACTCCAAAACAAACTGCACATGAACACACAAGCCACCCTCCAGCAACTCCGTGACCTCAAGCTCTATGGCATGGCCAGCGGCTATGAGGCAATCCTGGACCTGCCGGCCAACAGCCAGCCACAGCCCCATCAACTGCTCGCACAGCTGGTCCAGCAGGAAGTCGACCAAAAACACCACAAGCGTACCCAGATGCATCTCAGACTGAGCAAACTCCGGTATGCTGCCCAGCTGGAAGAGATCAGATGCTCGCCGGAAAGAAATCTTACCGCCGAACAGATCAGTCTGCTGGCTGACTGCTCCTGGGTCAAACGTGCCCAAAACCTGCTGATCACAGGCGCCACCGGATGTGGAAAAAGTTTTTTGGCCTGTGCCCTGGGACACCAGGCGTGTTTATATGGCTATAAAACAAGCTACCTGAACATGAACCGGTTTATCGAAAAAATCACCCTGGCCAAATTGGACGGAACCTTCGTCAAACTGCTCAACCAGATTGAAAAAACCCACTTGCTTATCCTGGATGACTTTGGCCTGCAGCCACTCAATGCAGACACCCGCATGGCCTTACTTCAGATTCTGGAGGATCGTTACCAACGAAAAGCAACCCTGATCTCTTCACAAATCCCGGTGGCTCAATGGCATGCCTACATCGGCGATCCAACACTGGCTGACGCTATATTGGACAGACTGCTTACCAACTCACAAAAAATAGAACTGAAAGGAAAATCACTCAGACATCAGAAATAAAAATCCATCCTAAATTAGCCAACAGATCCACCGGTAAGGGGGTGGGTCAGTTTAGAGCGAAACACATGGGTCAGTTTGAGTGAAATAATCATT
>CAZTJM010000410.1:0-1518 GCA_964613865.1 uncultured Limnohabitans sp. | reverse complement strand
ATACAAAAATTCCTAAAGATGTTCTCCAAGAGGTCATCGGTCGTGATTTCACCAGTAATCTCTCCAAGAAAGTATAGGGAGCGGCGGATGTCCATCGCGACGAAGTCGTTGGTGACCTGATTGTCCAAGCCGGTAAGAATATCGAGAAGGGACTCTCGGGTTTTGACCAGGGAGTCGTAGTGGCGGATGTTGGTGACGACGGTGTTGCCGGTCTTGAACTTGTCCAGGTTCACCAGCTCCAGGATCCGAATTTTGAGTCCTTCGAGGTTTTCCTTTTTTCCCGCGGAGATGAAAATCGTGTCAGGATGCTTTGATCTTAACTCGCTAATCAACTGTTCATTGGCTTTGTCTACCTTATTCGCTACTTTCAGGAAGGGTACGCCTTGGTTTTCCAGCTTGTTGACATCCCGATTGATCTCTATCAGGTCGGTGTCGCCTAGGTCAAAGAGGTAGAGGATCAGTGAAGCGGTCTTCATTTTCTCCTGGGTTCGGCTCACGCCAATCGCCTCGATGGTGTCGGTCGTCTCGCGAAGTCCCGCCGTGTCAATGAATCGGAAGATCACGCCACCGATGTTGATTTCGTCCTCGATGAAGTCCCGAGTCGTACCCGCGATATCGGAGACGATGGCCTTTTCCTCATTGAGCAGCGCGTTGAGTAGGGTGGACTTACCGGCATTGGGCTTTCCGGCGATTACAGTGGGTACGCCGTTTTTGATGACGTTTCCTAGATCAAAGCTGAGAATCAACTCCTCAACGACGCGAAGCAGCCTTTCCACCAATTCCCGCAGTTCTAGTCGGCTGGCAAATTCCACATCCTCTTCACTGAAGTCCAGCTCCAGCTCGATCATGGAAGCAAAATGGATCAGACGGGATCTTAGCTCTTGGATTTCAGAGGAAAATCCGCCACGCATCTGTTTCAGTGCGGCGCTGTGGGAAGCTTCCGAATCCGCGTGGATCAGGTCTGCTACGGCTTCGGCTTGTGCCAAATCAAACTGTCCGTTTAAGAAAGCTCGCTGGGTGAATTCTCCCGGCTTAGCCAATCGGGCTCCCTTGCGGACAAAGAGCTTGATGACTTGTTTGATGATATAGGAGGAGCCGTGGGTGGAGATTTCTACCACGTTTTCCTTGGTAAAAGACTTGGGGGCGACAAAAAGCGAAACCAAGACCTCGTCTATGATCTTTTCCCCGTCTCGGATCGTGCCAAAGTGGATGGTGTGAGAGGCCTGTTTTTCCAGGTTTTTTCCAAAAAAAACTTCATTGCAAAGCCGGATGGCATCTTTTCCGGAAAGGCGGATGACCGCGATGGCTCCTACACCTTGGGGCGTGGCCAGTGCGATGATGGTATCTTCGCGCTCGGCGAGGGAGAAACTCATGGAGTATTTTTGAAAGCTTTGTCAATCAACTCGTCCAAACCAGCCAGAAATTGGTCAGGGGTACGATAACCGGGAAGTTGGGCGATATTTTGGAGCTTGGGCTCAATCACGACGAAATTGGGATAGGAGCGGACCCGCATGGCTG
>CAZTJM010000409.1:0-1526 GCA_964613865.1 uncultured Limnohabitans sp. | reverse complement strand
ACAACTAAAATTATCGCCCCTATTATTTTGTAAACTTTCATATCAGTCTTTGTAGATAGTCAAAACTATTTCATTGGCCTTGCCGCTAACGGTTTGCAGATTTGCGATGGGCGGGATTTTTACCACTAATATTGATGCGGAGCACAAAACTTTCGGCTACCACAAAATTGTCTGCGGAGCACGAAACCCCGCCTATTGCAAATGTGCTGTTAGCTGCCGTTATATTCTCTTTCAATAGGCGCATAGTCCAAAGTTCATATTGTCGTTTATACGGGTTTGGATAATATTCCTCTCTGTATTGCACCGTCAACAAAACCTTCCAATACATTTGTCGGTGGTTGTCCTTTTTTAAACATAAAGTCACTTGCTGCATTACGAACTTCATCTTTTTGAACATCCTGTAAGGAATTAAATGCTTGTTCGTAAACATCCATTTCATAAGCAATAGATTTCTTGTCAAAATGCACGATACAGAAAACTGTAAACTCATTAAATGCTCTTATACCGTCTGCTGTCTTTATGTATTTTCCAATTGTTGAGTAAGTCTTTTCAGATGACAAATCGTTACACTTTTCTAAGACGCTTGAAAAAGTAGAAAGAAAATAAATCGCTATCATTTCCTGTTCATCATTTGGCAATTTGTCAATGTCTTCGTGAAGAAAATTGAAAAGTGCAAACGCTTTTAGTTGGTCACCTTTTTGAATTTCAGTCACTAGTTCATTGAGCTTACCAATAATAATATCGGGCTGTAAAAGAGGTTTCAGGTCAGCAACAAGCGGTTTAATGTCGTATAAATTATGAACTTCATAATATGGAATTATTCCCTCCCTCATAAAAGCATCCCACTTTTCCTTGTCCTCCATTTCATATAACAAAAGCAAGTCAAAGAGTTTGTTTCGCTCTGTGTGCTTGAGTTTCAAAATTACATTGCTGTAAATTGTCCTAAAGCTCCAATCATTTTTTAATTTGTCAATAATTTCTTGTGCTGTGAAAAAAGTTGATGCTTGCTGTTTGTTGCTAATCGCTTTAAGAGTGATGGTCACCAAACTATTTGCGATAGATGCAGTTTCAAAATCATATTTTTCACTTTTACGAATTTGTCTACCTGGATGAATTAGGTTTCTGTAGTCCTGTATTACTGATGCAAGTTTTTTCTCCGTGCCTGTCAACAAACCTTCTGTCTCAGCAAGATCAATAAGAGGCCCAAGTGTCATTTTCAGTAAGTCCGCTTCCGTCTTGCCTGCTGGAATATTTTGTAAAAAATACTCAACTAATGATGCTTCAATAATACTTCCAGATAAAATCAAAACTGCCTTTGAAGATTTGTTGTCAAGGCAAACTTTCAATTCCTGATAGTCCCGAAGAAGTAATTCTTTAAATCTGCTATCTGTTACAAAGTCAAAATTCATTGTTGTCTGTTTGTTTTGTGTTCTGCTGGTTCAAGTTTGCACTGTCGTCCAATAATGGCAGCTAACGTAAAGAGTTTTAGACGCAATCTGGCCAAAAAAGAGAGACCTTGGGAAGAC
>CAZTJM010000408.1:0-1526 GCA_964613865.1 uncultured Limnohabitans sp. | reverse complement strand
CTCGCCTGAAGGGAAATATATGTTAGGACTAATCCCAGAAAAAAACTTGCTATTGAATGGATGTTTTCGGTTTGGGAAAAAAAACTGAAAATTTTTAGTTCTGATAATCAGTTGGATATATTTTTGGCTGTTTTTTTCTGTTTAATGCCTAGAATACAATCTTTTATCCTATAGATAAAACATTTTGTAGTTCGTTAAAAAGTGTGAGTTTTCGTTTAAATCCTATACCCAGTACAGGGTATTTTTTCGGTTAACGATTTTTTTCGATGATTGCGTGACTATAAGGACTTTCCAGAATCTGAAGCTTCAGCAAGCATTGCGAGCTGCATAAAGAGTCTAGGGGACTAGTTCAAGTGTCGACACATTTCAAAAAACGCCCATGTGGCTTAAAAATTATCTGCTCGCAGTTTTATTCGTTTCGCTCGGCATTCAAATGTCGGAGGCACAGTCCCTTCCCAATCCTCGTTTGGGGAAGGCTGAATTACCTTCCCTCAATTCAGGGGTAGGAGAATTGCCCGGATCGTTCTATAAGCCAACGCTTCCTTATCTGGAAGAACTTAAGCAGATCCGTGACCTAAAGCAATCCTATGACTCACTCGAAAATGAGATCGACGAATTAAGAAAACTATCCCAAGACAGTACCAAGAGGGACAGTCTACTTCAACTTGGGAAGACTAGAACAAAAGAAGTATTGGAACGGGAAATGCAAACCCTGGAAAGTTTGGCCAATAACAAGGAATTTCCCGGCGGTGAAATCAGCGAGGCGTCTTTGCGGACTTTGGAGATCGTGAAAAACTCCAGGACGGAGCTGGAAGGGTTAAAGGATGTTTCTGATCTGGAATCCCTAGTTGACCAAAACCGGGAAAACCTCAAGGCATTGACCAACGAGAGGCTGATGCCCAAGGTAGAGGAGGTATTGACCGGAAAGGTAGAGCGAGTGGCGGAGACCGGAAGCTTGCAGGTTCCCGATTTCTTTGGAAAAGGTGCTTTGGACCATGTTGTCAAGGATGGAGTTTCTCCGGAGGTGTCATTGGAACAAGCCAAGTCGGCGGCAAAGGAAAAGGCACTGCATCTCAGTGATGAATATTTGGCTGAATTGAAGGGGAACTATTCAAAGATCAGGTTTGACTCGCTGGGAAACGTGGAAGTGGTTCGAGAGGCGGTGAAAAAGAAGCAGTTCAGCCTCTTGGAGGAAAACGAACTCAAAGGCGCATCCTTCTTTGAAAGATTTGGGGCCTACGTATGGTACGATCCCCTGACTTCCTTTGGGGATGGTTTTTATGGGGATTTTGGACTCGATTACCGCTTTTCTCAACAGCTGGAATTTTTGGGCGGTGTGGTTTTTCGCAGGGACTTTTCGGACGGGGGGGAGCTAACCCGCTCAGGCCAGGGAGTGAAGCTGGGGATCAGGCTGTCGAAGGGCAACTGGTTTATCCAGACCGAAGTCTTGGGTACTAAAGTGGACATCGACTACCCAAGCGGAATTGCAGAACAGGATTTTGAAGGCAGTAATTGGTCTGCTGGAC
>CAZTJM010000407.1:0-1526 GCA_964613865.1 uncultured Limnohabitans sp. | reverse complement strand
CCCGCTGGCGCTGCTGCACGCCTCGCTCGCGCTGCGCGTGGCCGGCGGCGTCGCCAATGCGCTGGCGCTGCGCCAATGGGGCGCCCTCGCCAACACCGCCACGCTGGCGGTGTTCATCGCCACGATGCTGGTCAGCATTATCCGCGCCGGCCGACCGGCGGCGCGCCGGCGGCGCGGCAGCAACAGGGGACCGGGACTCGACTGAGCAACATGTCGGAAATCTTTACAGTGACACCCCCCGATCGTCTCGGGCAGGCGCGTAGCCGCAGAAGCCGTTTTGCAAGCCCCTGATATTCATGCAGCTTTATTCGATACGCAAAATGGGCATGTTTATTGCTTATGTATCGCAAGTGCACTTCCGTGCGGTTTCATCCAGGCTCAGGCCCTCGAACACCCACCTTGATCGGACGTCTTCATCATGCTCAACAACAAGAACATTGCAGCCCTCATCGCCACCGCGACCCTGTCCGTTTCGGGTAGCGCGCTTGCGGCCCCCATCCAGCAGGTGCTGCTGAGTGAAGATTTCCAGGGCGTCAGCGGTGTCACCTCCTCGACCGCCGTTCGCACGATTGAAAACATTCTCGCCAACAACCCCACCGAGCTCAGCGGCAATCCGCTGGCCACCTTCTCCAATACCGGCAATGGCAATGCGAGCCAGGCGGCGTTCAACGTTCGTGCCGGTAACAATGCCATCGACGGCGGCACTACGCCCAGCACGAACACGTTCGACAACTTCTTCGGTGCGGCTACCAACCGTTTCCTCGTCATCGGCGACGAAGGCGGCAACCTCGGTGGCGCGCCCAATGGCGGCACCAACACCGCAGCCTCGTCCACGATGTCGCTGCGTTTCACGCTGGACGCCGTCACGCTCGCCCTGCCCAAACTGCTCACCATCAGCTTCGATTACGTCTTCGACGCCAACAACACGGCGAACAACGACACCTTCGTCGCCGAGCTGATCCTGACCGATAACAGCATCATCAACCTGCTCAGCTTCGCCGCGCCCTCGGTCACCACGCGTGGGACCTTCGATGTGAGCCTCGCCTACCCCACTTTTGACGCGGGATATATCAACTTCTATCTCGTCGAAGGCAGCGGCAACGGCAGCTCGGCAGTGGGCCTGGACAACATCCGGGTCACAGCGGTGCCCGAGCCCGGCGCCCTCGCCCTGCTCGGCATCGGCCTGTTCGGACTCGGCGTCCTGCGCCGCCGGGGATAAAGAAATAGAAAAAATAGTAAGTGGAGTAATTGGGGTCTGACCCCAATGGCATTAAGAGCGCCATGGCATGCATATGTCGTTTCTTGAGAAGCTCGCGGCGCACTTCCTGCCGGGGCTGCGTGAGTAGTCGGCGTGGCTTTGGTCGTCGCTTGACGGCGCGAGGCTCAACACGTCCAGGCCGATGAGGCAGCCGCATTTGGGCGATGCCGGCGAGCAGAGATGCGCGACAGACGCCCAAGCGGCCGCGAGGACCGAGTAATTGGGGTCAGACCCCATTTATGCCATTTATGATGCTTTTCAAGCCAAC
>CAZTJM010000406.1:0-1528 GCA_964613865.1 uncultured Limnohabitans sp. | reverse complement strand
TTGTTTTTTGAATTTAAAAAATTATAACTTTAAAGCCTCGATTTAATCTGGAAACCATTTAACCTTTATCAAAAGTCTATTTAAAAAACACATTATGAGAAAGTTAATCGCTTTGTTCATGCTTGCAGGTATCATGACTGTTCCTGTTTTCGCTAACGCGCAAGATGCTGATTCGGCAGCTGCAACCACAACCCCGGCAGTGGAAACCCCTGCTGCATCTCCTACAGTAGTTGACGATGAGATCGTCGCAGAGGAGCAAAGCTTTCACCAAGTTATCAAAGAGAAGTTCATCGAAGGTGATCCCATCTACATGACCCCAGTATTGATCTGTTTGATCTTGGGTCTTGCGATTGCCTTGGAGAGAATCATCACTTTGAACCTTGCGACTACCAATACCAAGAAGCTGATCAACAAAGTGGAAGATGCTTTGGCATCTGGTGGGATTGAAGCTGCAAAAGACGTGACCAGAAACACCAAAGGTCCTGTTGCTTCCATCTTTACCCAAGGCTTGATGAGATATTCCGAAGGGATTGAAATGGTAGAAAAATCGATCATCGCTTACGGATCTGTAGAAATGGGTAGATTGGAAAAAGGTCTGGTTTGGATCTCTCTTTTCATCTCTCTTGCTCCAATGTTGGGTTTCATGGGTACTGTAATCGGTATGATCTTCGCCTTCGATACCATCCAGGCAGCTGGTGATATTTCTCCATCCATCGTAGCAGGTGGTATCAAAATCGCCCTTTTGACTACAGTTGCTGGTTTGATCGTTGCGATCATCCTCCAGTTGTTCTACAACTACCTGGTAGCAAAAATCGACTCTTTGGTTAACGACATGGAAGACGCCTCCATCTCTTTGGTGGACGTGTTGGTTAAGCACAAATTGACTGGCAAGTAATTCTTGCCTCTATTTTGTCTAAATCAGTTCCTAATTAACTTAAGAAAATACTATGGATACTTATGATATCATGCTCTATGTGAGCTACGCGCTGGTAGGATTGGGAGCAGTGGTTTCTATACTGCTTCCGCTGATCAAGTCTTTGGACGATCCCAAGAGCTTGTTGAAGACTGGCCTGGGAGTGGTTGCTATTTTGGTGTTGTTCTTCATTTGCTTTTCTATTTCCACCAATGAAGTATTGCCCCAATTTGAAAGCGAACCATTTAACTTGACACCGCAAATGTCTCAACTCGTAGGTGGATTTCTAATCACTACCTATGTTTTGACCATTGTCGCTGTTATTGGTATTTTGGTTACGGAAATTAACAAAGCTATTAAGTAATTATGGCAAGAAGTAAAAGTAGAGGAAGTCAGGAGGTCAATGCAGGGTCCATGGCGGACATTGCGTTTCTGCTCTTGATCTTCTTTCTAGTCACAACGACGATGGCTTCGGATAAAGGGATTTTGAACATCCTGCCTCCGAAGTTGGATCCAAATGTACCACCCCCTGACATCCAGAAGAACGAGCGGAACATCTACACTATTCTGATCAATGCCAACGACGACTTGTTGGTTGAGGGGGAATATAGAAGA
>CAZTJM010000405.1:0-1543 GCA_964613865.1 uncultured Limnohabitans sp. | reverse complement strand
CAAGGACGGCAAGGGCAAAAAAGACCGCTACGTCCCGCTGGCCGACATCCTGATCCGGGGCATCAAGGCCTATCTGGAAGCCGAGCAACCGAACGAGTGGGTCTTCAACAGCAAGGATCAGGAGATCCGCGGCCGTGCCGGTGGGGATTTTGACAGCAGGTATTCCCAGCGGGGCATCCAGTGGGCGGTCAACCAGGCCAAGAAGAAAGCAGGCATTCTCAAACCGATGAACGTGCACACGCTCAGACACACCTTTGCGACACATCTGCTGGAGGAGGGGCTGGACATCCTGACCATCAAAGACCTGCTCGGCCATGAGTCCATTGACACGACGATGGTCTATCTGCATGTGGCCCAAACCGACAAGTGCCGCGCCTTCAGCCCGCTGGACCGGCTCTACCTGTCCCGGAAGTGAAGCCCCGCTTCGAACTCGCCCAGCTACTCAGACAGCACTGGGCCGAGGTGGAAAACCATCCCCAGATCAATCGCTGGCAATTGCGGACGCTTTCTGCATTGAAACGCTGCAGAACTGCAGATCTGGGAGGGCATGTGGATGCCTGTACCAACTGCGGGACTACCCGAATCAGCTACAACAGTTGCAGGAACAGACATTGTCCCAAGTGTCAGGGCAAAAACCGGGAGGACTGGATCTCCAAGCGGGAGGCAGAACTGCTTCCCGTGTCCTACTTCCATGTGGTCTTTACCCTGCCCGACACGCTGAACCCGCTGGCGATGCATCAGCCCAAGGCCGTCTATGACAGTCTGTTTGAAGCTGGCTGGCAGACGGTCCGCTGCTTTGCAAAGGACGCGAAACACCTGGGAGCCACCCCCGGGATGATCGCCATCCTGCATACCTGGGGGCAACAGTTGTCCTTGCACCCTCATCTGCACTGCATCGTTCCGGGAGGCGGGCTGAGTAAATCAGGAAAATGGAAGACTGCAAAAAGCACCGGAAAATACCTCTTTCCGGTCAAGGCCATGAGCAAGGTCTTCCGCGCCAAGTACGTCAAAGCACTCAAGTCCCGGATCGAACCGGAAAAGGAACTGATCAATAAACTCTTCCAAAAAGAGTGGGTGGTCTATGCCAAGCGGCCTTTTGGACATCCCAAAGCAGTGCTGGAATATCTGGGCCGATACACCCACAAAGTGGCCATCTCCAACCACCGCATCCTGGACATAGGCCAAAAGCAAACCACCTTCAGCTACAAAGACTACCGCCAGGGTGCCCAGAAGCTGGAGATGACCTTGGATAATCTGGAGTTTATCAGAAGGTTTTCCCTTCATATTCTGCCCAGGGGACTGGTCCGAATCCGCCACTTCGGGATATTGGGAAGCTCGGCCAAGCAACTCACCATCCCCCTGATCCACCGGGAACTGGGAATGCCGATTCCGAAAACGGAACCCAGGATTCTGGAAAGCTACAACCCCAGATACTGCCCCTGCTGCCAAAAGGATTCCATGGTCAGCATTCAGCGAATCCCCAAACGGGGGCCGCCAAAGGCTAATTTCTTACCGACTCCCCACCAATTCTGATTCCTGATTT
>CAZTJM010000404.1:0-1553 GCA_964613865.1 uncultured Limnohabitans sp. | reverse complement strand
GCTTTGTTTATCCCAGTTGTAGAATGGAAAAAACTAAAAATGAGAGAATGGGCAGTTGCCATAATGCTGCTTGTCCCGGCCTTGTTTTCGGTTGATTATCAGTATCAGCTCAAGGGCTATTCCGAATTTTTGGAAGCGCTAAAAAGCGAAGCGGAAAATCCAGATGACCAAAGTCCTATCCTCACTAACAACTTTGTCCATTTCAGCCGGGAGGTACTCTTGCCAACAGATCCTAGGGCGCAGAATCTCCTGCTTCCGATCGAGAAGTTGGACTCCTTGGAGCCCCATCTACCTGGCCGCTTCCGCGTGCTGCTCTATGATTATTACCTACATGCCTATCCCAAAGAGCAGGAGGACTTGGATAGGCTGGAACTTTTCCTCAAAGAAAATTGCGAAATGCAGGAAGAATCGCAACAGCAAAGGGTTTGGATTCGATCTTTTCGGCTGAAATAACTTGGGTATCCCAAAGCTTCACCAGTCCTTGCCCAAGAAAAAGAGGCGATTTACATTGAAGCCCAAGCGGAACTCCTCACCCGGAACGCCGTTGGAGCCAGCTAAGAGATAAGGTTCATTGAGTGAAGAAGAAGTCACAAAATACATCTGAAACACATGCTGTCCAGCCTTGATGTCCCAGCCAATCCCAAAGTTGTTTTTGATATCCGAGTTGAGATTGGGAATCCACTGAAGGGTCAGGGAGGAACTTTCCGTCACCTGCCAGGCACCGCTCATGCCAAGGGCAAGGTAGAAGTTTTGCGTGCCTTCTATCTGATAGATCTCAAGCGGATTGGTGAAATAAGAAAACATGGGGGTAAGTGCGAGACTGATCTTTTCACCAAACTTCCTGGCGATCATCACCTGTCCGGAATACACCATACGATCCGAAAACTCTGGTTGCTCCTCAGTAGGCAAATAGGAATAGTCGCCCGAGATCACACCCGCACCACCGGCGAAGCCGAGGGAAAGCGGAATGCTTTCATCTGATTTTTGTTGGAGCAAATGATAACGGCCAAAGAGCTGATAGACCTTATCCTGGCTTGTCCGTGTGAGCCCAATGGAGACGCGATCGCCCAAACCGTATTCGAAACCGATGAGGATATTGGCGCCGTTGTCGAGGCCGAAGAGGTTTTCTATTCCTCCATCCAAGGTACCGAAAGTGTGCATGAGCGCAAAGTGCATGGTCTTTTTAAGCAGTGGCTCCACAGTCAGCAGATTGATGTGGCGGGGCGCATGGAAAATCGTTACCGTCTCAGCCGAGCTAGACTCCTTTTCGACTTCCTCCTGCGCCTGGGACTTGCCGATGTAAAAACATAGCACTAGTCCGAGGCAGATCAAAATCTTAGGCTTCATCGGACTATGGTAAGAGTATTGCCGGAGACGCTCGCGCTGTATTGGTCAAGATTCTGGGTTGCCGGACCGCTCAGGACCGCACCGGAAGAATTGAATACCGAGCCATGGCAGTTGCAGGTATATCGACCACTGGAGAAAGTCCAGCTGTCGCTGCATCCCTGATGGGTGCACACCGAAGTGAGGGCGGTATAGCTTCCGCCTACATT
>CAZTJM010000403.1:0-1555 GCA_964613865.1 uncultured Limnohabitans sp. | reverse complement strand
TGTGCTCCGAAATCCGCCACTGCGCCAAGCGCCAAAACGTTGTAGGGCATTCCCGCATCAGAAAAACCGATTTAATTTCCCAAGCTAACTATCTAAAATAAGATTATATCGATAAAATAATTATATTTTAGCTGACGCAGGTCAGAATTTGAAGAAACAGATGAAAATTAGCAATAGAAATATAATTTTGACTACTGTCGGGGTGTTTGCGTTCTTTTTCATAATGATTCCTTATTGGATTCACACGGAAAATGGAAATCAAAGTGTAAATACTGAAGATTTAATACAAATCAATGGTTCTGTTGAAACTTTAAGGAAAACTACCACAGGTGGGAGGCATTCAAAACCGATAATCTATCTTAAGCTTTCTGAACATCCATATGAATTTAGAATTGCAAATAGTTCATATCGTGCAATTAATGAAGAACTAGCAATTAAAACCCTAAAGAGTGGAACGCGAGTAACAATTAAAACCAAAATTAAAGAAATTAAAAGAAGCCAATCAGAAAGTATTTTGAATTTAATATTGAAATGGAGAAATCAACCATTAATATATTCTCTTAAAACAGAGCATTTAAGTTTATTAACTATTGACCAGTATAATAATCAAGAAGAAGAATTTAACTCAAGCAATATTCAATGGGGAATTATTTTAGTTCTTTTTGTTGCTGGACGATTAATTTGGGTGGACTTTCAAGAAAAGAAAGTCACGGTAAAGAAATAAACGCCCTACAACACTGTGTAGTATCCATGCCGGCTGTTGTGGTGACGGAAAGTTTTCTGCTTTTTATTATCTTTAGCTCTGGCAGAAAGTGAACTGCATATAAATTCGGCACGACTACTACACTTAACGTTAGCGGTCAGGCTAAAGGACGACATCAACAAAGATAAAATAGATTAAGGTGACAGGAAGGAAAAATGATAGCTGGTCAAGATACCACAGAAACAGACTTTTGATTTTTGGACTGTTTGTTACAGGTTTCGGAATTTACCAGTTTTCAACTTTACTGACATTTAAATCACAATTGACAGACCTTAAAGGGATTTTAAGTTCAGCCGACACTTATGTGACCACCGTGACAGAGCGAACAAGGGGGACAAAAAGTCAAAAATCTGAACTCATTTTTTACATTTCTGGTCGACAGCAAATATTTAGATTAGTTGAAAACATCGGAAGCAAATATAGAAATGAAGATTTTGAGACGATTAGAATTGATTTAAAACGGGCTGACTCAATTACTGTTTGGGTTAAGAAAAAAGAAATAGAAACCTATGAACCTAAAATCTTTCAAATTGACGCTGACCGAAAAACCATTTTAGAATTTGAAAAAGTTAGAACTAAAGACAGTGGAATAACGCTGTTCCTTTTATTTTTAGGAATCGGCTCATTGACATTCTACTTTTGGACACTTTATCCAGAAAAATTCAAAAGACTACTAAGTGACGACTAACAAAAAGATAAATAAAAAAGAAGCCCGAACCGCTAACAGGCGTTTGGCTCAATGGCGGGTGAAGTGGTTAATTGAACATTCTACCTCGCATCAACTTTTGTGGT
>CAZTJM010000402.1:0-1560 GCA_964613865.1 uncultured Limnohabitans sp. | reverse complement strand
TCTTGCCCACACCTTGGTCAGGGCGCCGATCACCCGAATGGACATTTTGGAAGATGGCGAGATCGACCAATTGGTAAAAAGCTCCGATTTGGTGTATAAATACAACCAGGATTTGGATCACGACAGCGCCTTCGAGATTCTGGAGCGTAAGATGCAGGCGGTCCAAGAAGCTCAAGAGAAAGCCGTGCTTCCCGGCCCCTCGTCTTCCCGAACCACAGGTAGTCGCACGAAAGAAGATGAATCTCTTATCGAAGAGTTAAGTAAAAACACCATGGTCAGACAGCTTGGTCGAACTCTTTTTCGCGAGCTTGCCAGGGGAATTCTAGGCTCATTCTCTGGTAAAAGAAGAAGATAATAATATACTGTCAGTTAATATATTATAGATATTGAAAGTAGCGGTAATCGGTGGGGGAGCAGCGGGCTATTTTGCCGCAATCCACGCGAGTGGTCCCGGTGTGGATGTGACGATTTTTGAGAAGAGCCCCAAGCTGCTCTCCAAAGTGAAAGTCTCGGGAGGTGGAAGGTGCAACGTAACCCACCGGCCTATGGAAGTATCCAAATTGGTCAAAAACTATCCCCGTGGTGAGAAGTTTCTGAAGCGAACCTTCCGGCATTTTTCTATCGCGGATACTTTCGATTGGTTTCAGTCCCGTGGGGTAGAGCTAAAGGTAGAACCTGACGGGCGTGTATTTCCGCTTAGCGATTCCTCCCAATCTATCATTGAATGCCTGCAACGGGTAGCAGAAAAAGCCAAGGTGTCCATCCAAATTTCCACCGGAATAAAGGAATTGAACCCGTTGGAAAAGGGCTTTGAATTAATCACGGAAAAAGGGGTTTTTCGATGCGACTACGTTGTCGTAGCGGCGGGAGGCCAGCCAAAATCAGACGGATATTATTTTCTTAAATCACTCAGGCACAAGATACAAGATCCTATTCCCTCACTTTTCACTTTCAATACTCCGGGAGAATCAATCCGGGAACTAATGGGAATAGCGGTACCCGAGGGCTGGGTGAAGATCGAGGGGACGAAATTGAATTACCGAGGTCCGGTGCTGGTGACCCACTGGGGAATAAGCGGGCCAGCGGTACTAAAGCTTTCCGCTTTTGGGGCAGAATGGCTTCATGACCACCAGTACCGCGCGCGCGCCATTATAAACTGGAATGCAAACTATGGCGAAAACGACTATTTGGAGCATTTGCTAAGCTATGCCAAAGCTCATCCCAATAGAAAGCTGCGCTCTCATCCATTGTTTGAAATACCCGGTAGACTTTGGGAGCACTTTTGCGAAAAGGCGGAAATTGAAGAAAATACCCTCGTGGGAAATCTGACAAAAAAGTCCATCAACAAGCTAGTTCAAAATCTTTTTTGCTATATCTTGGTGGTCAGCGGAAAGACCACATTCAAGGAAGAATTCGTCACAGCAGGCGGAATCTCATTGGAAGGGGTGGACCCCGAAACCATGCAAAGTATTTATCACCCAAACCTATACTTTGCCGGCGAAGTCCTGAACATTGATGGAATTACAGGTGGCTTTAATTTTCAAGCCGCTTGGTCGACTG
>CAZTJM010000401.1:0-1578 GCA_964613865.1 uncultured Limnohabitans sp. | reverse complement strand
TGATGTCCTGGATGGATTTGATGAGGGTGGTGCTGATTGCCATGGTGCCTTTGGTGTTCAGTCTTCGCGGGTGGCTGCTTCGGGGTAGAGCTCCGGCAGCAGGAACTGCAGGGCGTCGAGTGGAAAGGCGATGCGCACCGGTGCGACGTGGCCGGCACTCGTCACGAGGCCGGTTTCGATGAGGTGGGAAAGCAGGTTGCGGGCGGTCCGTTCGCCGAGTCCGGTCATCTGCTGAAATTCGCCGCGCGAGGTGGGGCCAGCGAGGAACAGGTGATAAAGCGGTAGCGCGGCTTCCGGGCGGATGCGCTTGTCGTGCGCGGCGCGGAAGGTGATGAGAGCCTGGATGCGCGTCTTCATGCCATCGAGGTCGAACATCCGGGTCATGAAGCCGACCTGGTCTTCACAGATGCCGATGAACCACTCGCACCAGCGTCGCAGCGCCTTCTCGCTGAGATTGCCGCGGCCATCGAGATCGCCTTGACGTGGCGCATCGGCGGCATCGAGGTGCTCGTAATACTCGTCGCGGCGGCGGGCCAATCCACGGCTCACCGACCACAGACCGCGACTCAGCGGCCACAGGGCGGCGTGGGTCTGAAGGCGGCACGCCCGGCCATTTCCGTCGACGAAGGGATGAATCCAGGCCATGCGCTGGTGGGCGGCGGCAACCACGATGAGCTGATCTTCCAGCCGGGGGGCGCGGCCATAGACCTGATCGAAGCGCCCCAGAAACGCAGGTAGGGCTTCGGGCGGGGGCGGTTCGTGCCGGCCGACGGCGACCAGGCGGGTGCGCCACTGTCCTGGCTGGATCACTTCGCCATTGGAAGTTAGTCGATCGGGTTCGGCCAGCCGGCCGTAGAGCTCAGCGTGCGCTTGCTGGATGAAGCTGCCGGAAAGCGCCACCGGGCCGCTGCCGAGCCCAGTCTCCAGCGCCCGCTCGGCCTCGATGTGCGCAAGCGCAATCCGCTGCAGACGGGCTACGTCGGGTTTGTCGGAAAAGTCGCGCCGCAGCGCTCGGCCGATGTTGCGTGGGTGGGTACTCTGACCCTCGATGCGGTTCGAGTAGTAGGAGTTCATCTCCCGCACAAGTTCGCGCAAGCTCGCGATCGTGTCGGGATGGGCTGCAGCCGTCAGTCGGAGGGATTGCTCGATGACTGCACGAGTTCGTTCGCGCAGGGCATCCAGCCCGCTCTGCGGCAGAAGAGGCTCGAATTGGTGCGGCAGAGTGTATTGGGCGATCGCGCTGCTTTTCATCACGGTTTGCCGGTTTATATGCCGGTACGGTTGCCAGCCTGAGCTTGACCATTCTACCCATTAAATCAAGGGATAGAACGGATCTCGAAGCTGCCGATGTCGCCGCCTTTACGGGTTCTTTTGCCGGTTAGTTTGCCGCCTGCTGGTAGAGCCCGCGCTCGAGCTCGCGGATGGCGCCGAGGTAAGCGGGCTTGCCACCGAAGGCCTTGATGATCTGGGAGACAGAACCGAGCTGGTCGAAAGGCTGAAGCTGCAGCACTTCCATGCTTTCCACCTCGGTGATGCCGGCGTCGGCGTACTTGTCGAGCAGCAGTTCCAGCACCTTGC
>CAZTJM010000400.1:0-1637 GCA_964613865.1 uncultured Limnohabitans sp. | reverse complement strand
GGGTCTGCTGAAAAACTCAAGCGGCACGAGCTAATAAAACCAGTCCAGACTTTGATCTGGATTGGTTTTTTGTCTTCGCGTCAGCCAGGATCATGCCCCGCGTGTCTTTATCGGCAAGAACCAGTTTCCTCCCTGCTGAAAAACCCAGGCACACCAGTGCCATCCCGGCCAGTCTGACCAGGTTCAGCACTAGGATGATGGAGGCGATCCACGATTGGCTGGTATGTTTGAGTCTGGCTCTGATCCGGTTCATCCCGTAGGTAGTTTTTGCCTGTCCAAACTTCCCCTCGATTGGGTTCCTCTCTCCGGGTCTTACGTGGTGTTCCACTGCCTTGGCGGATGGGCGGCCGAGGGGCTTGGCCGCCAGTTTGATGTTTTTGTCCTTGAGCCACTTCCTGTTTTCCCGGGTACAGTAGATTTTGTCGGCCAGTACTTTTGCCGGATAGAAGCCGAACCGCTTCCGATAGTTTTCCACATAGTCGGCCAGGTGGGTTCCTTCATGGAAGGCATGCCAGGAGATGGTATCCAAAAACGAAAAACCGTCCACCAGACTCAGGTGGATCTTGGCTCCGAATTCGGTCTTGGCTCTGGCCTTTCCCCGGACGATAGGCCGGACATGGGGCTGGTCGATACTCACAATCCGGTCATCGACCTGGTGGGTTCTGGATTGGAACATCCCCAACTGCTGCTCATAGAGCGTCTGGATGATCCAGTACTTGCGCTGCATCCGGCGGGAAAGCGGAAACACGCCAAAGCCGTCCAACTGCCTGTCAATCGTTTTGAAGTTCCTTTTGAGGTACTGGAGCTGGGATTTGATACCTCTGCGGATGGCTTTCTTGGAGGGATTTTTGTTCTGGGCTACCTTCAGGTAGGCTTTTCGGGCTACTTTTCGATAAGTCCGGGGCTTCTTTCCCTGCGGGTTTGCCCGATGCAGTTCATCGATGATCGCCTCTGTGATCTCCCGGGATTTGCTCAGCAGTCCCAGATCGGTGGGATGGGCGATGTCCTGTGGACAGGCGGAGGCATCATAGATCACCTCGCCCTTGTTGCTCTGGGCTACTTCACCCCCGGAGTCTGGGGAAGGGCTTTGATCTTTTTTTTTACCGTCTTGTCCCTGGAGAACTCAACAATCCTGTCGTTCATCTCCGCAAGCAGCTCTTGGCCGAGCCGCTTGCGGATATCCACAAACAGAGAAGCGTCAAAAGGGGCTTCTTTGATGTAGGAACTGTAACCCAGGAAGTACTGCAGGTACATGTTTTCGGTGATCTGGGCAATGGTTTCCCGGTCATCCACATTGAGTAGGTGCTTGATGAGCACCGCGCCGATCAATACCCGTGGATTCAGGGCAGGCCTTCCGGTGGATTTGGCCGGGTTACGTTTGTTGAACAGCCCTACCAGCTCATCCCAGGGAATCTGGGCACTGAGCACCACCCAGCGGTTGGAGGTGTCCAGTCCGTGGTGGAACGGCGTCTCAAACCCGGTGAACGAAAGCTGGCTTTGGCTGGTGTATTCTAGACGTGGTGCACGCCTTTTGGAAGTCTTTTGCATAAGTCCTTGCACTTGGCTTCTCTTAAATTCAGAAAAATCCAGCTCAACTTCCTAAACCAGCTACTTTTTTATTTCCTAAGCAGACCCTA
>CAZTJM010000399.1:0-1641 GCA_964613865.1 uncultured Limnohabitans sp. | reverse complement strand
TTAAACATTGCGTTTGACAACGCCTCGATAATGGTTCCGTCTTGCTCGATTGATGTCTGTTTGGCCATTTTAGAATTTAAAATTCTCTTCTATGTATTTATGGGTCGTCAGGACCTCTGTTTTATTCTCCAATATTGCAACCGTATGCTCGTAGTGAGCTGAAGGTTTCCGATCTGCAGTTCGGATTGTCCACCCGTCTCTCTCCTGTACGATGTTTCGCGTACCCAGATTGATCATTGGCTCAATTGCAATCACCATCCCTGCCTTGAGCAGGGGACCACTTCCTTTTTTTCCGTAATTGGGAACCTCGGGTGCCTCGTGCAGCTTTCTCCCTAAACCATGTCCGACCAGCTCTCTGACTACCGTGTAGCCTTTAGCCTCGACAAATTTTTGGATGGTATGTCCGATGTCACCGATTCGATTTCCAGCTATGGCTTGCTCGATTCCTAGATAGAGCGAATCTCGGGTGGCCTTTAATAATGCAATGACAGAAGGGGAAACCTCACCGATAGGGTACGTATAAGCGGAATCGCTATGAAAACCTTGGTGAAAGACTCCACAATCTACTGAGATTATATCGCCATCTTTCAATTCATAATCACTGGGAAAACCGTGAACAACAACTTCATTCACAGAGATACAAAGTGATGAAGGGAAGCCATTGTAACCTTTGAAGGAAGGTACTGCTTTATGATCCCTTATAAACTCTTCAGCAATCTTGTCAAGAAAAGAGGTCTTTACCCCTTCTTTGACATATTTGGCAACTTCTCCGTGAGCTTGGCCGAGTATGTCAGCACTGTCTTTAATCAACTGAACTTCTTCCGAAGTCTTGTATTGAATCATATTAAGCTACTTGGTAATTAGAAGGATTGTTCTTCATATTACCGCTTTTCATCATTCCCTCGTAGTGTCTCATCAACAGGTAGCTCTCGATCTGTCTCAATGTATCCATGATCACACCAACCATGATCAACAGGGAGGTTCCTCCATAGAATTGGGCAAACTCTCCACCTACCCCGGCGATGATTGCCAAAGCGGGCAAAATCGCCACTGCAGCAAGTAACACCGAGCCAGGAAGTGTGATTTTAGAAATGATCCCATCGATGAAATCGGCAGTAGGAGCGCCTGGCTTGATACCTGGTACAAAACCACCGTTCCGCTTCATGTCTTCAGCTATCTGTTCTGGATTTACCGTAATCGCAGTGTAGAAGAAGGTAAAGATGATGATCAAAGAAGCAAACAAGAGGTTGTACTGCCAGGATGTGAAATCACTGAAAGTGGTACCGATATAGTTTGCAATGTCACTCTCTCCAGCCCAAATCTGAGCGATCAAAGCAGGCACAAACATCAAAGACTGGGCAAAGATGATTGGCATTACACCAGAAGCATTCACCTTGATCGGGATATACTGGCGCTGACCGCCGTACACCTTCCCACCTACTACTTGCTTAGCATATTGAACCGGGATCCTTCTTGTAGCTTCTGTCAGTGCAATCACACCAACAACCACAAAGAACAAGACAACAGCTTCAATGATCAACAAGAGCATGCCTGAAGAGCCCTTTTCAACGCCTTCTGCAATCAATGCTCCTGGGAATCTGGAGATGATACCGATCATGATCAACATGGAAATACCATTCC
>CAZTJM010000398.1:0-1643 GCA_964613865.1 uncultured Limnohabitans sp. | reverse complement strand
GTTCAGCGATCTTTTGGATAGATAAAGTCCACTACTGGCATAAAAGCGGATATACTTATAAAATAATAAAATAAAGGGAATCAAGTTCCAGCCTCTGCCAGATTTTTACGCTCCTCCTCCACAATGCGGTTATAGATTTCCGCCCGCTTTTTTATCCGGTTCGTTTTTTCCCAGTCCATAAAGGCCACAATCACAAAAAGCATATAGTACATAATTTGGGACTTCTGCCGGATAATAATGCCCAGATTGGACATCACAAAGGTCATGGAAATGGAAATAGAGATGAACACCACTGCCGACATCTTCACCATGGCCGGGGCGACGCGAATATAATCGATGAAGCTCTTTTTTAGAATCCGGCTAAACATGTAGATATACAGGGCATTTTCACAGGAAACAATTAAACCAATCGCATTCGGAGAGTCTACAAACAGAGGTCGGAACCAAAAAGTAAAAAGCTTCATAGGCAGGCTATAACTGCTCATATCCACTGCGGAACCCGCGGACTGCAAGCGTTGGGCATTGAGGGCTGATTCTTCTTCAAAGCTCTGCATCACATTGTTGGGATCATAACCTAGAAAAGTCAACAAATCTTCATAAACAAAAATGCTGATTGCGATCCCTCCCAAAGCGGCCAAATACTTTTGATAAACTGGAACTTTTTCCTTACCCAGAATAAAGCCCACACCCATTCCGATAAGCACAGCAAAAAGAATGTGAGGGCGTATCATATAGCAAATAAATCCCCCCAAGGCGATATGTACGATTCTCTTTCCCGGCCAAGAAAGACCGTAGGTCAATAACCCCAACCCGGCAAAAATATAGGCTCCCTTGCCCAAAGATGCTGTCCAAAAATGCATATTGGGCAAGAACATAAAAATGGTAATTGCGTCCCAGCCCTCAAACTTGGGATTGAAGCGAAGGTTTTCCTTCATGAAAATGTAGAAATACACAAAACCCCAGAACCCCACCCAGGTGCTGAAAAACATCATCATGTCGTAGTTGAAGCCCAGCCATTTCGCAAAGGGGTAGTTGACCCACTCGATGAAGAGCGTGCCGGGCTCGAAGGCATCAAACCAGTTCTTATAATGTCTATGGCTACCAAAATACATGACAGAATCCGAGCGATTGACTTGGGCATAGATCCAGTACACCAGCCCAAAAAACATATGATACCAGTACATCTGATTGAGCAAGCCCGCCTTCAGCCACTTGTGCTCCTTCTGCAGCGCGTCGAGGATGGGCTGGGAGGCGAAGAATAGGAAAAGGACTAAGAGGGAGGCTCCGAGCAAGGGATTGGGGATTAATAGGGACTAAAGATAGCGAAATGTTGGAAGCTGGATGCTGAGGTCCGGTGTCGGATGTCCGATGAGCGACGTTGAGAGTTTGGAAGTAGGAAGTTTTGAGGTTTGAGGGTTCCGAGTCTAAAGTACTGAGCTTTGCGCGATGACCGATACTTTGACTGCCTACCACAGGCAGGCGCTCAGCACAGGTGTTGGATGGCCGATGACAATTCGGGAAACCCATTGAGGAGATGACCCTGAAGGGGTCAAATGTGTCCAGCCCTGGGTGAAGCGTAGCGGAACCCAGGGTAAAAAAACAATTAAGGCCATTGACCTCGGCGCAGGACCATCGTTTGGAAA
>CAZTJM010000397.1:1413-1643 GCA_964613865.1 uncultured Limnohabitans sp. | reverse complement strand
AACATCCTTGGTTTTTTTGGGCTCGGGGCAATTGCAGGAAGCGCTCTTGTCGCGTATTGGGGAATTGGGATTGTCGGATCGAGTCAAGGTGATTCCCAATCAGACCAATATATTTCCAATTCTCAAACACGCAGAAGCCTTGGTGATGCCCTCCAAAATCGAGGGGCTGCCAGCGGTGATTTTGGAGTCCATGTATTGTAGGGTGCCGGTGGTCGCCTATGGGGTGGGCG
>CAZTJM010000397.1:0-1403 GCA_964613865.1 uncultured Limnohabitans sp. | reverse complement strand
GGTCACCCATCAATCCGGATGGTGCATTCCACCCACAGACCAAAAAGGGTTTATTATCGCTATCGAAGAACTGCTTTCCATGAATACCCAAAGAAAGGAAACTATCCTTTCCAATGCGTATGAGTTGGTTTCATTTAATTTTACGCTAGAGAAAGTCGATAGACTATTTGAGAATTTTTATTCCAGACTACTCAATTCCTCTCAAAAAATAGAAGAATTTTGAACCTCAATACTTAACAATTAACCCTTTTCCTCTTTAGACTCAAAATAGTTGGTTGCATAGATGGTTCTGCTGTGGGTGCCGATATTATAATTGATACTTTCAGCAAGTTCCAACAAGTGCAGTGGATTGATTTCATATAGGTCTCCTAACTTGGCAGCTTGGAGAATATCTAGTCTTCTGATCCCGTTTTCGAGCTCTAAATACTCTTCGGGCGAGGCGTCAATTTTTGCGGAAATCAAATCAATATCATACTTCAGTTCTTCACGAAGTTTTTTAAGCAATGTGTTTTTCATTAGGACGGGTTAATTTTGACGCTTAGACTTTTGATCAAGGAATAAAGCTCCTCTTTTTCTTTCTTTAAACTGGTTATTTCCTCAATTAACCTATCTATCTGGATATCTTTTTCTTTAATAAACCTTTCCTGTAATTCACCTATTGGACCTTCTCGATAGGATTTTCGAGCTGCTATGGATCTACTGTAATCTCCAGAATTATAGTTAATAGAGATCGGTGAATTTGTTAAATGTTCGATCAAATGACCAGGTTGAACCGAAATTAATCGCAAAGGATCGACATTCAGAAACTCAGACACCTTCTGAATAAGGTCCACGGTGATCTTGCTTTCTCCCCGCTCATACTTGGTATAAGTAGCCTCCTTTATCCCAAGAAATTCAGCTACTTCCATAGCTTTGCAGTCTCTTATTTTCCTGAACATGAAGAAATTCCTTCCGATGGTCTTGTTCTCCAGGACGGTAAAATCCGCTTCTTCTGATTCTTTCATCTTCACCGCTGTTTAATCAAAAATAAGGATTTTAGGCTGCTAATCCCGATTATGCCCCTGCTTTTTTAGAACAAAAACTCCGCTGGTCAGCTCTTCGGGATTTGTAATCTCGAAGTCCTACTATAGGATTTGTAATCCGATTTATTAATCCAATTAAATCACTGCCTGACTATGCTGTTCCAACAAACTGCCGTCTCTGTTCCTCGGCATCTACTGCTTTTTCCAAACGATGGTCCTGCGCCGAGGTCAATGGCCTTAATTGTTTTTTACCCTGGGTTCCGCTACGCGTCACCCAGGGCTAGACACATTTGACCCCTTCAGGGTCATCTCCTCAATGGGTTTCCGCTCTTCGGGATTTGTAATCTCGAAGTCCTACTATAGGATTTGTAATCCGATTTA
>CAZTJM010000396.1:0-1681 GCA_964613865.1 uncultured Limnohabitans sp. | reverse complement strand
TATTGAAAAAGGTTGTTTGCGGACCTGGATAAATAATGACGGTAAAGAAATTACCCCCCAATTTTTCTTTGAGGGCGACAAGGTTGCATCTATCGAAAGTTTTAGAACGAACCAACCGAGTTTATACAGCATCGAAAGTTTAGAACCTTGCATTTTGCAGACAATTTCGCAACAAGACTTTCAAAATATTTTGGAGGACTTTCCCGAAATCAAAGAGGAAATGCAGGAACATTTATTCAGACGGCTTTTGCAATCTCAAAAAACTTTTTATTCCTATCTTAAAAACAATCCTCAACAACGCTACCAAGAGCTTATCGAAGAATATCCGCATATTGTCCAGCGTATTCCTCAACATTATATCGCATCCTACTTAGGAATTACCTCTGTTTCATTAAGCCGAATACGAAACAGACGATAAAATCTTTTTACACAGATTTCTTTACAATTGTTATCGTCCAACTATTGGCTACTTCTCAACTTTGCAACATAAAATTTGACAAAGCAGAAAATGAGAACAGCAATCGTATTTAATCATCCTTACGAAGGAAGTTATTGCAACGCAATTCTGAATGCAGTAACCACAGGGCTTCAAAAAGCAAATCACGAAATTGATCTTATGCACCTTGACAATGACAGATTTAATCCTGTAATGTCAAAGGCAGATTTAAAGGCATTTGTAAACCACAAACCTATTGACCCGCAAGTAACAGATTATAATAACCGCTTGGAAAAAGCAGACCATCTGATTTTTATTTTTCCGATTTGGTGGGATTTAATGCCTGCAATGACCAAAGGGTTTATTGACCGTGTTTTAAGTCCGGGAGTTGTTTATGACCATCATCCGAGAGGTTTTGGATTAGTTCCGCTTTTAAAAAACCTGAAAAGTGTAACCATCATTACCACAATGAACAAACCCAAAATAATGTATTCCCTGCTCATCGGAAATTTAATCAGAAAAGCAATGTTAAGAAGTGTTTTTAAAACTATGGGCTACAAAAATCTGAATTGGATAAGTTTTACTTCTGTAAAATCTGTCAGTCAGGAAAAAAGGGCAAAATGGTTAACCAATCTTGAAAACAGATTTTCAAAATTTAACTAAATCCTTTTATTATGAAACTGAACAGAAATTATGTTACTCCTTTTATATCATTGGTTTTCTTTGTTGTAGGGCTTTCGGGCTTACTGATGTTTTTCCATTTATTTGACGGCTATACAGAAGTCGTTCACGAGTTTTTAGGTGTATTTTTCGTGGTTTGTGCCGTTTTTCACATCATACTCAATTGGAGAGGATTACGAGTTCACTTCAAAAAAGGTGTTTTTATTCCTGCTTTATTGGGTATATTGGTTATATCGGTTATACTTATTATTGGAGAAAGTATGTATCCTCCAGTGGACACAGTTATTATCAACAAAATAGTAAAAGCACCTATTGATAGTGCTTTCAAAGCGTTGGAGGTTGATTATTCCGAAGCCGTTAAAAGATTAGAAACAAACGGAATTTCAATTGACGGAGCCACAACAATAGAAAGCATTTGGATTAACAACAATGCCGACCCCGAAGAAGTGATTGATTTGATTATGGAGCAGAAATAAAATAGAATTAAAGAGTACAAAAGGGCAGCCGCTAACAACTAGGTTTTCGTGCGGCTTGCAAAGCCAAGCATGAAACCGCTGTGTGTGC
>CAZTJM010000395.1:0-1685 GCA_964613865.1 uncultured Limnohabitans sp. | reverse complement strand
ACCGGTTATACAAATTCAAAAACTCAATTGTCCGATTAATAGGGGGCTAGACCAGGGTTTGGTTAGAGTCGAACAGATTACTTCTCTATAATGGTGATTTAAATGGAAGACTCACAAATATTAATGTTGACAAGTGGCCTGATGAATCACTAGCTAAAGTCATTGAAAGTGGAGGACCACTCTTGAACATAAGTTTCCCCTCTGAAGTTTGTGAATCGATAATAAAAATATCACAAGACAATGTCGGTTTACTCCAAGAAATTTGTTATAAACTTTGCGAAAATCATGAAATCTGGACCACTCAAGATACTCATATTACCATCGGAACTGTGGAAGAGGTTAGGGAAATCGCAAAGGAAATTGCCGATGATCAGTCTGGAAGATACAGTACTTTTATCATCAAATTTGCAGAGGGACTCTCTGCTACTGAATTGGAAATGTATAAATGGATAATTTGGACCGTTATAACTAGCAGCACTGACTCATTAAGAAGCGGACTTTCTCAAAATACAATTTACCATAAAATAAAGCAAAGTCATCCAAAGGCTACGACACTGCAACAGAACAATGTATTGCAAGCGTTAGAACGGGTTCACAGTGTCCAATTCAAAAACAAATTACAACCACTAATTTTGGACTATTCGAATAGTGAATTATTTGTGGTTGACGCCAATTTCCTAGTATACTTACAAACGCAAAAACAAGAGGATTTATTGGCGAAAATTGGAATGTAAATCCCCTCTGAGCGTAGTTTGGGCCTTGCCTGGGCACAGTCCGCGATAGCCATCGGGAGCAAAATGCCTTACTCATCTCACTTGACAACATTCCCCTGCCAATCCACGGGAATGGCAAACGGATTCAGTACCTGATCCAGCAACACCGATACTTCCCTTCTGTTCAGCTGCCGGTCGCTTTTGAATTCTCCAGTCAAATGCGATTGCATCCAGCACATTTTCAAGCTATCCGGATTCAGGCTAGGATCTACCATCTTCAAAAACACACCCATTCGCTCCAAAGTCAGGTAATCCCCCGAGGCTCCCCAAAACCCGTCCAATTGGGAATAGTAGCTTTTCAGGCCTGAAACCAATTCGTATTCTGTCAGTTTCCTGTCTGGATAAAACCAAGTCTGATTTGCCCATAGGTATGGCACTCCGGTTCCCTTCAATATTCCGGTGGCTCCTATCCGCTGCATCTCTTGAAAATGGGGATCTGCCGGGTTCATGTCCAAAAAGGGCATGAGGTAAGCTTCCTGGTCCAGTAGCGCCTGCTGCACCTCCCGAATCGAAATCTGATCCAGGGCTTTGTTGCTTTTAAGCGAGACGGCAGCCAATACTCCCGCGGCTTGTCCTATGCCCAAAACCACCGGTTGAAGCCGCGTGGCTCCGTTGACGATGTTGGACACCGAGATGCTTTTTTCCGCGAGAATCAAGCCTGGCCGTTCTTTTGGTACCAATGCTCCCAAAGGAATGGTATAGGATGGTACCCGGATTTTGATAAAATCGATGGCCGGAGCCTCGGGATTTTTCTTGTGATGATGGTCTATGGTATAGTCTCCCACCGCTACGCCGGTTCGATAGAGAGGAGAGGCGGCCTCATACGGAGTTCTGACAAAAGGCAGGGTAAAGTCCACCTTCCCCAAAAACCGCCTAGCCTCTCTATGGTAGGGAATCATGGGCAAACCGTCT
>CAZTJM010000394.1:0-1693 GCA_964613865.1 uncultured Limnohabitans sp. | reverse complement strand
AAATTGATCGCTTCCGTTGCTCCAGAGGTAAAGTGGATTTCATCTACTTGCGCCCGAATTGCATCGGCAATGATTTGCCTGGATTCTTTGACGGCTTTGGCTGCACGCTCACCGAAAACATGGGTAGTGCTGGCTGCATTTCCGTAATCCTCCAAAAAATACGGAATCATAGCCTCAAATACTCTAGGGTCGAGAGGCGTTGTTGAGGCGTTATCAAGGTATAAGGGTTTTTTCCCCGTATCTAGTAGCATTTGAGGATTAACTTGGAAGGAAAGCAGGCTAATTTGGCGAAATTCACTTAATATGACCCGTGATTTTCACTTAAAACTGGTGATTTTCACTCAGAATTAGTGACTATACTTCGGAAATTTGCAAAATATTTGCATTCAAGTTTGCCAAATATTTTCGGTTACAAGCTTTATATGATAATCTCACCCCATACTGACCCACCCATTTCGGAGTAAACTGACCCACCTGTTTCAGTCGATATTGACCCAGGCGTTTCAGTGCATACTGACCCACCTGTTTCAGTTGAAACTGACCCACCCTTTCCGGTGATTTTTTCTGGTTTCTTTTGAGCGACTAACTCAAAAGAACGATGGCAGCAAAGAGCAAAACCATGCAACAGATCCGGAACATTTTACAGCAAAAAGCGAACGGGCTATCCATTCGTGCCATAGTCCGTCATTCCAGTTATTCCCGCAATACCATCCGAGGCTATCTTCGGCTGATCGAGCGAAGTTCCTATACACTGTCTGAGTCATTGAAGCTGAGCGATGAGGCCCTTGGCGAATTACTTTTTGAGTCAGAATCGTCACCCATCTCCGATCCGAGGTATCTCCATCTTCAACAAAAGCTTCCCCACTACGCCACAGAGCTCAAAAAGCGGCACGTCACCCGTCAGCTCCTTTGGGAAGAATACCATGAAAGTCAACCTCCGGAAGGAGGTTACGGTTACACGCAGTTTTGCCACTATCTCAATCAGCATATTGCCAACAAGGATGTCTCTGCCCTGTTTGTCCATAAGCCTGCCGCCAAGCTGATGCTGGACTATTCGGGTGACAAGCTGGGTTATATCGACTGCCAGACCGGAGAGATTATCCCCTGTGATGTACTGGTGACCGTTTTGCCGTTCAGCAGCTACCTGTATATCGAAGCAGTTCCCGATCAAAAGCAGGAGTATTTTGCCTCATCACTGGGCAATACCTTCGGCTATCTGGGAGGTATGCCTAATTGCATAGTCTGTGACAACATAAAACTGCCGTCAAGAAAGCCAACCGCTACGAGCCCGCCTTCACCGAACTGATCGAGCAGCTTTCCCTGCACTACCAGGTCACCTTTATGGCTACCCGGGTGAGAAAGCCCAAGGACAAAGCCACCGCTGAAACCAGTGTCAGAGTGTCCTATACCCGGATCTTCGCCAAACTCAGAAACCTGGAGGCTTTTAGTCTGGCCGAGCTCAACGCACAGATCAGGGAAGTATTGGACAGGCTTAACCGCCGCAACTTCAAAGGAAGGAATTACAGCCGTCACGACCTTTTTGTCCAGTATGAACAGCCCCTGTTGAAGTCCCTGCCTTCCACGGTCTTCGAGGTTCGCAAAACCGTCATGGCCAAGGTGCAGCGCAATTACCACGTCCAGCTGGGCGAGGATTGTCACCTGTACAGTGTTCCCTACGATCAGGTGGGCAAAC
>CAZTJM010000393.1:0-1711 GCA_964613865.1 uncultured Limnohabitans sp. | reverse complement strand
GGCGCTGGCCTTTCCGCCGCCCAGGCGGGCGGACAGCGAAAGCACGAGCGCGCCGCAGCCGGCCTGATTTCTCAAGACAGCCGCTTTCGCCCTCCGGCCTTTGCCGGAGGGTTTTGCTTTAAGTCAGGCAGGCATGGGGCGATGATCGCCTCGCATTATGTTGTATAATATGAAGCCACCATCGCCCCATGCATCCGAGGATTTTAGGATCTCGGGAAATGCGCAACCCGGGGAGCTTACCCTTTTATCCCCTTTACCCGCGCCCTCGCCGTCAACACGCCCTCTCTGGTGGGCTTCGGAGATTGTGATGGCCAGTTGACTTGCCACCAGCGACTTACGGATGATGACGTTGCCCCCAACTTTTATCCAGCGTGACGTAGACTCCGGGGGTTGTTTTGGCCCTGCTGAGCCTGGTGGAAGACGGGGGCTGGCGTGGAGCTGGCCATTGAGCGCAGCGCCAGGTCCCGTCGTGGGGTGAAGGTGGTGGCGTATTCGGTTGGGGTGAGCCAGCCCAGCCGCGAGTGTGGGCGATTGGCGTTGTAGTCAGCCCGCCATTCTCTCAGGGCGATACGGGCATAGGACAGGCTCGGGAACAGGGTCTCGTTGAGCATCTCGTCCCTGAGCCTGCCATTGAACGATTCAATGAACGCGTTCTGCATCGGCTTTCCCGGGGCGATATAATGCCAGTCGATCTTGTGCCGATCGGCGAAGCCCAGAATGGCATTGGAGGTGAACTCGGTGCCGTTGTCGCTGACCACCCTCTTTGGCTTGCCCCGTGTGGCCATGAGCGTCTCTAACTCTCGAGCAACCCGCAGCCCTGAGAGGGATGTATCGGCAATGAGCGCCAGGCACTCGCGCGTGCAGTCATCCACGACGGCCAGAACCCTGAACCGGCGCCCGTCGGTGAGCTGGTCGGAGACAAAATCCAGCGACCAGCGCTCGTTGGGTGCCGTGGGGATGACCATCGGGGCGCGTGTTCCCAGGGCCCGCTTCCGGCAGCCCCTGCGCCGCACTGAGAGCTTCTCTTCCCGATACATCCGGAACAGGCGCTTGTGGTTGACCACATAGCCTTCCCGGCGCAGCAGCACATGCAGGCGCCGATAGCCAAAGCGCCGGCGCTCATGGGCAATCGCCTTCATCCGATCTCTGAGTTTGACATCATCGACGCGGCTGCCCTGATACCGCATGGTCATGCGGCAAAAGCCCAGCACTGTGCACGCCCGCCGCTCGCTCATCTCAAAGGCCTCCCTGAGAAAAGCGACAGCCTTTCGCCTGGCGGCGGGCGCTACCATTTTTTTCCGAGAAGATCCTTGAGTGCGGAGTTGTCCAGCATGGCATCGGCCAGGAGCTTCTTGAGCTTGGAGTTCTCGTCCTCAAGCGACTTCAGCCGTTTTGCCTCGCTCACATCCATGCCGCCGTATTTGGCTTTCCACTTATAGATACTGGCGCTGCTCACGCCGTGCGTACGGCACAAATCGGCGACCGGAACGCCCGCCTCATGCTCCTTGAGGATGCCGATAATCTGTTCTTCGCTGAACCTGTTGCGCTTCATCTCTGGTCCTTTTCGATGGGCCAGAGTCTATTTCAAACTGGATTAGCTCCAAGGGGCAACGTCACACCCCGCGATGAGCGTAAGATGAAAGGCGCGATGCGCTTCCTCCCAGGTCATGAGTGTCTCGACGCGCTCCGGATCACGTTCAATCTTGTTCAG
>CAZTJM010000392.1:0-1713 GCA_964613865.1 uncultured Limnohabitans sp. | reverse complement strand
AACAGCATGCGTTGGACTTATTCCTCCGCTTCAAGGCACACATATGTATATCCGCTTTTATGCCAGTAGTGGACTTTATCTATCCAAAAGATCGCTGAACCCTAAACTTAGCGCTACATCGGTCTTCTGTCATCGGACTTCCAGCCGGAAGAGAGAAGGAAACTCGATCACTGGCAAGATTGCGGACAGTCAGATAAATTTTTTACCCTACGCTATCGATCGGCAGTCCTGTTCAGAATTTGCTCCGCAAAGACGAAAAATGTCCAGATCTTCACTCCATCGCAGTTTCACTTCATCTGATTCCATTTCCAGTCCTCGTTTGTCACCACTTCATCCTTCTTTTCGGCCCGAACCCATGTCCTGAAGAATGAACGTCTCCCTCCGTCTTCTTTATCCATAGGTTCCTTTTCTTCAGAGTCCAACTTCATACTCATTGTTCTCTTCAAAGGTCTGTTCTCTTTTGTTATCGGACTTTTAATTGACTTATCCCCGGGATTTGGAATCGACGCTTCACCAAAGCCTCCGTAATTAGCCTCGTGTAGGATTCTACCGACTTCTAAATCGCTTATAAATTTTTTGCTCGGATCCATCGTCCGGATACCATTCCGATCATACTTCTTTTTGGGATCGTTGTTGTCAAAAAAGATTTGCCAGTCTGAGGCATCTGTTCGGTATTTCTTTTTCAAGTAATCCCCATAGGTTTTGTTTTGCTTCTTGGAAGATCGTTCACTCCATTTTTGATATGCTTTCGAATAGGTCTTAAACAATTCTTGGTTGGCCTGCTGGAGATGGGTTCGGATTTGCAGACCCTTAACCTGCCGATGTTCGGTGGTCGGTGACGAATGGTGAATGATCTCATCCACAAACGCAACATAACCGTACTTCGGCACCTCCACTACATCGATGACTTCCGGCTGATCCAATTCCCCCATGACTGATTTCCTATCTTTTAAAAATTCCTTGGGCAATGTCTTGGCAATTTTTTTAAGATGTTCCGGACTATCCTGGGGATTGACTACATATTCTGGCCCGACTATCTTCTTTTTGTTCAGATAGTTGAGATTTACAAAAAGTGTTTTGCCAAGTGTATCCTTGTGAAACACATTGGACGTAGTTGGGCGCTCTCGATAGTAGTGAACTTCAACGACAACTTTCCAAGCGGATTTTTTCCTGCCTCCGAATTTACTATACCACAAGTAGTCCAACTGTCCTGCATCGTACATCGTCATGAGTGTATTCCTGACAATTGACTTTTTCAAATCTGCAGGCAATAGCTCATAGATGCCGAGAGATACGGCCCCTTTTCCAAGATTCACAAAATCGCAGTCTTTCAACAATGTTCCCAAGTCGTTGTACTGCCGTAGAGAGGGCAGGACAATTCCTCCTAGACAAACTGCACTGTTATATTTCATCAAATCCCAATCGCCTAAGCCTCCATCTTTCTCGATGGTGTCGGTATAGATCTTCTCGATCTCATCTTGGATCGCTGAAGCCAGCTCAATGTCTTGCTGCCCCACCTTGGGTTCTGCCAGATTTCCCAAAACTTGGGTGGACTCCTCATTCCTCTGAACGGGAAATTGACGTGTATTCGGTCCAACCAATCTCGACCTATTTTGCTCGTGATCAACTCTTCCTTCATCACCAAATACCCCCTGAACAGCCTTCGCACCCATGACATCCGCCTCATTCTCCAAGCCCGCATCGTCGTTGATA
>CAZTJM010000391.1:0-1742 GCA_964613865.1 uncultured Limnohabitans sp. | reverse complement strand
ACGTTACCTGTTCCGCAGGCCTGCAGCAATATGGGGTTGATCGGACGGATACAAAAGAAAAGAAAGCAAGCTGCAGCAATCCGTTTGTTGCCATCTACGAATCCGTGGTTCTTGACGATCAAATAGAGTAGGGTGGCGGCTTTTTCTTCCAAAGTTGGGTAAAAATCCTCCTCTCCAAATCCCTTGCTGATCTGTGATACTGCACTCTCGAAGCTTCCGTCTTTTTCCTTTCCGAAAACTCCAGACTCGAATTCGGATCTCATGGAAGCAATCACTTGGTGGTAATCAACTAGAGCTGGATAGACCGCTGGTCTTTTGGTTAAGCCTTTTTTGTCGAGGTTTTCATGGTCATAGTCATCCAGTAGCTCTAGGCCTTTTGCGAAATGGTTCAGCCATTCCAGATTTTGATCATCGGCTTTTTGCTCGATAGCCCTGCTGAGGATTCGGATTCCGTCTTTGAGCGTCTGGATTTCCTGTTGCTTTTGGGCTAGTCTACGCTCATTGATGGCATAGCCTTGTACCAGGAAGTCTTTTAGACGTTGGGTTGCCCATTGGCGGAATTGAACACCTCTTTTGGAGTTGACTCTATAACCCACCGAAATGATCATGTCCAAATTAAAGTGATCAATATTCCTTTTCCCTTCAAGTTGAACTATCCGGAAATTCCGGATAGTTGAATCCTTCTCCAATTCCTGGCTTTTAAAGATGGTCTTGATATGCTCACTTATTGTTCTTACATCTTTATCAAAAAGTTCAGCCATTTGCTTTTGGCTCAGCCAGACAGTGTCCTGTTCAAACTTCACCTCAATTTGCGTTTGGCCATCAATTCGCTGATATATTTCGATTTGGTTTTTCATTATAAAATTTTCTGATACAATTATTTCGGAATCTCCGTATAATATGCTTCGGATTTATTCCGCTTTTCATATCAATTATCTTTTCAAATGATACTGTCTAGCATGATTGCCGATAATGATAAAAGTGAAATTAATTTTTTAAATTCAGCTATGAGAAAAATCGCATTTCTTTTTGGTTTATTCTCCTTGATTGGGTGTAGTAAGGAACTAGAAAAACCCCTCATGGATCCTTATGGTATTTATTCTGTGGAATCCATGGTTTCGTCTATTCCGGTTGATATCAGTGATACTGGTGAGCAAATTACCGAGCACGCGGCTAATTTTAAAATGTGTGGACCAGGAGAATTTTCAATAGAATGGCGTCTGAATAAACAAACTCCAATTATGGATTTTGATACATTCATGTTTTGGGACTGGTTCAACCCAAAAACCGAGGAGTGGGAAATTATAAAGGGATGTGGATTTTCACGTAGGATTGTGAATCAGAAAGAAAATGGCGATTTGGAATTGATGTTTTACGGAGGTGAAGGAGCTTATTCAACCAACCCAAAAAGTTTCCTTAGTCAATTCGAAGTATTAAGCTTGGACTATTTTCCAGATGGTAAATCCATACGGATGGTGACTCGCCAACAGGTATATGACTTTTTCACAAAAGAATATGTCGAAACTGAAATTGAATATCGGTTTTCCTTTTCGGGGCCTGTTTTTCCAATACCAAATTAGTGGATGTTCCAACAAAGATTTCCATGTATTTCGTTCTTAAATTTTTTGTGAGCGATAGAAATTCACTCTATCACTCATATATTTCGTATTATTGAGTTATAGAAACGGAATTTATCACTCATGAAATGCCCATATGAATGACTTTTTCCACAGTCGGAAAAA
>CAZTJM010000390.1:0-1769 GCA_964613865.1 uncultured Limnohabitans sp. | reverse complement strand
CCGGTTATACAAATTCAAAAACTCAATTGTCCGATTAATAGGGGGCTAGACCAATTGCCTGAGATTACATAGATATCCGTACCGTTGGCCAGCTGTAGGGTGGCGTAGGTGTGACGAAAGCAGTGAAACGTGATGTGCTTAACGATTCCGGCACTGAGAATCCAGCTTTTCAAAATGGTATTGTTGGTGGCGGAGTACTTCAAATCTGGAAAAACGCGTTCCGATTGGGCTTGTCTTTCTCCCAGTATCTCCCTTGCCTGACTGGAAATTGGCAAATACTCCGATCTGCCGGTCTTCTTCTGGCGGTACTTTAGCAGCGAAATGTCGGATTGGTCCGTTTCTTCGATTTCGCTCCAGGTCAGTTTCTCGATATCAGACCATCGAAGTCCGGTAAGACAGGAAAATAGCGCAGCTATCCGCAAAGCAGGTAGGGCAGGACATGGGGTGAGGTAGAGCTTCTTTACTTCAGCTTGGGTAAGGTAGACGCGAGTACTACCTTCCGCTCTCACATTGCTAACCGCAATACAAGGGTCTTCCATAATAAGCCGCTCTTTGATCGCATCTTTCAGCGCAGCCCTTAGTTTGGCAAAGTAGCTAAGTTGGGTATTTGCTGACAGCCTATGGTTTCTCCCGATGGATTTTGTCCTTGAGAGATATTCTTTAAAACCCTGACAAAATTCTGGGGTAACATCCGCGAAAGTACAGATTCCTCCAGAATAGATGTTAAGGTGCTCAAATGCGCTTTGCCAGTTCCCTCGGTTTCCGTCCGAAGTGGAATGGGCTCTTCCTTTTTCGACGAAGTACTGTAGAAAATCCCGCTTTAGGTTGAATTTGTCATAGAACCCGAAGCTGTGGTTTAGGAATTCAATTTCCATTTGGGTTCGTATGCTTTCGGCCTTCAAGAGACAGATCCGATTGAACTCCCTTTCGGTATGGTTTTTTGGGTTGGCGAAAATGTGAAGTCCTAGGTAATCTCTTCTTTTCTTCTGGCCGCTTTCCCGATCGACAATAGGAGGATAGAAGTCCAGGTACAAGCTGACTTTGTTGTTTTCGAGTGGACGCTTCCTTAAAGTGACTTTGATTGCTTTCATGTCGAAGTACTATTGGTTTAAAAATGTCTCGATTTCAGATTTTCTGAAAATCCTCTTTCTTCCGATACTTTTTGCACTCAGGGATTCTTTGCTGACCAATCTCCAAAGCGTCGTTCGGCTGATTCCCATAAACACACAGGTTTCTTTCACATTTAAGTAGTCTTTCTGGCTGGCATTGACCCAGGCTTGGTTCAAGGTGGTGGCGGTCTCCGTATTGCTCTGCTGGATCTTTTCTTTTTTCACTCGCAGCTTATACGCTCGCTTGGCGCAGTTGTCACCACAGTATTTGGTCACGGTGGTCTTTGCTGTAAACGAATCTCCGCAAAACTGGCATACCCGTGTGATTCTGATATTGGAGCTCATAGATGAAATGATCGGTCAGTTTGTTTCTAGTTGTTTCCCAATGTTTCCAGTTGTTTCTGGTTGTTTCCCATTGTTTCATAATCTCCCCAAAAATAGCAAAAAAATTGTACCGTGGAAAAACGGTACAGATTCGGTACAAATGTTCTATAAATTATGCTAAATTGACAAAAAATAATGCAAAATAAAAATCCCTCCAAATAGTTCATTTAGAGGGATTTGTTTATATTTACTTAGAGTTATTTAGAGATTTCTATTTCCCGATACAAAAATTCCTAAAGATGTTCTCCAAGAGGTCATCGGTCGTGATTTCACCAG
>CAZTJM010000389.1:0-1780 GCA_964613865.1 uncultured Limnohabitans sp. | reverse complement strand
GTTTGTTTTGTAGTGTAATTGGGGAAGATTGGGGAGCTGTTCAGCTGAAAGCCCCCCGGATGTTGTCGTGTTCAGGGGTCACATGGTTTTGATTGTCAGCACTCTGATCCAAGTCCATCTTGTTTTTCAGTATGCGTTCAAGGGTATGACAGGAGGCCTTCTGGAAGCCCAGTGCCCGTTGGCAGGCTTTTTCCAGCCGTTCCGGCCCAAAGCCTTTTTGGAAAGAAAGTATGCCCTGCGCCTGCTTGTAGCCCACTTCCGGATAGGAGTACTGACCGATCAGACGCCTGATGTATTCCTGGGTATGGGGACCGATTTTCTGTGCCATCCGGTCAAAGAACCCGGGGTTCCAGTCCGAGTAATACTGATGGGTGCTGGGCATGTGTTCTTTGACAGTAATGTACTGACCCGGCTTAAAGACCCGCTTGTGGGAAGCAATCCGCTCCTGATGATAGAAGATCTCCACCGTGTTTTGGTTGAATTGAACTTCCACACTCTTGCCCATAAACCGATAGGGGCAGCTGTAATAGGTTTTATCCTGGCCCAGAAAGACATGGCAGGTTTTCTGGACTTTGGCTTTCTTGAAAGAACGAAGGGAGTAAATCCCCCGGGGCAAGGGCTGAAGGAATTCCCGCTCGATATCCAGAAACTGGCTTCGCCGGCTGCCCTGTCCGTGACTGAGCAGAAAGTCATTGTATTGTTCCAGCTTTTCGGCTATGGCGGCATTGACCTCCTCCAAGCTGAAGAAAGTCTGCTTGCTCAACGGATAGAAAATCCGCTGGTAAACCAAAGTCACTGACCGCTCCACCAATGCCTTGTCCTGTGGGCTATAGGGACGTGCGGGATCCAGTGCACAGCCGTAATGGAGCCCAAAATCTGCAAAGGTCTTGTTGAGTACAGGTGCATTTTTGGAGGCTTTGGACACCGCTGACTTGAGGTTGTCAGGAATGACCGCATAGGGGACACCCCCCAGCCAACCCAGACAAAATACCAGGCAGCTGATAAAATCCTCCAGCTTCTGACTTCGGACAGCTCTCACGTAGGTGTATTGACTGCAGGGTAAAATGCCCACAAAAACCTCGACTTCGATCTGTTCACCCGTGTGGCGGTCAACATAGTGCATTTTCTTGCCGCAAAAGTCGACGAACAACTTTTCACCGGCTCGGTGGGTCAGTTTGCCGCTGGCTTGGTTGAGTTTGTTCCATTGCCTGTAGTGCCAGGTAAACTGGCTGTACTGATACCCCTCGGGATCCTGTCCGATATAGTCTTTCCAAAGGGTTTGGAGTGTGCATCCCGGCTTCTTCATCTCGGAGGCCATTCGGGTGAACTGTCCGGCAAGCTGCTCGTACCGTTCTTTCTCCCGCTGGCTGGATTCGGTGAAAAGTTCCTCGAGATCTTTGCCGTCCAGGGCAAGAAGTTCGGTGTAGCCCAGAGACAATGCTTTGAACCGGCCGACATAAGCGTCAACTGTCTTTCGGTTGACACCCAGTAAGTCAGCAACCTTGCGGTTGCTTAATCCTTTCTTTTTAAAGGTGATCAGTTGTCTTAGATCCATGATAGTTATCCGTTGTCCTGCCATTGTCGCTGATTTAGTTCAGCAGCAAGGCTACTAACATCTCATGGAAAGTGGCCCAGTGACCTCCGGAATAACTCCGTCAATTCAATCTGGTTTGGCCCAATGACCTCCGGTATCCTAACCCGGATTTTTGGCCCAGTGATTCCCGTAATTCCTGGCCCAGCTTCAACGGAATCCTTGGCCCAGTGACCTCCGTTTTAGACA
>CAZTJM010000388.1:0-1794 GCA_964613865.1 uncultured Limnohabitans sp. | reverse complement strand
TTTCAAAAAACTCTACTCTATCCTCTGCTCTAATAACATTGTAGAAAGGATCGATAAAAATGAAACCTTCATCACTCTTTAACTGATAATCAAAATCAGCGTCAATGTCTTTGAGTAAATCACAAAAGGAATCTGAAATGACTACTCTTGGATATTTGGCAACTTTAGATTCAATATAATAGGCTTTGGCCAATGGTATTCCTACGGCGATATCCTCTTCATCCAGCATCCAACCATAGTCGATACCGCCTCTTAGAAAATATCCCAAAGAGGCCATTTTTTGAAATAAATTAGAAACCACAAAAAGCATTTCGTTGGCGATATTTCTATCCTCCTCCACATCAGCTGAAATACAAATATTATCGCTAAAGAGATAATACCTGCAATAGTTCTGTGGGATTAACTGGACTACAGATTTAAAAGCAACAATAAACTCATTTGCCTTTACGGAAACCAAATTTTCTGAGCTTAACGGTTCAATCTCCAATTCCGCATCCTCTTCAAACTCTTTTAAAAGAGACCCAAAGCCAAGGACATCCAAAAAACAAACAATTCTTCGTTGATATTTTATTGGAGATTCTATCATTGTCGGGTGAAACCAATTTGGTGGTGGTGGGTTGGTAGGTCTAAGAAAAGAATTAGTTAGGAGAAAATCAACCCTGCAATCTGGCCCCTCACTAAATCTTTCCATAGGAAAGATTTTTAACGCTCGGTCCTCTTATACAAGGTGTTTTTCAGGGTCAAAGCGAAAAAAATGAGGGAAAAGGAGGATTTTTCGGTTGAAATGATAGGATTTTGGAAAATCAATAGCCTATTCTACCTCCGATAACAGCACGATTTACTGCTTAGGCTTAAACGTCCTTTCTTCCATCTTTCTAGGCACAGCCCATACCGACTCGGTGACAAAGGAGCCATGTCCTATGGTAGAGATACCAAAATTGAAATGAAGATTCTTATCCATTAGCGATGGATCAATGGGACTTTTGTAATACCGATAAAGTATTCGTCCACTTTTAAGCTCTTGCCCATTCGGGCCAAAATGCTCCCGCATCTCAAAACGGTTTCGGACGGCTTCACCATTCGAATTTTTGACAATAAAAATATCCTCGGGTCCATCTAGACTACCCTGTTGGACCGAGGTGAGGATAATGGATGTATTGCTGCGGTTTTTAATCTCTAGTTCGACGTACATCGATGGGCCATACTTGGTTGTCTCCTTCGCCACATAGTTTATTTTCACCCAAATCGGTGTATTGGACAAGTTGTATTGGGCGAAGGAATTTTGCCTGAGGCCTAAGTTCAGCAGTAGGGATACTCCAATGATTCCAAGGATCTGGATTGATTTTTTCATTCGATTTCATTTTTCCTTTGCCTGAAAGCGGAGTGACGTACTCCGTGTAATGTTTAAAAAGATACCCAATTCTGGCCAATTCTGAATAAATGGCTAAGGATGATAGCATCCAAATGGGAAATCCAGAGCATATTGATCCCCTGAATCCGGAGGATTATCCTCAATCGGCTATCAAGCAGTCTGAATTCTTGGGGGACTCTAAGACTAACGTGATGTCATTTATATAAACAAATTATTGTTCATGTAAATGACATTTCTTGTCTCTACCCATCTACCTTCCGGCTTTTTTGCGATAGTTTTGCAGGGTACCCAACGAATCTCCCCATGGATCTTTCTCTGAAACCCGGCCCGGCACTGGAACTGTTTCCCGCCGACACGACTACCAGCCTGGAAATCCCCTTTTTCCGGGAGGGAATCAGCGCGGGCTTTCCCTCCCCGGCCAT
>CAZTJM010000387.1:0-1799 GCA_964613865.1 uncultured Limnohabitans sp. | reverse complement strand
CGTGTTGTTGAACAACAACGATGAGCCAAGAGGTACCCGTATCTTCGGCCCAGTGGCCAGAGAGCTCAGAGAGAAGCAGTTTATGAAAATCATTTCCTTGGCCCCTGAAGTACTGTAATCATGGAAAGAAAGACAAAAAAGCAGAAACTGCATATAAAGACCGGAGATACCGTAAAGGTGATCTCAGGTGATGACAAAGGAAAAACAGGGAAAGTCCTTTCTGTCGACACAGAAAAAAGCAGAGCTTACGTAGAAGGAATCAACATGATCACCAAGCACGTGAAGCCAACTGCTGCCAAGCCACAAGGCGGTATCGAGAAGAAAGAAGCAGCGTTGCACATCAGCAATCTGATGCTTGTCGATCCAAAAACTGGCGAAGCAACCCGTACAGGTCGTAAGGCTGGCGAAAACGGCAAACTAGTGAGGTATTCAAAGAAAACCGGGGAGGTGATCAATGGCTAATCCAAGAATGAAAGAAAAGTACCTGAACGATATCGTTCCGGCTTTGAAAGAAAAATTCCAGTATTCTTCTGTCATGCAGGTGCCTGCATTGACCAAGATCGTCCTTAACAAAGGGATCGGTGCTGCGGTAGCTGACAAAAAGTTGGTAGACCAAGGCGTAGAAGAGCTGTCTTTGATCACTGGCCAAAAAGCTGTGGCTACCAAGTCCAAGATTGCGGTCTCCAACTTTAAGTTGAGAGAAGGCATGCCTATCGGCGCCAAAGTGACCTTGAGAGGCGAGAAGATGTACGAATTCCTTGATCGTTTGATGACTGTTGCTTTGCCACGTGTTCGTGACTTCAAAGGGATCTCTGACAAAGGTTTCGACGGAAGAGGTAACTATACCCTCGGCGTTACAGAGCAGATTATCTTCCCAGAGATCTCTATTGAAAAGGTAAACAGAATCTCCGGTATGGATATCACTTTTGTGACTTCTGCCAAGACAGACGAAGAAAGCTTCACCTTGTTGAAGGCTTTCGGAATGCCATTCGTTAACAAAAACAAAGAAGAATAATCATGGCAAAAGAATCCATCAAAGCTCGTGAGAGAAAAAGAGAGCGTCTGGTAGCCAAGTATGCCAAGAAGAGAGCAGAGCTGAAAGCAGCTGGTGACTACGAAGCACTTGACAAATTGCCAAAGAACGCTTCCCCCGTAAGACTTCACAACCGTTGCAAGCTGACCGGTAGACCTAAGGGCTACATGAGAAAGTTTGGTATCAACAGGGTTACCTTCAGAGAGATGGCCTCAGCAAGCAAGATCCCTGGAGTGACCAAGTCTAGCTGGTAAAAAAACGACAGTAGTTTTTATTCTAAAAATCAATTCGTAACTTTGCACGCCCAAAACAGGTGGAGCTAGACTATAAATATCATGACTGATCCAATAGCTGATTATCTGACCAGGTTGAGAAACGCCATCAAGGCTTCTCACCGAATCGTTGAGATACCTGCTTCTAACATTAAGAAGGAGATCACTAAAGTACTGCACGACAAAGGGTACATCCAGAACTATAAGTTTGAGCAAAATGGCCCGCAAGGGACTATCAAGATCGCTTTGAAGTTCAACCCTACTACCAAGCAGAACGCTATCGTGAGCCTTGAGAGAGTTAGTACTCCAGGTTTGAGAAAATATTCCAAGCATTATGAGCTCCCTAGAGTCATCAACGGTCTGGGCATTGCAATCGTATCCACCTCAAAAGGTGTGATGACTGACAAAGAAGCCCGTACCGAAGGTATCGGTGGCGAAGTACTTTGCTACGTATATTAATTTACTATCATGTCTAGAATAGGTAAAAAACCAAT
>CAZTJM010000386.1:0-1814 GCA_964613865.1 uncultured Limnohabitans sp. | reverse complement strand
CATTTATGAAAGATGCTCAAACTCTGGCCTGCATTTTCATGCTGATTTTTTTCAGTCTCAAGTGCTACGAGATGATGGCAGGGGACAAAAAGTTGGAGATCATGCCTCTGCTAAGGCCATTCGCTTTGGTGATTCTCCTGATGTGGTGGCCAATTTTCTGCCAGATTATCGCATTCCCAACGGATTTGATAGCAGCCAGAACAGAAGCTCTTTTTGGAACTCAAAATGATACCAACAATGCACTTAGACTTGACAGAGCTGCCTTTATGGTGGAAATGGCGGATCAATTGGTCGAATACCAAGCTGTCACCGAAATGGCGTCCGAGCAGGCAACGGAATCAGATAAGGATCTGGGGACAGTAGTCGTGGATGGAGTAAAGGGCTTTTTCTCTGATCAAATCCTCGCTCCGATTGTGCAGATGAGAATTAGGATGCAGACAAGCCTTCAGTTGCTTGCCACGCAGATCATTGAATTGGTGGCCATATGGATTTTGAGGATATGTGTCTATATCATTTTTATGATCCAGATTATCTATTCGACGGTGCTAGTCATTCTGGGGCCGTTTTCGGTTGTGGCGAGCATTCTCCCTGCTTTCCGGGATGCCTTTACCACTTGGATCGCCCGTTTTGTGTCAGTCAATCTCTATGTGGGAGTTGCTTATTTGATCTTGTATATCACTGGAAGACTTCAGCAATATGCCCTGGAAGTAGAAATCGACAAATATGAGTATTTGCTTTCCAATGGAGGCGGGGCAGACAGATTGGAGAAAATGGCTTGGCTTGCCTCCAATGGTTTCCTGAGTTTCGGATTGGTGATCGTAGCATTTTTTGTCAGCGCAATTGCCATTACTACAGTGCCTTCGATTTCCACTTGGATCATATCTACCTCGGGCGTCACTTCGGCAGCTACCACCGCGGGAAGAATGAGTTCGTCCACCTCCAAATCTATTTCAAGAGCAAAACTAATCTAACCATGATCATCAAAAACATTGAATCGAAAATCAGGTTGGCAACTGTTCTTTCCATCGGAAGCTTTTTGACCTCCATCATCATTTGCGGATTTGTCTCAGCTTTTGCCTATCAGCAGGTGTCCAATGCCCGGCAGTCTATCTATATACTTGACAATGATATTCCCATTCTGGCGAAGCAAACCAATATGCAGATGAATAGACCGGCTGAGTACAAAGCCGCAGTGGATCTGTTTCACAGCCTCTTTTTCAATCTGACTCCTGACGATAAGCATATCGAATACCAGATGGGGAAGGCCATGTATTTCGTGGATGAAACAGGAGTTGGCCAGTACAACAATCTCAAGGAGAAAGGCTATTTCAATTCTATTCTTTCTTCCAGTTCGGTGCTTTCCATTCAGACCGATTCCATTGTCATCGACCAAAACCGATTTCGATACTATGGCAAGCAAAAGATAGACCGGAGAAGTGCTACGATTACCCGCTCGATCATTACAGAGGGGGAATTGATCGATATCCCCAGAAGTGAAAATAATAGCCATGGGGTTTTGATCACCAATTGGAAAACCATTGAAAATAAAGACCTCTCCAATGTTTCGAAAAATACCTTCTAAAGAAAGAGACACGACCGAGTTCCAGGAATTCAAAAATGAATTCTCGCCACAGGTCAAAGCATTCGAAGGGCTGACCAAGGCTTTTATGGAGCGGCATGCGACACTGATTTTTTGTGCCATGATTTTGCTGATTGTGATCTCCTTTGTCCTGAGAGTTTTTGTGATAAAACCTAGATCAGATGGTCAGTCTGAAAGCTATACAAGAGAGCTAAAAACTATCTCCGGTGGCTTA
>CAZTJM010000385.1:0-1818 GCA_964613865.1 uncultured Limnohabitans sp. | reverse complement strand
GAACCGGCCGGCGAGATCGCCTCGGTCCTGGAGAGCTTTGGCTGACGGCGCCAGAGAAGGAGGCCTCAAATTTTAATCAATATGTCTCAAGTAAGAAGAAAACCCATTAGGGCTACAGATACAGAATTGAAAGAGAAAGTAGTAGCTATCAACCGAGTAGCCAAAGTGGTAAAAGGTGGTAGAAGATTTTCCTTCTCAGCAATCGTAGTAGTAGGCGATGGCCAGGGTGTAGTAGGTTATGGATTGGGTAAGGCCAACGAAGTGACTGATGCAATCACCAAAGGCATCGAAGACGCAAAGAAAAACTTGGTGAAAGTACCGGTTTTGAAAGGAACTATTCCACACGAACAAATTGGTAAATTTGGTGGAGGGTTTGTGTTGATCAAGCCAGCAGCGGCAGGTACCGGTGTAATCGCCGGTGGTGCGATGCGTGCTGTATTGGAATCAGCTGGCGTTACCGACGTATTGGCGAAATCCAAAGGATCGTCCAACCCACACAACGTGGTGAAGGCAACCATCGATGCGCTAGTTCAGCTAAGAGATGCAATCGCTGTGTCACAGCAGCGTGGTGTGAAAATGGCTAAAGTCTTTAACGGATAATCATCATGGCGAAGATCAAGATCACACAGGTAAAAAGTACGATCGACAGACCAAAGGATCAGAAAGCAACAATCACTGCTTTGGGTCTCGGTCGTATCAGCAAATCTGTCGTAGTGGAAAACACTCCGCAGATTGCAGGAATGGTAAATAAAGTGAATCACCTTGTAAAAGTGGAGGAAGCTTAATTATGAAACTATATACATTAACTCCAAACGAAGGATCTACCAAAAACCGAAAAAGAATCGGTCGCGGTACCGGATCTGGTAGAGGTGGAACTTCCACAAGAGGTCACAAGGGAGCCAAGTCCCGCTCTGGATATAAGTCCAAGATCGGTTTTGAAGGTGGTCAGATGCCACTTCAAAGAAGAGTTCCTAAATTTGGCTTCAAATCCATTAACAAGGTTGAGTTCAAACCGGTAAATTTGGATACATTGCAGGCCCTTTCCGAGCAATACTCTCTTACGGCGATCAATCTGGAAGCTTTGGTTTCCCATGGTATCGCTTCTAAGAATGACAAGATCAAAATTCTCGGAGGTGGTCAGTTGACAGCCAAATTAGACGTGACTGCCCATCAGTTTTCCGCTTCGGCTGTTGAAGCTATCGAGAAACTAGGCGGTACTGTAAACAAGATTTAAGTAAATGAAAAAGTTTATTTCGACAGTAAAGAACATCTTCTCAATCGAAGATCTGAGAATCAGGATCCTGAATACCATCGGATTTCTCATCATCTTCAGATTAGGATCATTCATCGTTCTTCCAGGTGTGGATCCCTCCAAGCTGGGCGGGACTCCCGAAGGGATTTTCGGATTGATTGATACCTTCCTTGGTGGCGCTTTTAGCAATGCCTCCATCTTCGGTCTTGGGATCATGCCTTACATTTCTGCATCCATTGTGTTGCAGCTTCTCACTGTCGGAGTACCCTATTTTCAAAAAATGCAAAAAGAGGGTGAGTCCGGTAGAAAACGAATCAACCAGATCACTCGCGTATTAACCATTGCTATCACGGTGGCCCAAGGTATCGGGTACGTAAGTGCCACGATCCTTCCTACCGGTGCGGTGATGGTTAGTACCTCTCTTTTCATGTTCAGTTCCTTGGTTTTGCTTTCAGCCGGTACCATGTTCTGCATGTGGCTGGGTGAGAAGATCACTGAGAAGGGCATCGGTTATGGTATTTCCATGTTGATCATGATCGGTATCATCTCCAGATTCCCAGGAGCAT
>CAZTJM010000384.1:0-1822 GCA_964613865.1 uncultured Limnohabitans sp. | reverse complement strand
TAAATAATAATTTTACTATTTTCAATAACAACAAAGAGAAACGATTTCGTTTTTCAGCGTAGAAGCTGTGATGCTCAATTCGTAAGTCAAATCAGTGGACATGTTGCCGCGAGTAGACACCAAAAGGTCAAGGCCTCTGTTCAGCATTTCACCTACGTTAACTGAAGGTGCCGCTGCGTTGCTACCGGCTGTCAATGGAATTGGAACCTGGAACAACAAGTCTTTGGTATCCTTTTTCCACCAGTCGAAGATCACATCCAAGCGACCGTTGAAGAAAGTTCCGTCAATACCGATGTTTTGGGTTACAGCGGTTTCCCACTGGGCGTTAGGGTTGCCGATACGAGACCGTCTGAAACCGATCTGAGCACCTGAGTTGCTACCTGTGATATCATAGGAGGAAGCTCCCACGTTTCCACCAAACAGGGAATATTGGTTGTTTGGATCTACGTTGTTGGAGTTACCCATCTGACCCCAGCCCCCGCGGATCTTCATGTCGTCGATCCAAGTGGCTCCCTGTAGGAATGATTCAGAAGAAATTCTCCAAGCTGCTGAGAATGCTGGGAATACACCGTATCTGGAATTTTCGCCGAATCGGGAAGAACCGTCTCGTCTTACCACTGCGCTCACGATGTACTTGTCATTGTAAGTATATTTCACTTGTCCGAAGTATGAAGAGAAGTTCACTCCCTTAAATTGGGAAGAGTTCACTTGGCGGGTGCCTACGGGCAAGTTGGAAATAGTGATGAAATCCGGGTCTTGGGAGAAAGGATTTTGTCCCGTTGCCGAGATGTTTCTTCCCTCGCCAGAATTCAGCGCTTCCTGACCGAGTAATACGTCAAAAGCATGAAGGTCGATTTTCTTCTTCCAAGCCAGCGTATTGGTGAAAGTCCATCCAAAAACATAACCAGAGCCTTCGCCGTAGCCAAATGCAGAGTTGTTTTCAGAGTTTTCGTACTGCAATCTGGTGTAGTCGTAATAGTAATAGTTGTTGTACTGTCCACCGATGGAGGTTCTAAAAGTCAGATCATCGATGATATCCCACTCGCCATATACGTTACCAAATGCATTCGCATTAAAGTTTCTATTGTTAAGTAGTCCTTCTCTGTTTGCGACTGGGTTTCTTGGGTTGTTGAAACCTCGTGAAGCCGTTCCTGCATAGCCTCCAAATTCATCGTAAACCGGGATGATGGATGGCATACGGAATGCCTGAAGGATATCGTTTTCGTCATCGGAAACGCCTCTACCGCCAGTTCCACCTTGCTGACCAAGTACTTGGCGATAAGTTCCCTGAAAGTTTTGGCCGATTCTGATTCTTTTGGTTACGTCAAATTCAGAGTTTGCTCTCAAGGAGTATCTTCTGAACTTGTTGCCAATCATGATCCCTTCCTGCTCTTGGAGACCGAGTCCAACATAGAATCTGCTGGTCTCTGAACCACCATTGAAACCGAGTGAGTGTCTGTGAAGCGGAGCTGGAGCGGTAAGCACATTATACCAATCGGTACCTTCTCCAGTCGCAGCTCTTGTCAATTGACGAACGGTACCTTTGGTAGGATCGATGTTGTACCACTCTTGCTGCTGCGCAATCTCGGCAGCTGAAAGCGGTCCTGGCTGGCCGGATAGCACGGTGAAATCACCATCATCATCCTGATCGATCAAACTCAAGTAATAGGGCATCACAGGAGTAGAACCTGTTCCAAACTGTGCATGTTCGTACTTCGGCGCAACTCCATTCTGCATTGCAGTATTGGTCTCAGCAAGCCAAGTATAAGTGGCAAAGTCTTGGGGATTCATCATATCCAAGCCTTTTCCTGGATCGGTCACA
>CAZTJM010000383.1:0-1840 GCA_964613865.1 uncultured Limnohabitans sp. | reverse complement strand
GCTCCGCATCGGCTTGCCGGCCTTCTTCAGGACCGTCGCCGCCGCGTCCAGCGCGCTGATGCGCTTCGGCTTCGCGTCGCCGGCGGGCTTGGCTGCCTTCGGCTTCGCGGCCTTGAGCTGCTTCGCGGCGTTGGTGGTCTTGGTCGCGCTCTTCTTCGTCGTCTTCTTGGCCTTTGCCATGTCGTTCTCCTCGTAGTTGGGGGTTTCACTCGTCTCGTCGCCATCGGCGACTTCGTCCTCGTAACATTCCTGGCACCGCGGGCGGCCCAGGTACGTCAGCGCTGCTGGCCGGTCACAGCCGACCGTCGCGCAGACATCGGGGTCGTAGGCGGCGTCGCAGGCCTCGCCGTCGGGCAGGTCCTCCAGCGGCGTCGTAGCGCCCGCATCGACCGTGCTCGCCGTGGCGCTCTGCGCCATCGCGCGCTCGCTAGCGGTCATGCCGTCTGGCGAGCTCTCGCGCTCGTCGCGCAGCCGGGCGTTCCCCTGGTCGGCCGCCGCGATCGCGTTGGCGCGCTTCGGGCCAGCGGCTTCGAACCGCAGGCGCTGCGCGCTCTTGATCCGCACCCGCCGGCCGGTCTCGACGTTCTTGGCGTCCCAGCCGCCGTGCGGGCTCTCGCGCTCGATACGCACGCGGGTCAGCTTGCCGCTGACCTTCGCGACGTAGCTCGCGCCAACCATCACGTCGTTCTTCTTCATGCAGTGCTCCTTCGCATTGCCTCGTCAGGCCCAGGTCTCACGCGCCCGGGCGACGCGGGTTCGGCCCGCGTTTCGGCGGCGTCACTCGGGCCGCGTGGCTGGCTGCCGGGTGTCGGGGTCGTACCGCGTGCCGCAATTCGTGCAGTGGATCGTCGCGTCGTCCTGCCAGACCAGGCTGTCCTGGTCGCGCTCGCCGCAGCGCGGGCAGGCGTCGCCCGCGTCGACCATCCCGTCGATGTCGTCGCCGTCCGCTGTGTTGCACAGGCAGGCGTCGAGCGCGTCGCGCAGCGCCCGGGCAGCGTCGAGCGTCAGGATCGTCGTCGTCTGGCTGGGGTGGGTGCAGCGCATGTACGTGAGGTCGATGCGGACCACCGGGACGTTCGCGCGGTTGGTTCCAATGTCAGCGCTTGCCTGGTCGTGTACGGCACCGTCGAATCTGCAGGTCGCGTTCGTCATGGTCGTGCTCCTTGCCCCGGTCGCCCCATCGCGGCCCGGGCGCTTACGCCCCGCAGGGCGCTCGCGTTCGGGTCGCTACTGCAGGCCCTTCTCCGGCACGAAAAGTTCGCTGGCGTCCCAGATCTCGCGGCCGTCGGCGGTCGCGACCAGGTACGACCAGGCGTCGATCCCGTTGCGGCGGTACGTGCTGACCCGGACCACCCGGCCCGGCTCGCCGTCCGTCTTGGAAACCACCCGCGCTCCGGGCGTCAGGCGTCGGTTTGCGTTCTTCGTCGTCATCGTTGGCTCCTTCGCGTTGCGTGGTACGCGCCGTGCGTACATGCACATGAAGCCATGGGTTTCGCCCTGAATCCACTCGAATTCCCAGAATGTCGAGATTTTCTTGCAGCCGCCGGCGGGCAGGTCCGAGTCTGCGGCGAGAGCGCTCTCGGGCGCGACCCGGGCGGCCGCGGGATCGGGGCCGCCCGCCGCGTCGACCCGCGGCCAACGGGACGCGTTCGGGGCCTACGCGGACGGGAGGCGGCGTAGTGGCGGAACCCGACGCCAAGCTGAACCCGGCGGCACTGACGCTGGCCGACGCGGCCCGGCTGCTGAGCGCCGCGGGCGGCCAGCGGGTCACGCCCGACATGCTCGAGGCGGACCGCGCCGCGGGCGCGCCGACCAACGCCGACGGCACGCTCAACCTGGT
>CAZTJM010000382.1:0-1849 GCA_964613865.1 uncultured Limnohabitans sp. | reverse complement strand
TGAAGGGATGGAGGCAGAATTGGTGGTGACTTTAATTGAAAAATACGAAAAAGAGCATTACCCTATTGCCTTGCCCGATCCCATTGAGGCAATAAAAGAAACAATGGACAGAAAAGATCTCAAGGACAAAGATCTTATCCCGGCGATTGGAAGTAAAACCACCGTGAGCCTCGTTTTGAATAAAAAAAGGGCGTTGACGATCGAAATGATCAGAAATCTATCAGCTTTATTAAAGCTGCCGGTTGAAGTGCTCATCCAACCCTATGGGCTGGATGTAAAACAGGAAAAAGTGGGCGTGTAGCCAGAGACGGAAAAATATTCTGGGTAGGTGTTTGGATACCTTTTTTTGATTCCAATTGAATCCAATCGCTTGCTGTTAATTTACCATAATATCAGTCGCTCATAGCTGCTTAACGACGGGCTTCCATTATCCGTAACTTCTAATACGTGGATTCCCTGTGCGAACCTGGCCCGTCTCAGACAGTGCGAATTCTGTCTTTGAACCTTGATTTTGCGTAAAATCCCCTTCCAAATTTTGATTTCCAATCGGCTTTTGAACCACAGTCCCAAGAATTTAACTTCGTCGGCATCTTCGGCAGACCCATGAATTTTGATTTTCTGATCTGGACTAACTGACAGCATCAAAGGCCCGGCGGCTTTTACTTTTGCAGACAACCCACGAGTACATGAAGGACAGAGTATTCGATTTACCTTGGCAAATTCCCCCGATGAATGGTTGAAGCCAGAAGAATTCGTTTAAATGCTAAAAATCGTCAAAGGATGTACCGAAGACGGCTATACCCGGATTTCGTTGGCAGACACAACGCGGGACTTGAGTGCCATACAACTGGTCACGAAAGGTCCTTCGCTTTGTTGGCTGAGGCCAAAAATACGGAAGAAGAAGGAGGACATGGACATTAATGAATCACCCTTATGATTAAAGAACTCGAAAATAAACTCAAACAGAAAGACATCCGGCCAACAGCCATGAGACTGTTGGTATTGGAAGCACTGGCAGTTCAGAAGGCGGCCATCAGCCTTTCCGATTTGGAAAAGACCTTTGAAAAGTCAGACCGGGTGACACTTTTCCGCACTCTGAAGACTTTTCAGGAAAATGGACTGGTACACAGCATAGACGATGGGACAGGCGCTCCAAAGTATGCCCTTTGCGCAGAGGGTTGCAATTGCGATATCGAAAGGGACCTCCATGTGCATTTTCATTGTCGGGTGTGTAGCGAAACCTTTTGTTTGCCCAAGTATAAAATCCCGGAAATTGAACTGCCGAGCATGTTCAAAGGAGAAGAAGCCAACTTGGTGGTAAAGGGGATTTGCGGGAAATGTGCAGAATGAACATTGCAATTACTGTGCATTGGATCTACGCGTAATTTCGGGTCAAATATCCAATGAGTTGGAGTTGATCATCAAGTAAAACATCTCTCCATGGGATGATGATACGCCTATGAAATTTCGCACCACCATGCCGGAATGGTTAAAGCCAAATTATTAAAAAGATGACCGCTCTACTCACCGGCACAATAATGCTCAGTCTCCTTCATGGACTTATTCCCAGCCATTGGCTGCCGGTGCTGGCGCTGAAAGAAAAGTTTCGATGGGAGGGAATCAAGACGGTTCGCATTGCGGGGGTGGCAGCTTTGGCTCACTCGTTGAGTACTTTTTTGTTAGGAGTGTTTTTGGGTTTGTTCAGCTTGTCACTTTCGGAAAAACTACACAGTTACACCCGTTGGGTCATTCCCGGATTGCTTATAGCCATCGGCTTATATTTTGTCATTCAACACCACCGTCACCACCACTTTCACATTGCTGAAAAACAAAAGCTGGAAAAAGCAGG
>CAZTJM010000381.1:0-1871 GCA_964613865.1 uncultured Limnohabitans sp. | reverse complement strand
AAGACATCAACCGGTGCTGTATATGCAAATCCGTCATCTATGTAGTTTCCTCTACCAGGCTTGAAGTTCGCCATTAGACAGCCTCTTTTGTTTTTTAAGTACGGACCGCCCCAAGGATACTTGGCAACATCTTTTCCACCTTTGGCAGCGTATTCCCACTCCGCCTCTGATGGCAACCTGAATGAAGGTGCATCAAAATCAGACTCATCGTTTGCTCTGAGATGGTAAGTCCTCCACTCACAATATTTCTGTGCCTGATCCCAAGAAATGCCAACGACTGGATAGTTGTCAAATGCAGGGTGGTCAAAATAAAACTCCATCAGGGGATCTCCATAGTGGTAGGAAAAACTGGTAGACCATACTGTTGTATCTGGTCTTAGCTCATCGTAGTTCAAAGTGGGAGGATCTTTTAGCGTAGTCGGAGTACCTGTCGCCAGTTCGCCGTTTTTCACCGCCTCCAAAAACTGTCTGTATTTGTTATTGGACACTTCGTATTTGTCCATAAAAAATTCAGATATCGTGATCTGCTTGTTCATCGCCGACTGTGTATAGGCAATATCTTCGTCGGACTGTCCCATCCAGAAAGTCCCCGCTTTGACAGGAACCATATCTATAGGTAGGTTTTGTTGCCAGCTTGCACGCTTAGGAACTCCGGTCACTTCGCCACGTCTGTTGGCCTTATCACTCGCCGAACCCTTCTTATTAAAAAGCCCGCAACCAGGTAAAAGAGTCGCTATGGCCAAGCCCAATGTAATAGGCATTAAGCGGAGTTTCATTTTTCTATACATAAATGGCGTTTTTGAAATCATCAATTTTTTGCCTAATCTAAACCTACTTGATTCGCCGAAATTTAGAGGAATTAGGCCCAATAATACAAATAACCTGCCAATTTTAACCCAGATTGTAAACCAAAGGAAGCGTCTCGCAGATTGCTAGACAGCCTGGTTCAAAGGATTAATATCGGAATCGCGGAGTCCTTTGGATCACCCGCTCTACCACCCTACTTGAGGTGGGAAGCGCATATCTCAACATCAATTCATGGCTGGTAGGCGACTTCGCCTCCAACCCACCCGTCACAATATCAAACGCATAGCCCAATTTCAAGGAGTTATCCCTTAAAAGGCTATAACCAATAATCAACGAAAGCGACTCTTCACCACGGTAGGCTATCCCTCCGTTAATTTTATTTTGATGTGTTGCCATAACGCTTACATCGTAGGAAAAATTATTGAAAGAAACCGTTTTTATAAGAAGGCTGGGCTCAATTCTCAATTGTCCGATTGGACGTACCCTGTAGCCAAACAAGAAATAAGAATGGTTCTTCAGTTGATTGGCATAGGTGGCATCTCCAAAGTCAAAAGTAGGCTGATTCAAATGTTTGGAACTTATGCCAACATAATAATTGCTCCTGTCATAGAATATTCCCGCTCCAAAATCCAGCGCAATCTGGCTTTCTTTTCCCGATTGCGGCAAGTTGGGTTCGGGATTGACAACAACCAGCTCTCCGTAATCCAGTGAGCTGGAATACATTCCTACATAGCCACCGACACTTAGGGTGCCTCTCTTTATTTTCTTGTGGTAGGCTCCTTTCAGATTAATCTCCAAATTGCCTGTCGCTCCGATTTGGTCATTGACAATGGAAAGACCATATCCTATTGATTTTGCATCTAGACTTCCTTCCGCTGTGATCAACTGAGTCGTCGGCGCGCCCCCCTGACCTGAGCTGGTAGTGTAATTCGCCCATTGGGACCTATGCAGCGCCGAAAAACGATAACCACCCTCCTTACCTGCTACTGCAGGATTGTAGAACATGCCATTGTACATGTATTGGGTGAATTGTGCGTCTTGCTGAGCCTGGGCATATGCTGCAT
>CAZTJM010000380.1:0-1871 GCA_964613865.1 uncultured Limnohabitans sp. | reverse complement strand
GTGCAATCGAGTAGACGGCCTCTCCAGATCTCTCTGGCGAGGTGCGCCTCTCACACCACCGTACGTACGGGCCTCGTATACGGCGGTTCATTGAATCTCAGGTACTGTTTTCAAATAAAAGTCCAGCATACTCTGGTAGCCTTTTCTTCTAAGTCTGGACAGAGTGATAGTCATGCCCAGAATCGGACTTTGGGCGACCGCCCATCCCCCTTTCCTGGTTCTACTCCAAGCATAAGCTTGTTCTTGAGGCACCCCTAGTCTGATCAGATTTTTGCGTTTTCGCTCGGGCTTTTTCCAGTCATGCCAGATACAGTATCGCAGACGGTTCCTTAGCCACTCATCGAGTTTATTAAGCTTGGTTTTTATATTGGCCAACCGGTAATTGCTTACCCAGCCCATCCACACTTCTCTGAGTTTGCGGAGCCGTACCTCAAAACTGTATGGCAGGGTCTTCTTGGTGATATTCTTGAGCTTACGCTTTAGGTTATCCCAACTTTCCTTTTTCACTATCAACTGGTAGTCGCCTTTTTCCCTTTTCCCGTAAGTCGCCGCAAATCCATGTCCCAGTAGCCCGAACTTTGTGGGTCTTCTCACACCGCTCTTCTCCCTGTTGATGGGCAAGTCCAACTTATTCTTCAGGAACAGGTAGACTTCATTCCCAACCTTTTGCGCCTCTGCTTTAGACCTCATATAAATACTGAAATCATCGGCATAACGGACGAATTTCAGATCCTTATTTTTGAGGTGTTTGTCCAGCTCGTCCAATAGAATATTGGACAGCAATGGACTCAGGGGACTTCCCTGTGGCATACCCTTTCGGCGTTTGTGCAGCTTTCCGTTGATCTGGATCGGTGCTCTAAGCCACTTTCGGATCAGCCAAAGCGTGGTCGGGCATTTCACCCTGTTGTAGATCAGCTGGAGGAGTTTGTAGTGTTGGACTTCGTCAAAGAAACCTTTCAGATCGATGTCAACAATATCCTGATAGCCATCATTGATGTGTTTCAGGGATTGGGTCACCGCTCCATGTAAGTTTTTGCCAGGACGAAAACCGTAGCTCTCCTCTTCGAAGCTCAGTTCAAATAGGGAAGCGAGTTGTTGGCTAACCGCCTGTTGAAGCCATCTATCCACTACACATGGAACTCCAAGTAATCTGGTTTTTCCGTTACTCTTGGGGATTTCCACTCCCCTAATAGGCTGAGGCACATACTTCCTGCTGAGAATAGAGGTGGGCACCGCTTTTCTGTTCTGGTCAATGTACGATCTCAGTTCAGTTACATGCATCCTGTCTACTCCTGCTGCTCCCTTATTGCATACCACTTGGCGGTAAGCCTTGTAGAGGTTTTTCGGTTGTAGTACTTTTTCTATCATTACTTTGTTTTCCTTGTCCGTTTAAGGGTAGGCTATCCTGAATTTTCAGGATTCCTATCCTAATTGGGACGCGATTCAATGTTCAGTCCTTCATTATCCAGTGAGACCTCTGTAGTATTTACAGCTCGTTTCCGATAACTACTATGACTTCGGCTGACTTCTCTTGGACGTTCCAGACGTCTAGAGACCTCCCTCGGTAAGGTGAATATCCTTGTGTCTATCGCTGCCACATCTACTATTTTGGCGATGGTTCCTGATCCCTCAGGTTTTGGACTTCGGCAGCATGTGGTACCTCATCCCACCTCATAGCCTCGGTATGTGGTTTCTGTTCGTCAGTACAGACACCGCAGTCTGGCTTACTTCACTGAATGCCTCACGGCAAACCAGCTTGCCGCTTGCTTGGCTTCGGGGTAACTACTCCCGCGCTTAAGGGACTTTCACCCGTTGGAACGACCGTCTTTTTGGTCTATAATCACCATTCAAGGCACACACAGCGGTTTCAT
>CAZTJM010000379.1:0-1877 GCA_964613865.1 uncultured Limnohabitans sp. | reverse complement strand
GTCGAGTAGGTAAGGGGAATTTCACCCCAAACCTCTCACAGCACCGTGCGTGATAGTCTCCCATCACACGGCGCTTCCAAAGTCAGGTCTCCTGTTCTTACCAAGAGTTGGTGGTACCAGTTGCCAGTGGGCGAAGAGATTTGGCTTTCCTCGGTAGACTGTTTCCAGCCACCTGATTGCTTTTCTTTTACCCAGTCTCCGTTTCTGAGCCATCTTCCATTCTGTCAGTTTCCTGTTCAGCCAAAACCATAATCCTACCGTTGTCCATTTGTGGAACTTGCAGTAATAGTTAATCCAGCCTTTTAACATGACATTGATAGCAGACGACAGTTCTTGGATATTTCCTCTGAATTTCCTCATCGAAAATTTTCTGAGTTTATCCCTGACTGAGGTCTTAGAAGATTCACTCATACACGCAGCGGTGATCAGTTTCAATCCGTCTTTTGTCGGACAATAGCGGGGCTTAAACGTGTATCCCAGAAAGTCAAATGATGATGCCGTCTCAGGGTTCTCTCTGTTTCGGTCATTTCGGCAGTAGACAATCTTTGTCTTAGCTTCATTCATTGACAGTCCGCATTCGTTCAGTCGTTCCGCTAATCGGGTTTTCATAAATCCTGCTTGCTTGTTGCTTACGCAGTGAACAATGATGTCGTCCGAGTATCTTTCGAATTGCATTTTCGGAAAATACTTCGCCATCCACTTGTCGAAGGTGAAGTGGAGAAACATATTCGCTAGCAGTCCGCTGATAACTCCTCCCTGAGGAGTACCCTTCTCCCGTCTTTCAGTCACTCCTGTTCCCTGTTTCACAACATCAGCTTTCAGCCACCGCTCGATGTACATCAGAACCCATTTCTCTTTAGTATAGTGTTCTACCGCTTTCAGCATTAGATCGTGGGGTATGTTATCGAAGAATCCACTGATATCGATGTCCAATATCCAACCGATTTTACTGCATCTCCTTGTTGCTGCCTGAATGGCCATATGGGCGTTCCGCCCAGGCCGATATCCATAGCTGTCGGGATGAAACGTCGGTTCTACTATACGTTCCAGATAGGTCTTGACTACCTGCTGGCATACCCTGTCCGAAACTGTCGGGATCCCAAGTCCTCGGGTACCTCCTGATTTCTTGGGAATCAACACTTCCTTGATCGCTGAGGGGTGATAGCTTCCCGAGCTCATGCGGTTCCAGAGTTTGTAAACATTACTGCTTAGTCTCTCCTCGAAGTCGCTGATGCTTTGTCCGTCTATTCCACCGCTTCCACCACTGGACTTGACCTTTTTGAAGGCCTCCAGTACCATTATCCTGTTTACAGGATGTTCCTTTGTTTCATAATAATCAATCATCCCATTTTACAAGTTGTTGTTACCATGTAAACCGACTCTGGTTCCACCCTTCGCTCCCCTCTGCTTTCACAGAATATCCTCACTACTACGATGGAATCCGCCCCCTTTCAGCATTTTGGTATTCGCCTTACAGGTTCTCTGCTTGTACTTTCCCTTCGCACTGCTGAAAGAGTTCCCTTGTTCCGTTGAAAAGCCTGTAACGGGTTCCTGCCTCCTTTACACCGCATACTGTCCGGCCGGTAACAGCTTACTTCTGCCGAACTTTATTCCTGAGGACACATATACCCCCTCAGTTTCAGCATGAGCTATGGATATATCGATGTTTTAATATGGAGGTTCACTTTCGTTCAGCTCCCCGTTACCCACCTGACAGATGACCTCTGCCTTTTCTTTATCGCTCAATACGAGTACCTTTCGGTGAAACGCACCATAAAGTGGTTTGTGGAATCTGGCTGACAGCTTCCACGATGGGCCTTCCATCATCTTTTCAACAGCATGCGTTGGACTTATTCCTCCGCTTCAAGGCACACATA
>CAZTJM010000378.1:0-1886 GCA_964613865.1 uncultured Limnohabitans sp. | reverse complement strand
CTGGAGACCATCCCCAGCAAGATCCGAAACAGCATGGGCATCCTCTGCGATATCAATCTACTGGAGGAAGGCTCTCTACCCTACTTGGAAATCAAAGTCAATCCCTACTCTGTCCCGGTATCATTGAGGGGAAGATACTACTATCGCAGCGGCAGCAGCACCCTAGAGCTTACCGGAGTAGAGCTAAATGAGTTTTTGCTAAAGAAAGCAGGGAAGACTTGGGATGATGTGATCGAGGAAGGGGCTACGCTAGCCGATATCGATGCGGAAAGTATAGCCAAGTTTGTTTTGGATAGTCAAGGGATGGGTCGCTTGCCGGAGACTAAAGGATTGAGCACCTTACAGATATTAGAAAAACTCCAACTATCGGAAGGGAATAAATTAAAACGAGGCGCAATCGTACTTTTCGGAAAAAACCCTTCCCGGTTTTTTCCGAGCCTCGAAGTGAGAATCGGACGGTTTGGAGTTGATGCTGCTGATCTGCGCTTTCAGGAAGTGATAGAGGGAAACTTGGTTCAGGTCCTGGATCAAGTTCCAATTCAACTGAACAACAAATTTTTGATTCGTCCGATTTCTTTTGAGGGGATGCATCGAATAGAAAAAGACAGCTACCCCCAAGCGGCAATCCGGGAGATGCTGCTCAATGCCTTGGTACATCGAACCTATATGGGAGCCCATGTCCAGCTTCGGGTCTATGACGATAGGCTTACCATCTGGAATGAAGGGGCTCTTCCACAGGGACTTACTTTAGACGACTTAAAAAAAGAACATCCATCACGTCCCCGTAATCCAAAAATTGCCAAGGTATGTTTCATGGCTGGGTATATAGACACTTGGGGACGAGGCACATTAAAAATACTGGATGCCTGTATAAAAGCGGGGCTTCCGGAACCTGACATTACAGAAAGTAAGGGTGGTATTGCTGTCACCCTTTATGCGCGAAAAGAGGAAATCCCTTCGGGAGAAGTTCGGAATGATTTCGGAATAGTTTCGGAAAGAATCCGGAAAGAATTCGGTTCGATTGCTGGACGTATAGGATCTGAACCGTCTGAGAACAAGTCATTTTTGCAAAGTCATTATAAATCTTTCTCACACTACCTTGAGGAGAATTTCGGAATAACTTCGGGAAAGCTTCGGGAAAGCTTCGGAAAAGCCTCGGAAAAGAAACTACCCAATCCGATAAATACCCTGTTTATTATCGCACTTTATCCTGAAGCTACCGCAGGTCAAATTGGGAAAATTCTCGGAGTATCGGATCGATCAGTGGAAACGTATATCCAGAAATTAAAATCTGAAGGAATGATAGATAGAGAAGGAGGAAAAAAGGAAGGAAGCTGGCAAATAAAGCTGTTGAAGTAAATGAAATTCACCGAATCCCAACTGGAACAGGCTTTCATCACCCTACTGAGCGATCAGGGCTATCCCCATGTCCTGGGTGAGGAGATCATCCGCAGCAAAGAAGACGTCCTGATCCGGGAGGATTTGCAGGCATTTCTCACGAGCGCCTATTCCGATCAAAAGATCACACCCAATGAGATATTTGGGATCACCCGGGAACTGGAAAAGCTCCCCGCTTCCGACCTCTATGAGAGCAATAAGAAAATCATGGATTGGGTCCGAGATGGATTTCTGCTGAAGCGGGAAGACCCTAAAAAGAAGGATATTTTTATCTCCCTAATCAACTACGAAGAGCCTGAGAAAAATGTCTTTAAGATCGTCAACCAACTGGAAATCCAAGGCTACGAGAAACTGCGCATTCCCGATGGGATTCTCTATGTAAATGGCTTGCCCTTGGTGGTTTTTGAATTCAAATCCAGTATCCGGGAAACCGCCACCTTATACTCAGCCTACGACCAGCTCACCAATCGCTATCGACGAGATATTCC
>CAZTJM010000377.1:0-1891 GCA_964613865.1 uncultured Limnohabitans sp. | reverse complement strand
AGACGTGACTGTACGTGCCAGAGGTGTAATGGAAAAATGCTCCATGTGCGTGCAAAGAATTCAGGCTGGTAAATTGGAAGCCAAGCGTGAGAAGCGCAAGGTGAAAGACGGTGACATCAATGTAGCTTGTGCTCAGGCATGTCCAGGTGGCGGTCTGGTCTTCGGTGACTTGAATGATCCGGAAAGCCGTATTTCCAAGCTTTTGAAGATCGAAGAATCTGATGCGGCTCACAAGGAAGTCGGTGAAGAAAGAGCTTACCACGTATTGGAAGAGATCAACGTGAGTCCTAACGTTTGGTACTTTACCAAAATCAGAAATAAAGAGAAAAACGAAGCGTAATCATAATTTTATAAACTATGCAGGTTACTTCATCCGTACGTGAGCCGTTAGTTACCGGGGGGAAATCCTACCATGACGTAACACACGATGTGTCGCGCCATGTGGAAGCGAAACCAAATATCAAGTGGTTTCTGGCTTTTCTTACCTCAGCCGGTGTATTGGCACTTGGATTTATAGCCGTTGCCGCGACCGTCTGGGAGGGCATCGGAATGTGGGGATTGAACAAAACAGTGGGCTGGGCTTGGGATATCACCAACTTCGTATGGTGGGTTGGTATCGGTCACGCGGGTACACTGATCTCGGCAGTATTGCTTTTGTTCAGACAGAAATGGAGAACGTCAATCAACAGAGCGGCGGAAGCTATGACCATCTTCGCGGTAATCTGTGCGGCGATGTTCCCGGTACTCCACATGGGACGACCTTGGCTGGGAGCTTATTGGGCTCTTCCCTTGCCGAACACTTTTGGCTCTCTTTGGGTAAACTTTAACTCTCCGCTTCTTTGGGACGTATTTGCGATCTCTACCTATTTCTCGGTTTCATTGGTATTCTGGTACATCGGTTTGATTCCTGATTTTGCCACTATCCGTGACAGAGCTACGGGTTTGAGAAAGACCATTTACGGAGCGCTTTCTTTTGGATGGGACGGAGCTGCAAAAAGCTGGATGCGCTACGAGTCAGTTTCTTTGATTCTCGCAGGTTTGGCTACTCCACTCGTACTTTCAGTTCACACGATCGTATCGTTTGACTTTGCTACCTCGGTAATTCCAGGATGGCACACTACCATCTTCCCTCCATACTTCGTTGCCGGTGCGATCTTCTCCGGATTTGCGATGGTATTGACCTTGATGATTATCACCAGAAAGGTTTACAACCTTGAGGACTACATCACCATCGGTCACATCGAATTGATGAACATCGTAATCATCATTACCGGATCGATCGTAGGTATCGCGTACATCACTGAGTTTTTCATTGCCTGGTATTCCGGTGTAGAGGCAGAGCAATATGCTTTCATCAACCGTGCAACTGGACCTTACTGGTGGGCTTACTGGTCAATGATGACTTGCAACGTAATCTCTCCACAACTCTTCTGGTTCAAGAAAATCAGGACCTCAATCGTCGCTACTTTTCTACTTTCTTTGGTAGTGAATATCGGGATGTGGTTTGAGCGATTTGTGATCATCGTGACTTCCCTCCATAGGGATTACCTTCCATCTTCATGGGCGATGTTTTACCCGACCTGGGCTGACGTGGGAGTTTATATGTTCACCTTTGGCTTGTTTTTCACACTGTTCTTCTTGTTCGCCAAGTTCTTCCCGGTGATCAATATGGCGGAAGTGAAATCCGTACTCAAGTCTTCATCCGAAAAAGTGCATAAATAGTCATGGAAAAGGATACACATTTTATTCTGGGAGTCTACGACGATGAGGACGTATTGCTCCATGCAGTCGAGAAAGTAAGAGGCACGGGTGTGAAAATCCACGAAGTATATTCTCCCTATCCTGTTCACGGGTTGGAGCATGTCTTGGGATACAAGAGAAGTCGTCTTCC
>CAZTJM010000376.1:0-1894 GCA_964613865.1 uncultured Limnohabitans sp. | reverse complement strand
GGTTCGAATCCCTTAGATCCCACGAAAATAAGCCTAACTCATTGTTATTATGAGATAGGCTTTTGTTTTTGGTCGCTATCAATTCTTAAATCAGGGTTGGATTTTTCCTTCTGAAAAGTTCCAGAGATTTTAAAAACTCTATCCCTATTTGCCAAAGGCTTGGGGGAACTGGATTGTCCATATCTTTTCCCTGAGATTCGCGTCCTTGGAAAAATTTCCAGCCAATTGAATTCGCGTAAGCTAACCTATAATACTTTTGGTCTATCCTAGGGTCAACATGACTCCCTCCATCCTGATTTGCAGTAAAAGAAACCAAATCCTTTCTAGTCCACTTGTGTCTAAGTGAATCACTAATTACTATTTCCTCTGACCACCATTTTTCAAATGACAGTGTTCTGAATTCGTCGGGTATCTCATGTGGGACGTAATAAGCATGTGTAGATTCTAAACGCATAAACAGAAGACCTAAAAATGGCGTAATACTCGATGGGTTAAATCTGCCAGAAGTTGAAACCATTTCTAATTTGTCTGTAATCTCTAGCTGATTCAATAACGACTTATTTGCCCCTTGATGATGGAAAAGAATTCTAAAACTTGCCGCCAAAGGCTTGTAGAAGTCAAAATCTCCCTCCACAATTTGGTTCATATAGAAAACCACAAATTTTTCTTGACTCTTAAATTCCGCCAAGATTTCCGATCTCGGCCTTTGATATTTTTCTGATTGGCTCATTGTGTTATTTCTTAACAAACCTTGTATTTAAACAAACTTAAGTTACACTAACTTTTTCTAAAATTGCCAGTAAAAAATTGGCGCAATATCGCATCGGAATTTGCGCCTATTTTCTGTCCAAAAACTCCGGCAAGCCCACGGCCTTTACTTTTTCCGACAGAGGAAATCCCTGATCAACCCTACAAACCACAAAACCTTCCTCAGCTCCGGTGTCCTCCATGCTGATCTGCATCCCTTTGCTCAGCCGGGGAGAAAGTGTGTTTTTGATCTCAATGGCCGTCTTGACCACCCCGTTTTTCACCAAAAGCAGGTCACATTCCGCCCCTTGATGCGTTCGGTAGAAATAGTACTCGTAAGCTTCGCCGAACGTAGCCGCAATCTGCTCGATAACAAAGCCTTCCCATGAAGCACCTATCAGCAGCAGGTTTTGCAAAGCCGCCATCGAATCGACTCCGGTCAGCGCGTGCAATAGTCCCGTGTCGCGGATGAAAACCTTGGGCGATTTGACCAGCCGCTTTTTGATGTTGTGGTGATAGGAAGCCAGCACGCGCACCATAAAGGAGCCTTCCAAATACTCCAAGTAGCGGTTGACCGTAGGCCGCGTGATGCCCAGCGCCTTGGCGAAAGTCTCCGCATTCCACAGCCCGCCCTGTGCATTGGCCAGCATCATCCAGAAGCGCTCCACCAGCCGAGGATCGGTGCTGAGGCCGATCTGGGCAAGATCCCGCTCTAGGTAGGTCTTGATGAAGTTTTGCCTCCAAAGCTGGCTTTCACGCTCGGATCTCGCCAAGAAGGACAAGGGAAAACCACCTCGAATCCAGAGTTTTTCGGTTTCGTCTGGCTCGATCTCTCCAAAGAAAAATGGGGTTAGCTCCAAATACCCTATCCTTCCAGCGAGCGAATCCGCGCTCTTTCGGATCAAGTCCGGCGAGGCCGAACCCAAAAGAATAAACCTTCCCGGCTCCCGCTGCTCATCGATCAGGCTTCGCAACTCGGCAAAGAGCTCCGGCATGAGCTGGATCTCGTCGAGAATCACGGTTTTGTCTGTGTGGCTTTTGAGGAAAAGCTCGGGATCGAGGAGCTTGGCTCGATCAGACGCTTTTTCCAGATCAATGTAAAGGCTCTCCTTATCTAGTTTCAGGCTTTTTACCAGCGTAGTTTTCC
>CAZTJM010000375.1:0-1910 GCA_964613865.1 uncultured Limnohabitans sp. | reverse complement strand
CTCTCCGAGCTCCATGTGTTCTGGCGGTTTGGCATCTTCAGGCTCTTCGTTGAGTGATATCCTTCTGATTCGTTTTTCCATGAAGGAACTGGAAAATACGATTACCCAGCAAAAAGCTGATTTGGAACCGCTTCAGATTAAATTCAATCAGTTGCTCAATCGGGAAATTCGAGCTGACATCTCACTTCCGACTGGATTTGAAGCTATTCAATTGGAAGCTGAAAAATTGGCGGTTTTGGATAGTATTCAGACAAACAATCCTATGCTTGCCATGTACGATTCCGAATTGGCGGCTTATGATCAGCAGGCTCGCATGGCCAAATTGGATGGTAGACCGATGTTTGGAGCGGGTGTGAATTACATGCCTTTTACGGCTAGAGAAGAGAGCGGAATGATGATGGGTGGCAAGGATATGGTCATGCCTATGGTCAGTCTTTCCCTTCCGATTTACCGCAAAAAGATCAATTCCAGAGTCAAAGAAGCTGAATTACTAAAGGAGGCTACAGTTTTAGAAAAGGAAAAAACCAAAAACCTGTTGGCAATGGAATGGGCGAATGCCTATCGAGATTGGGAAAATGCCGAGCGAAAAATCAGCCTCTATAGAGAGCAACGTGAGCTGACTAATCAAAACTTGAACCTTTTGGTCACCTCCTATTCGGGAGATGGAGAGGACTTTGAAGAAATCCTCCGGGCCCAGCAGCAGCTGCTGGATTATCAATTGCAGGAAATCAATGCGATCAATCTGCAGCATCAAAGTCTGGCAAAGCTTGAAATGCTTTCCTCCTCCTCCATTCCACTTAATGACTAAATCTCATGAAGAAGCTATTTGAAAATAAAACGATCCTGGTTGTTTGTACCCTAATCCTCGGTGGATTGATCGGATGGATCCTCAAACCAGGAGCTGAAACCGTTGAGGCATTCCATGATCACGGCACAGAATCCGCTGAAAACTCAATCTGGACTTGTTCTATGCACCCACAAATCCGATTGGAGGAGCCCGGCTCCTGCCCGATATGTGGGATGGATTTGATTCCAGCCAATCAGGCCAGTTCTGGTTCAGGCAATCCACTAGTTTACGAAATGACTCCCGAAGCAGTGGCTTTGGCACAAATTCACACGACCAAAGTCGGTGGTTCCAATGTTGGGGGTGAACTTTTCCTAACTGGAAAAATCCAAGTTGACGAGAGGGAAAATGCCTCCGTCACCGCCAAATTCCCGGGAAGAATTGAAAAGTTGTTTGTGACCTTCACCGGTGAAAAAGTGCAAGCTGGTCAGAAATTGGCTACGCTTTATTCTCCAGAATTGCTTTCCGCACAGCGGGAATTGTTGGAAGCTTCCAAAAGCAAAGCTGATTTTCCTCAACTCTATCAAGCAGCCAAAGAAAAGCTACGCCTTTGGAAACTCACCGAAGGTCAAATTCAGGCCATTGAGCAAAGTGGAATAGTTAAGGACCAAATTGATATTTTGGCGGACCAAAGCGGAGTGGTAACCCAGCGAAATATTGCTGTCGGTGACTATGTAAATACAGGTCAAGTGCTATTCAATGTGGTCAATCTCAATAAGCTTTGGGTGCTTTTGGACGCTTACGAAGCGGATTTGAATTCCATCAAAATGGGTGATCCGATCAATTTCTCTGTTTCTGGAATTCCAGGTGAAAAATTCACCGCAAAGGTTTCCTTTATCGACCCACTTTTGGATCCCAATACCCGAGCAGCTTCCATCAGAGCTGAAATCAGCAACGCTGGTCAAAAGCTTAAGCCAGAGATGTTTGTCACAGCTAAGATCAAAACCCAGTTAAAAGGTACTGGAAATGGACTTTCTGTTCCGCGTACGGCTGTTCTTTGGTCAGGCAAGCTCTCTGTTGTATATGTGAAAGTGGCCGAAGAAATGCCTTCTTTTGAAATGAGAGA
>CAZTJM010000374.1:0-1923 GCA_964613865.1 uncultured Limnohabitans sp. | reverse complement strand
AAATCCTCCTGGTTTGACATGTAGGGGGCGGAAAGAGGAATCTCCATCATTCGCTCCTCCAATGCGCCCAACTGTTCCCCGTATATTTTGTCCTGCCAGTTGCTCTCGATGGAATACTGATAGGAATAATAGAATGCGTAGTAGCCAAAATGGTACATGGCAAAGCAAAGTAAAAGTGCTATGGCTACGGCTTTTCTCAAGGGGTTATCTGGGATTCAGTTCGAAAAATAATGAAAAAAAAATCCGTTTGTCAAAAAACCTGAAATTTCATTCAAACAAAATACACTATCCTAAAAAAGAATCGTCTTACAGAATTTTATACTTGGAAACCTTCCAAAAAAACAAGAATCAACAGAAGTGCAAGCGAAATCAAAAACGCAGTCCCATAATAACGAATTACCTTCCGGCGATTGAACCTATCCAAGAACCACAAGACAATTACCGGCCTAAAAAGACCAAGCCCAATACTTAAAAGAAAAATGCCCGAAAGGAAAAGAAGTGATATTTGCAGTGCTGCTGTCATTGGCTAAAAATAAAAAAGGAACGACTGTCGCCGTTCCTTTTTCTTAATGAATCATTTAGAGAATTATTTCTTTCTCTTGATTTCCCTCATTTCGTATCCTTCAATCGTGTCGTCAATTTCGATGTTGTTGAAGTTTTTGATAGAGATACCGCACTCGTAGCCAGCTTTCACTTCGGATACGTCGTCCTTGAATCGCTTCAGCTGATCGATCTCGCCTTCGTGGATTACGATACCGCCACGGATGACGCGAATCTTGTTCTTTCTGGTGATAAATCCATCGGTGACGTAAGAACCTGCGACGGTACCCACTTTGGTGATCTTAAATACTTCCCGTACGATGATATTACCAGTGATGACTTCTTCAAATTCTGGCTCAAGCATACCTTCGATCGCATCCTTGATCTGGTTGATCGCATCATAGATGATGGAGTAGTGACGGATTTCGATCTCCTCTTGCTCAGCCAACTTCTTGGCGTTGGAAGATGGTCTTACCTGGAATCCCAAGATGATCGCATCGGATGCCGAAGCCAGCAAGACGTCGGATTCGGAGATCTGACCCACACCTTTGTGAATGATGGATACCTTGACCTCGTCTTTGGACAGCTTGAGCAAGGAGTCGGAAAGTGCCTCGACGGAACCATCCACGTCACCTTTGATAATGATATTGAGCTCCTTGAAGCTTCCGATAGCCAGACGGCGACCGATTTCATCAAGTGTAATGTGCTTCTTGGTACGTAAGCTCTGCTCCCGCTGGATCTGCTCTCTGGAGTTGGCGATTTCCCTCGCCTCACGCTCGGTATCATATACTTTGATGGAGTCACCCGCTTGCGGTGCCCCGCTGAGACCAAGTACTTGTACAGGTGTAGACGGCCCAGCTTCCTTCAGCTTCTTGCCTTTGTGGTCAAACATGGCCTTCACACGGCCATAGTGTTGACCTCCCAGCATGACGTCGCCGACTCTCAGCGTACCCGCCTGCACCATGATGGTAGCTACATAGCCGCGTCCCTTGTCAAGGGATGCCTCGATCACCGAGCCCACTGCATTTTTGTCTGGATTGGCTTTCAGCTCGAGGATTTCTGCCTCAAGCAACACTTTCTCCAGCAATTCGTCGATGCCTTGGCCAGTTTTCGCCGAAATGTCCTGAGACTGGTATTTACCACCCCACTCTTCTACGAGGAGGTTCATATTGGCCAGCTCTTCCTTGATCTTCTCAGGTCTAGCATTAGGCTTATCCACCTTATTAATGGCAAAGATCATCGGTACACCCGCTACTTGCGCGTGATTGATGGCCTCCTTGGTCTGAGGCATGATGCTGTCGTCCGCAGCGATCACAATGATCGCGATATCAGTCAGCTTAGCACCCCGTGCACGCATAGCAGTAACGGCTTCGTGACCCGGAG
>CAZTJM010000373.1:0-1928 GCA_964613865.1 uncultured Limnohabitans sp. | reverse complement strand
AGATAATCAACATGGCATCGCCATAGCTGAAAAAGCGATATTTTTCTTTTATCGCTTGCTCGTAAGCTTTCATTATCAAATCATAACCGCCAAATGCAGCAGCCATAATCAACAAACTGCTTTTGAGATTTACAAGGATTTGATTGGCTCAATCACATCTGACCAGGTGTTTTTATCCTTACCAAACTACATCAAACTCTCAAATAGTACTCAGGCGGAAGTAATCACTTTTTCAAAAACAGTTCTTGAATCCGTAGCTGATAGAATTGGTTTCCTGATTCAGTTTGCTGGAATTGATAAAGTTGTTCCTGTAGTCTCCTCTCTCTTGAACCTTCAGGGGGAAGCCGAGACCATTACACGGCAAGCGGAAAGTTTAAGGGATCGTTTTCCTAGACTTGCCTACATGACGAATCCCGATTCATTTGAGGCGGATTTGTTGGAAATTGAAGCGGCAATCCGTCTTGGCTCGGATTTTTTTATTTATGATCTGGGAACAGTTAGTCCAACAAATCCAATTTTCAGAAAGCATAATCGTGTATTGAGAGAAGATCGGTTTCAGGGACTGATGAAAATCATCATTCGGAGTGCTTTAAATTCAGATATAAAAAATGTCGGCTTGGACCATAATGATGTTATTTCCGAGGCTGATAATAGTTTGATCGAAACATTTGAAAGAGAAAATTTTGATGTCTTTGGGGATTATGCAGGAATAAAGAAAGATGATCTGACAGCAGGAGGCACTATCAGTCCCGGATTTATATTCTATGATCCTTATGACAACTTGTACTATGGTTTCAAGGCAGAGGAAAAGAAGCTTTCACAATTCAAGGACTTTATAGTTCCTGCAGTTCTAGGAAGTACTCCATTTATGAGACTTCAGGATCAGTTTTCCACCTTTATTGAAGGTAATCCGGGAGTTAAGTTGCTTCAGGATATAAATACCGGAATAGAGAATGGTCAGAATCAGGCTAAATTCAAAAAGATAGCCATGCAGCATTACCTGCATTGCATGAGAGTTTGGATCGATGAAGATCGCACCATCCCGCTTTACCTGGAGTAGATCAATTGTGGGTTGATGGGATGATGGAAAAAATATTGATAGTCAAGTGGGAAGATCTCCGATGACCTTTCCTTAATAAAATTCCATTTTTTTGAATATCGTTTCTTTAAGGCTCCTTTTAAGGCCTCGTTTATTTGACTTGGGGTATAGCTTTCCAAAATATACTCTGTATCCACTGATTTGAATTCGTTTCTTAGCTCTCGTGCAGCTAGGATCGAAAGTTGGGATTTCGAGTCAAAGTTTCGATTCTTTTTTGCAGCTTTTATTCTTTTTAACGCTTTGTTTTTAAGGATATAGACTCCAAAGGAATCAGGTAAAATTAGTCTCGCCTTATCCAGGTGTTTTTCCGCTACTACCAAATAGTTGTACTCAAATAGCTTCAAATAATCTTGACTTTGTTTCTCAAGTTTTTCCAGTGAGTCAAATTCGGATTTTATTTCATAGGCTGTGGTTACACCGTTGACTTTAAGCAAATCTAGCCTTGAAGTTAAAGTCTTGACCTCGAAGGCACCAACGATATTTTCTTTAAAAAAGGAATGTGTCAGCAGCTGTTTGAAAAACAGCTCGTCCTCGAAGTGGGAGAGGGCAAAAGAATTGAGTTGTTGAAGAAAATCAAGTTTAGAGCTGTAGGAAGAGAATGTATCTGGACTAAAGGAACCGATCCACTTAGTCAGCTCTTTCTCGGTCATGAGTGGGTGGTAGGACTTGAAATTTTTGGCATTAAAAAATTCCCGAAGGTGATCCATATTTTCCATAGGCAAATAAAGGGCTTCATGATAGATTGAACAAATCCCAAGCCATAAAAAGCCGACCATGTCTAAAACGGAGGTCACTGGGCCAAGGATTCCGTTGAAGCTGGGCCAGGAAT
>CAZTJM010000372.1:0-1934 GCA_964613865.1 uncultured Limnohabitans sp. | reverse complement strand
ATTATTTTGTTAAATGATGGTTGGTGATTAGTCTCAATGGATGACTAGTAAGTGAGTTGTGTTTATGGAGTTCACGAAAAAAATCTGGCTCCATGTGCTTTATTGGAGAAAATAACCATTAAAAAATTCTTTTTCGATTAAATAGACTATTACTTTAATTTGACTTATATGGATTTCAAAATTTTACGGTTTTTCTCAAGATTTATGGGGTTACTTTGTTTTTTATTACTATTGACAAGTTTGACTTCGCTTTTTTCCAAGGAATCAAGTATTAATCCGATAGTGAAAAAAATGTATTCAGTTTTCAGGCCTTCTGGAAATTTGCATAACACATTTTTGGAGGATGTTAGAGCAAATGGAAATACAATGGTTCTTAATGAATTCGGTTTACAAGATGATATTTATGAAGAAGTAGGGGATGGACTAGAATATCTAGAATTTGAAACTGATAAAGTCGGGAACCCTTTTGGGATTAATGATAATGGAAAAGTATTAAATCATTTCGTGACTGTTCCATTTTTGATAGATTTTTTTAATAGAAGTAATTTTGGTACATATTTGGATTATTTTTTAGTTTATTCAAATAATAATTCTACTCTGTCTATTCCAGATTATAAATATTTTTCTAGAGAAATCAGAGCTAAACTTGATGAGCTCAAAGAGAAGAAAGGTGTTGCAGCTAAGGTTTTTATTAATTTGAATACTCCAATTTCTCTTACCCAAGTATTAAATAATAAGATGGACTCGGTGGTTAATATTGATATATCTTATAGATTTAAAACCTATCAAAACTCTCTTGATTATATCGTGGATAGAAATCCAAGTTATACATCAAAAATGATGCAAATGGAGGTGCCGATAATTCATGTTCCAATTCCGAATTCAAGTTTTCAAGACTATATTGTTTTTTTGGAGAAGTCAGCGCCGGGAGATACAATCGGATATTCATCTTTGCCTAATGAAATACATGAAAATGAATCAAGCTTAGCGCAATACAGAAATGAGTCGATTTATGATGTGATACGTGAAACGGAAAATAGTAGTGGATCAGACAAAAAAAATATTGCGGTTTATGGTGTTGAAATTCCGTCAGTTCTCTTTTTTTATGTTTGGCCTTCGCTTGTTGTCTTGATTTTGTTTTTAATGAAGTACTATATAGGTGAATATGCAGATAATGTCAATTCGGAGAGACTAAAACAAACGATAGATGATAGTGGGTTTTATCAAAAGAAGGTTGAGCTTTTTAACTCTGTTCTGCCTATTGAAGTTGGCAGAAAATTGGATTTCAATTATAATTTGATTTGGTTATATTTATTTTTCTTTCCTGGAGTTGTTGTTGTTGTTTCTGTTTTTTCCAGTTTTGATATAACACTTTGGATGGTTCTTGTTGTGTATATTATAGCTGGATTAGTTTCATTTTTCTTGGTCAGGAATATTATTTTGTCTCTTACCAAAATGGAATATTCTTCTAACTAGAATCTACATTAAACGGATGGAATGGTTTTGGTTCGATTGAAATGTTCTACGAAAATTTGACTTAAACTTTGAAATTCCGTTATAACTACTTTTGCTGATACTTCTTAAAATTCTCCGCCTGCTCAAAAATCTCCTTGTAGACCTCATCTCGGTCCACAGGAGGGTAGTCATTTTCAGCCAGGAGAATGATCAGATCGGCTTTCAGCTCTGCTTTGATGTCATCCCGCTTGCTCCAATCCGTGTATTTGGCTTTGTCGTCCACCACTTCTTTGACTTGGTGGGAGAGATGGAGGAGCTTGTCTTCCGGGTAGGAGAAGTCGTATTTGATGGCCAGGGCTTTGAGGATATCATAGAATGCCTTCTCCTCAAAATCTATCCCCAACTCAGCAAATGACTCTTTCTCTCTTTTCATCGCATAATAGAGTTCGATGATTTCCTCGGTGAATTCATCCAATACT
>CAZTJM010000371.1:0-1939 GCA_964613865.1 uncultured Limnohabitans sp. | reverse complement strand
GTTGAACTAAACCGACTGCGTCGGCAGTGCATTTCACAGCAGGACGTATTGCTCTCATTTTTAGGCATTAAGGTTATTTTTATCCCATGTTTCATTCTAAATCTTAATCCATCATGGAAAAAAAAGCCTCCGACAGCGCATGCTCCAAGAGATGCGGGTCAGAAATTACTCCCCCAGAACCATCACCACCTACATCAGCCTGGTGGCTGCAATGGCCAGACACTTCGGCAAGTCTCCGGATCTCATCAGTTCGGCAGAACTCAAGGATTATCTCTTTAAGAAGGTAGCCCAAGACCAACTTTCCCCTTCCGGCATTAATCAGATTATCAGCGCATTCAGAATCCTGCAAAAGGATGTGTTGGGCAACGATTGGGATCCGATCAAAGTCAAAAGGCCAAAAACTCCCAGGACACTTCCGGTGGTTTTTTCCAAAGAAGAGGTCACTGCCATTCTGGCCAGTCTCAAAAACAGAAAACACTACTGCCTTGTGGCCCTGACCTATGCGGCAGGACTCAGGCTAAACGAGGTAGTAAATCTCAAACCCGCTGACCTGGACAGCTCCCGCATGCAGATCCGCATCAGCTCAGGTAAAGGCAACAAAGACCGTTATACGTTGCTTCCCGCGGGACTTCTAGACCAACTCCGAGCTTATTTTCGATCCTACAGACCCAAGACTTACCTGTTCGAAGGAATGACTCCGGGCCAGCCTTACAGTCACAAAAGCGCACAGGTCGTTCTGAAAAAAGCCTTAAAATCTACCGGGATCTCCAAAGACGCCTCCTTTCACACGCTCCGACACTCCTTTGCCACACACCTCATGGAGCAGGGGACCAATGTGCGAATCATCCAAGATCTGCTTGGACACCGCTCCCTCAAGACCACCTCGGTTTATCTTCATGTATGCAAGTTTGAACCCGCACAGATTAAAAGTCCATTGGACACGCTCTGATGGAAACGGTCAACCAACGGTCCTCCGGCGCCGAACTGGCAGATGTCTTCAGGGCTTGCGGAAAGGGGTTCGCTTCCGCTCTTCACCTTTCAGCCTGCCAGCAAAAGGCCTTTGCCTCCGTGCTCGCCTGCAGGACTTCCGCCATGGGCAGTCACACCCTGCTCTGCGACCGGTGTGATCATCACAAGATCTGCTACAACTCCTGCAGAAACAGGCACTGCCCCAAATGCCAGTATGCCCGTCAGCTCGTCTGGGTGGAAAAACTCAAAGCAAGGCTCCTTCCCGTTAGGTACTTCCATCTGGTTTTTACCATACCCGAGTCACTCCGGCCCTTGTTCTACCTCAACCAGAAAATCTGCTATGATCTGCTCTTTGCCTCCTGTGCACTTGCTGTAAAGAAAGCCGCTCTCAATCCCGACTTTCTGGGAGTGGAAACAGGAAGCCTGTCGGTACTCCACACCTGGGGGCAGGCACTGACTTACCATCCCCATATCCACATGCTTGTCCCGGCGGGCGGATTGGACCCGGACCGGATGCAGTGGATCCATGCCCACCGCAAGTTCTTCGTGCCGGTCAGAGCACTTGCATCGATCTTCAGGGGCGTATTCCTTTCCGGCCTGACCCAACTTCTGGGCCGGAATTCCCTCCGGATTCCGGAATGCCAAACAGAGATCTACCGAGACCAGACCCGGCTCAAAAAGGTGCTGTATGCCAAAAACTGGCACGTGTACATCAAAAAAACGTTCAGAGGGGCCAATCAGGTCATCAGCTACCTGGGACGATATACCCACCGGGTAGCCATCAGCAACAGTCGGATTCTCGCTTGCCAAGATGATACGGTCAGCTTCCGGTGGAAAGACTACCGTGACAACAAACAAAAAACAATGACGCTCCCCGTACGGGAATTCACCGGCAGGTTCCTCAGGCATATCCTGCCCGACAACTTCTACAAAATCCGATACTACGGATTTATGGCCTCCTGTGGGGGAA
>CAZTJM010000370.1:0-1957 GCA_964613865.1 uncultured Limnohabitans sp. | reverse complement strand
CATTCTGCCTTGAGCAGATCCTTGATTTTGACGAAGTTTATTTTTTGTTCAAGGTTCGAGGGGTATAGCATCAGAATAGATCCAAACTATCTCTTGGAATTGATTCATGGGCGGAAAGGGAATCAATGACTCTAGAATAGATTCTATCCATCTTCGCCGCATCTTCTAGGTAGAATAACAGACTTTTGGTGAATACTGAATCCTGCACGGCATGTTTTTCAAATACATCTTTCTCCAAAAGGGAATAAAGCACGTGCGAGGAGTCATAGGCTATCGGCAAGGTGCTGACGATGCCCTCAGTTAATTGAATATCAATCAGCACATTGACCATCTCGTCCTCGGACAGGATCCCGGGAGGCGGTGAGTTGCGGTCGCAGGATACGAGGGGAATCAAGAAAAGAAGTAAGGCAAGAATTCGTTTCACGCCTTAAAATTAGGTTTTTTTAACTGATAATGTCCGAACCGATTCCCTTTGGCAAATTTTATAATTCGGCTCAAGACTTTAACTTAGCCCGCTCAAATCGCCCGCATGGATCAGCTGTTCAGTAAGCTTAGGAAGTACGAAATTATGATCAGAAAGGTGGCCAACAACCATCTGCAGGGAGAGTACCAGTCGCTGTTCAAGGGTTCCGGGCTCGAATTTGACGATCTGCGCCCCTATCAATACGGCGACGACGTGCGCACGATCGAATGGAAAGTCTCTGCAAAGGGCCATGGCACTTTTGTCAAGACCTTCCGCGAGGACAAAGAGCAATCGGTCTATTTTCTCTTGGACATCTCTGGCAGTCAGGACATCGGTCAGCAGGACAACAAAAAAATAGACAAGGCCAAGCTGATCGCGGGTGTGTTGACCTTGGCGGCGGTTTATGAGGGAAGCCAGATCGGGTTGATCTCTTACTCTGACCAACAGGAAAAGTTGATTTTGCCGTCCAAGGGAAGCAAACAGGGCGTGAAGATCATCCGGGGTATATTCGACCACAGCAACAAAAGTCTCAAAACAGACCTCAATGGTATGTTTTCCTTTGCCCTAAACTTGATCAAAAAACGGAGCATCATCATCGTGATATCCGACTTCATCGACGAGGACTACGAGCGATCCTTCCGGGCCTTGGCCGAGCGCCACGACCTGGTGGCCATCCAGCTTACCGATCCTCGGGAATCTGCCTTGCCGGCACTGGGCATCATTCCCATCTTCGACAAAGAGCGGGGAAAAACAACCTGGGTAAACACGGCCTTTGGCAGCTTTTCCAAAAAAATATCCGAGACCTTCACCATTGAGCGGGAATATCTGAAAGAGATCTGCAAGAAAAACCAGATCAACTACTTGGCAATAGACACTACACAGGACATCGTCGCGCCTTTGATCGACCTGTTTAAGTACAGAAACAAAAGAATGAAGCGTGGGTAGAATCGGCATTCTTCTTTTTCTCCTTGGATTGAGCTTTTCGTCCTTGGCCCAAAGTGTGGAGATCAATGGCTATTTCACCCAGGACTCTGCCCGATTGGGAGAGCGTGTGGGATTTGTGCTCAAGGCACGCTACCCAGAAACTACCCAGCTCGTATTTCCCGACTCCACATTCGATTTCTCCCCCTTGGTTCTTCTGGAGAAAAAGACTTTTATCTCCCAGACCAGCCAAGGCGTCACCGTGGACAGCGCCGTTTACTACGTGTCCAATTTCTCCCTAGAGCCCAGTGTATACCTGTCCCTGCCTGCCTATGAACTGAATCGATACGATAGCGTCACCTATTTTTCCAATGAAGCAGAACTAAAGCTAAAATTAACGCTGGACTCCATCCCGGAGCAGCCCGTATTCCAGGACAACAACGTCTATCAGCCGCTGGAAAAGAATTTCAACTGGCTGCTAGCTGCACTGATCACCGGAGGAGTAGTTGTCTTGCTGGGAGGATTTGCCTTGCTCTTTGCGAAGCGCATCAAGGCTATCTTTAAGCGAAACCG
>CAZTJM010000369.1:0-1961 GCA_964613865.1 uncultured Limnohabitans sp. | reverse complement strand
TTGGCTTTCAATGCTCCGCATACTCCACTTCAAGTGCCGGAGGAACATTACCAACGATACATAGACATCGATCCATCAGCTGGATTTGGCGGTGATGGAAGACCCTTTTACCCGATGTCTGAGAAGGACAAAGAAGATGCTCGAAAGGTCTACGCCATGGTCGAAAATATAGACGACAATCTCGCAAAGCTCTTTTCCAAGCTTGAGGAATTGGGAATCGAAGAGAATACCATCGTGATTTTCATGACCGACAACGGACCCCAGCAGCAACGGTATCTGGCCGGCATGAAAGGTCGCAAGGGCACCGTCTACCAAGGAGGCGAAAAAGTGCCATTCTTCATTCGGTATCCTGCGGGATTTACCGGAAATCGAGACATCTCTTCTTTTTCGGCCCATTTGGATATTCTGCCGACTCTGGCAGACTTGTGTGGCTTTGACGTACCTAGCGATCGTAAAATCGACGGACAAAGTATGCTTCCCTTGATCTTAAATTCCGGGAACGCCACAGCGGACCGAAGCTACTTTTCCTATTGGACGCGCAAATATCCTGAGCTCTATGAGAATATTTCGCTCCAGAAATCAGGATGGAAGTTGGTTGGGAATACCGGCTACAGTTCGGAGATAGATGACTTTGAGCTATATGACTTGAGCAAAGATCCTTTCGAACAGCAAAACCTTGCAAAAAAACACAGCTCAAAAGCAATGGAGCTAAAATCTGAGATGGACCAACTGATCGCAGAATTGGTCAAGGAAGAAAATCTGATCCATCCCCCGCTGATTCAGATTGGGTACGAAGCTGAAAATCCAGTAGTTCTTAACCGCAACGATGCTTCTGGTGAAAGGGGCATTTGGGACCAAGAAAACATCCTTGGCTATTGGAAGGTAGCCATCGCCCCGGGAGAGTATGATATCAGGTTTAAGTTTATAAAACCAGTACCTCCTCTTGGCAAAATGACCTTGGAGATCGGCAACCTAGCCAATGTCCTCTCAGACAAATCCGAAAGCGAGATAGACATTTTGGAAATGAAAGGGCTTAGGCTAGAACATACCGAAGGAGATCTGCTGCCTTTCTACACGGTGGGAGGCAAACGATACTTCCCTTTTTGGGTAGAGTTGGAGAAAAAAAAGTGACGACAGGAAACAAATTCTTAGAAACTAACCTAAAACTGTGTAGAGATGTGCTAGGATCGGCTAGAGTTTTCAACGATTTTCAAACATAGTGATAAATTGATTTAGGATCACATCCAAACCTCGGACCGGCATGATCAATTTTCTTGTGCCTTCCATAAAGGCTAAAAACACCGATTTGAGAACGGCTTCATCGGTTGGATAGGAAGGTTTATTCTTGGAATATTTTCTGACTTTTCGGGCTAGCTTTTCGATGATGTTGTTAGTATTGATGATCTTTCTGATCCTAGAAGGAAGTCCAAAAATGCGGTGCGTTCTTTCAGTGTTCTCTCCGGCTTTTGATGACACAGCCGTATTCCTACCCTCGCTTCCCTTCAAGCTAATCCAGATCAAGCTGAGCGGCATCCCGATTAGGAGCGATGTAGATCCAATTCATGTCTACGGCGAATGCACTGGGTCTTTCCACACCAAAAACGGTAGGAACTACGGATCTCATGAACGATACATATCTGTTTGGTGCACAGGGCGCTTCGGATGGCCTTAGTGAAACATTTGAGATTACCTGTAGTCATGATCAAAATATCCTCGCCCCTTCTAGTTTTCGGGTCAATGAGGATGCATAACCAAAACCATGTGGATTCATTTCTACCATACCAAAGGCACGGAACTTCTTTCTTTCCAATCGTCCGCACGCCTACAGCTAGAGATGGTCTTGTCGATGACTTTGGAATTTCCCCGTACTTTTAACACGATCCCTTCCCTCCGGACAATACATTATACCCGCATTATGCATTAGAGTAAGTATAGGGTTGGCTGAGATTAGAGATTTGGGA
>CAZTJM010000368.1:0-1964 GCA_964613865.1 uncultured Limnohabitans sp. | reverse complement strand
CGGATAAGGAAAAGCTTCACAATTAATCCAAAACCAACGAAACACCGATTTAGCCCAGGTTGTCGTTCCCATTGCTATTTGACCTCAAACCAAGCCTTTTCGTATTTGATTTTTCCCGAGGAGTCCATGACCGTTGCTTCAACTAGATATCTGCCTTTCACCCAAGAGGTCGTGATGCTTACTCCAGAAACTGAGGCACGTCTTCCGAAGACTTCCGACCAATATAAAACGGTCCGCCAGTCCGTTTCCTTCGAATTTTCCCTGGGCACCTCGAAAAGCCTTTCCCTCTCCATGACCGGAGGCTGTAGCCCCGGATAGGGTATAAAAACAGCCTCTTCGGAAAGTGGAAAACCGCCAAAGTCGTTGTCGAAAGAACTGAAGCTGACCACGCCAGCAAACCTTGCGTCGTTCAGAAAAAACGGGCGAGAATATATTTCCAGTTGCTTCAACTTGGCCGAACTGAACCGAAGCAGCCGATCCGGCTCAAAAACCGGCATGGCATCCAGCAAAACCAGTGGACTCTCCTCAAAGGACCTTTCCTGCAGAGCATTTAGAACTCGAATCTCCTTGTGGCGGTCGCGGGTCCTAACCAATACCTCCGGTACATACTCCTTGATATGCGTCTCCACGTCCTCGAAACGGGTGTAGTCGTCCAGCAAAAAAGTGCGATCCGGAACAAACCCCTCCACGACCGGGATATCATTTTGTTCAAATTCCTGCGCAAAGTAGCCTCCGATCTGGCTTCCTAGGAGCAATTCTCTAAGAAAGGTCGAATCGGACGGGCTGATCTCCAGCGTCGGAAAGCTAAAATCTTGTCGAAACTTGGTTGGCGGGCTAGGCGCGACAATCTCAAAATCGCCCAAGGGTTGATTTTCATCCCGCTGCGCTATTAGGTATTCCCAGTGCCTGAATCCTCCGGCATCAATTAACAAATTGCCTTCCCCGTTTTTCCTTTCAGTAAACAGGGCGGATTTTTTGCCATGCAGAGAAAGAAAATAAAGTCCAGAACCGCTAGAGTCTCTCCCGTCCATTTGGGCCTTCGCTTCGATGATATGTCCAAAGAACTCGGGCACCAATGCCTTTGCCTCCAGCTTGTCGTAGAGGTTTTTTGACAAATGTTGCCGTGGACTGTCAAGAAAAAGATTGGCGACGGCGACAGAAAGTTCTATCAAGCTGTCCGATCCAGTGTAGTTCACGCTAAGCTGCTCTCCGGGCGATAGACTAGAATGGGAAAACTCCAAAAATTCGGAAGAAACCTCATCTCTCGACAAATCTCGACGTGACTCCACCACCTTTGGAGGGATGTGAGGATTGAACACCGTCACAAACTCCTGCACGAGTCCGATATCGGGGTTTTGATAGGGACTCACCCGTGTAAATACCCGCAGCAGATAGTGGTCAGAAGGCAGACCGCTCGGGATCTCAAGATAGTTGAAAGCTAAACCGTCTTGGAGTGGGATCTTGGCCATGGCGACAGATTCGCTGTGGCGATTCCAGAGTTCGGCATAGACGACGCGGGAAGGCGTGGGTCCAGAGGAAATGGCCACATCGATGGAAAGCCAAATTTTCTCCCCCGTGAAATAGACCTTCTTCGGAATGGAAAAACCGACCGTCTCTTCGAAGTTCGGCTGGATTTGAGCAAGGGCACTTTCTCCCAAGCCAAGAAGAAAAAATCCAAAAAGCAGATGGATAATTTTCATTTTTAATCCTCCCAAAAATCAGGTTTTACATTGCTTCCCCTGAGCGTACAGTCCACACACCTTCTCAAGGCTGAACGATATCCAATGATTGAGTTTTCCGCAAAGACTGCCATCGCCGGAAACTTGACTCCCGTGCCAAAGCGATCCTCAAAACCACTCGCCGAAACCGTGTCGGCATCCAGTTCACAATCATAATATGCCTCCAAGTTGTTGACCCAGGGGCTCACCTCCTGCACCCCAATGAACATTCTGCGCTCCTGTATC
>CAZTJM010000367.1:0-2004 GCA_964613865.1 uncultured Limnohabitans sp. | reverse complement strand
ATCGGTGGCCCAGTATGTTCCGTAATCAATGGCCCGGTATCGCCGGAATAGACATTATGTCTTGGGGTTAGTTTTGACCAATTAGTAAAACTGTTACCTGACATTGAAGCATGTACTTCTAAAATACCACCTTCACCCTCCCATTCATGTGAGAGACTGTCAATGATAATTACTTCAATACCACTGTTTTCACAGAGTTGAATGGCTTCGATGTACCGCTCTGGATTGAATGGTGGTAATAGTGTTACCACGTTGTAATCTCCCAGATGTGAATACAAATCAGCTGACTGATTTTCTGTGTCTATGACTGCGATCTTGCGCCAGTCATTACACAGTCCGAACGCTAATAGAAGTGATGAGTAAGACTTACCACTTCCGCTGACACCTTGCACACCTATTCTAATGCGTGCTTGTGAACGATTGGATTTTCGTAAATTCATTTGATTTAAATGATTTGTATGTAAAACATTGATTTATAGACTGAAACTTGCGCGCTCAGATCAGTTTCAGTAATTAACAAGCAGTGTGACGGGGGTACACCGCTCGATTAATTCAAGTGGGGGTGATTTGGTAATAGGGGGGTGCTCTCTCTAAAAAACTGTTTTGTTCACCCGTTTTGGGTAGTTTTTTGAATTAAAAAATCAGATTAAAGATTTCCTCTGTTTTTTCAATTCCAAAACAGGTTAATAAAAAGAAATCCAATAAAAGGAGGGTTTCTTAAAAAATTGTCCTATTAATTGTGGAAACCCTTTTATCAAAATGAATGATTATTAATGCTGTTAGCTGTGGTTTTTTATCAACTAGAGGTTTTGTAGAGGAAGTAAGCCAAAGAAATTGCTACTGTCGCAACTATATAGGGCCAAATTTTTTCTACCTGTTCCAAAATAATTCCCAAAACCATAATTACTCCAAAGACAAATAGAACCGAAACCCATGTTGGTGTCTTGTTTTTTTTGATGGTTTTCATTAGGTTCCATGTAGTTTCGGATGGATTGTTGTAATCACGATAACTTGCTTAATTTAAGTTTTTTATACTGGAATAATTAGCTCAAATTCTCAAAAAACGTTTCTACAAAACCAATCAATTTTTTCAAAATGCGGTCACCGATCTTGGTGCGTACCAGTACTTTAGGTTTTTCACCTTCTAATAGAGCAAGTGCTTCATTTCTGAGTGGTTCTCTCTCTGAAAACAAGTAAGACTCGATCAATTGCTGTGTACGTTCTGGTGACAGATTTTCGTCTTGTACTAGCTTATTAAAAGCTTTTACTTGCTCTTCTGACCAAAATTTCTCGAATGCTTCTTGAACTGTACCGCTCTCTTCAATTTGTGGTAGATTTTCTTCAATGAACTTTTCGATCAGTTCTTTTTTGCTTCTTAGTTTAGCTTCACCACCGATCAGATCGACAATTTCTTTCTTACGTTTTTGCTGTTCTTCTTCGGTCGTTTCTTTTAAAGATGCTAAAAGTTGAAGTATGTATGCGACGTTGATTTCATCACGGTGGATCAACTCAAGCTCAAAATCCACATCTTCAAGTATAGATACCTTTTCTTTCTGGGTGTCGGTGTGGACTTTGTCGTAAAGGTCTAAGTACTTGCTTTTGTAGTCTTCAAATTCTTGAGAAGTCAACCCCAATGTGTCCCATGAGAAATCAGCAAATGCACTCATGGTATTTTTCAACCGCACTACTGCTCTGAATGCTTTGATAAACTCGAGCTCTTGATTTTCATCTACTAGTTTATTGACGTCGTCTACCCTGGGTACTAGCGTCTTTAGCTTTACTACTGCTTCATTAAACTGGTTCTCGTAGCTTTCGAGCGGCTCCATGATGATGACGTCAATAGCGTCTTTATTACTAAATAGAGTAATAGCTTCATCAGTCTCTTTCTTGAGATTTCTGAAACAGACAATATTACCCTGGGATTTTAACTCATTGAGCGTTCTATTGGTACGACTGAAAGCTTGAATTAACCCGTGGTCTCCACGGGCTTCCAGCAGCTACCCC
>CAZTJM010000366.1:0-2048 GCA_964613865.1 uncultured Limnohabitans sp. | reverse complement strand
AAAACCGACAATCCATCGAAAAAGTCCAGCGTATTTTTCCGGCTAAAAATTGAACTGACCAGATTCTTGGTCAATAAGGAACCCCGATTTTCTTGTAGATAAAATGCATCAGCCAAGCTGGGCCTATCATCAGAAATTGCACATCCTTAAAAAATGAAGGCTTCTTTCCTTCGATCTTATGTCCAACAAACTGGATGATCCAGGCCACGACAAAAATCGCCAGACTGACCAGCCAGAGCTTACCTGGTAGGGCAAGCTGGATGAAATTGGCCAATGCAAGACACAATGCCGAAAAGAAAAGCATGCCCAGAGTCAGTGGAGCCGAAAGCGAGATGTAGTAGATCAATACCAAGAACAGTACTAGCGTCGCCCAGTTAGCGAAATTGCCCAAAAACGGCAGGGCCTCAGGCAGAAAGCCTGTTGGGATACTAAAAATCAGTCCAACCACGCTGAAAAATATAGCTGGCACACAAAACCAATGAATCAGCTTGTTGGTGTGGTTACGGTGGCTTTCGCCATACTCCTCCAGGAGCAAATCAATTTTTCTCATAGTTTTTTGGGTTTAAATGCGGTAGTTTGAATTCAAATTAGATAACTCACTCCAGAAAATAAACGATATCAGAGCAATGTTGAGTTATTGGGAACGCAAAAACTTTTTCAGCTATGACCTGATTGTAGTCGGCTCTGGCTTTACTGGTCTGTCTACGGCGGTAAATTATAAGAAGAAACACCCCAAATCGAGAGTCTTGGTCTTGGAGAAAGGCGTGTTTCCGACAGGGGCAAGTACAAAGAATGCTGGATTTGCCTGCTTTGGAAGTCTAACGGAAATCTTGGATGACTTCTGGAAGATGACGCCTGAGGAAGTGACCACTTTGGTAGAGATGAGATACAGGGGCCTCTGTCAAATCCGTCAAAAGTTTGGGGACGAGGCGCTGAGATATCAGGGAAGCCATGGCTTTGAAATCCTAGAGGAAAAAAACATCAAGGCGATAGACCAAATGGCTGAGGTGAACAGGATGCTGAAAAAGGTGTTTAGCAAGAATGTTTTCTCAGTGGTCAAAAAGCCGGAAAAATTCGGATTTTCGCCCCGCGTCAAAATGGTCGTCGAAAACCACTTCGAAGGGGAATTGGATCCAGGAGCGTATCTGGCGGCACTTTGGGAGGAAGCATCCAGGCTTGGTGTCAAGATATTGACCGGTATAGCCGTGGTCGAGGTGCAAAAGGACGAGGGCATTGTATTGGCTGAAAGCAGCAATAAAGAAGGTCTTTTTGAATTTGTGGGAGGGAAGGTAGCTGTCTGCACCAATGCCTTTACCAAGAAATTGTGGCCTGAATCGGAAATGGAGCCGGGACGGGGCTTGATACTGCTTAGCAAACCCATCAAAGGCCAGATTCCATGGAAGGGATCGTTTCATTTGGACAGAGGCTATGTCTATTTTCGGCAGATTGACGGGCGACTGCTGCTGGGTGGTGCCAGAAACAAAGACTTTGAAAAGGAGAAAACGCTGGAATTTGAAACAAACCCAAAGATCAAGTCCCATCTGGATAGTCTCGCACGGGAAGTGATTTTTCCAGGTCGGGAGATCGAATGGGAAATGGAATGGACGGGGATCATGGCATTTGGGCCCAAGAAAAGCCCGCTCATCCAGCCAATCGGAAAGAAGGTTGCGGTGGCGGTAAGGCTTGGTGGTATGGGAGTTGCGATTGGCTGGCAGGTGGGCGAAGAGCTTTCTCGGCTTCTTTCCAAGATGTAATTTGATTTTTTTACTTAGATTCAAACCCTCCAAACAACAGGATTTACTGAATGAAAGGCCAGCCAAAAGCTCCTCGTATAATTGACGCCCTGATTCCCATACTATTCTTAATAGTCCTTCTCATCATCAATATCCAAATCTTTGGAACCGACAGCCTTTCCGGTTCTAATCAGATGGTTCTCATCCTTTCAGCTACCGTCGCGGCGTCCATCGCTGTGTTCAGGCTGGGGATATATTGGGCAACCCTACAGGACGGGATCATCTAGAGTATTAGCTCGGCGATGAGCGCCATCC
>CAZTJM010000365.1:0-2053 GCA_964613865.1 uncultured Limnohabitans sp. | reverse complement strand
TTGCTCCTTGTTGAATCCAATTTTTTTGGACTGGATATAGTTGAGCTGATTGAAGACGGCAATGGTGGCAATGATCAAGATGATCGAAATGGCAAACTGAAAGACGACCAGTGAACTTCTGATCAAGCCACTCTTTATCCCCAATGCCACTTGGCCTTTTAGGATACTGACAGGCTTAAATGCCGACAGGAAGAAGGATGGATAAGTCCCCGCCAAAATCCCCGTGCCCAAGGCACCCAAAATCAATAGCCCATAGAAGTTCCATTGGGAGAATGGAATTTCCAAAGACCTTCCCGCCAAGTCATTGAATATTGGCAACAGCAACGCTACCAGAGGAATGGCTATCAAAAAGGAAATCAAACTGAGCAGAATCGACTCCATCAAAAATTGACGGATCAGGTGCGCTCGATACGACCCCATCACCTTGCGAATTCCCACTTCCTTCGCTCTATTGGAAGATCGCGCAGTGCTTAGATTCATGAAGTTGATGCAGGCAATCACCAGGATGAATAAAGCTATGGCAACGAAAAGGTAGACATAGGTAATATTGAAATTGGGCTCAAACTCGCCCATGTAGTCACTTTTCAAATGAATATCCAGCAGGGGTTGAACATCAAACTCCAGTTTGCCGCCATTGCTGGTCATCGCCTCCATCGTGGCCCCTTCACCAAATATCTGGCTGAGTTCAGGCTCCATGTGGGTTTTGACCATGGCCGGAAACTTCGCGTTTAGGGCTTCGGGGTCAGCCCCCTCTCTCAGCTTGATGTATGTTTGAAAATTGTTGCTCAGCCAGGTTGTTCTTTTGGCTTCTTCCAGTCCTTCCATCGAAAGCAGGAAATCGAAATGGAAATGGGTGTTTTCTGGAAAATCCTCATAAATCCCCGTGATCCGGAAATTGTCTTGGTTGTCCAAAATCAGGGATTGCCCAATGGCATTTTCACCAGGGAAGTATTTCTCTGCAATGGTGCGGCTGATCGCCATGGTGTTGGGTTCGGCGAGTACGCCTTCGGCGTTTCCGGCAATCAGTGGCACCTCAAATACTTTGAAAAAATCCTTTCCTGCCCAGATCACATGATCCTCTTTGATGTTTTGGTCTTCTCTCTTGACCAAATATGATCCCCGTTGCCTGAAGTGTACGGCAGATTCCACCTCTGGAAATTCCTCCGGCATGGCTGCCGCCATCGGAGCTGGGGCGTAGACCATATCCCAGTGATTTCCCCCAAAGACAATGTCGCTATGGACGCGGTAGATCCGATCCGCATTCTTGAAATGCTTGTCGTAGCTGAGCTCGTGGATCACAAAGAGGCAAATGATCATGCAAACAGCCACTCCCACCGACAGCCCAAGAATATTGATAAGCGAGTAGAACTTGTGCTTTTTCAGATTTCTTATCGCGATGAGTAGATGGTTTTTTAGCATGATCAGGTTAAAATGAGATCCGATAAATGTAAAGAGTTGGTTTAGCTTTCAATTTTTAGATGCAAGCTTTCATCCATAGGTTGCATACAATATGCCATTTAGCATAAAAATGGCCTGAGAACGATTCCCAGGCCTTTTCGACGGTTTTTATACTGTACGACAGTCTGACTTTTTGTTCGCTGGCGGGCGATACTATCAGACGTGAAACTGCTCCCGGATATTCTCGGTCACCACTTTTCCGTCAAACAAGTTGATCACACGGTGGGCGTAGTTGGCATCATGAGGAGAGTGGGTTACCATCACGATGGTGGTTCCTTCGTTGTTGAGTTCTTCCAGCAGCCTCATCACTTCTTCCCCGTTTGTGGAGTCCAAGTTACCCGTAGGTTCATCGGCGAGGATCACGGACGGTTTGGCGACGATTGCACGGGCAATGGCCACACGCTGCTGCTGACCACCGGAAAGCTGCTGAGGAAAGTGGTTTCTTCTATGCATGATGTTCATTCGGGTGAGCACTTCCTCTACCCTTTTCTTGCGCTCGTCTGAGGCAATCTTGAGATACAAAAGTGGCAACTCCACATTTTCAAATACGGTCAGCTCGTCAATCAAGTTAAAGCTCTGGAAAACGAAACCGATA
>CAZTJM010000364.1:0-2053 GCA_964613865.1 uncultured Limnohabitans sp. | reverse complement strand
CATCATCCTGGGACTTTTGCTCTCGGGATCTGCCCAGATTTTGGGGCCGAGACAGCAGGAAGCTATTGCTTTGGATAAGAAAAAGCAGATTCTGGGAGCCGTTATCAATCCCGAGGAAATCGCTGCCATGAAGCCTGATGAGGTCAATGAAATTTATTCTAAAAGCATTTCATCCATCGTCGTCGACATCAATGGCAAGGAAATCACAGAGGGCGGCGTAACCGCGGAGAAAGTGGACGTCGCCAAGGACTACAAGAAGCCCGCCGACCAAAGATCCTATCCCGTCTTTATCTACCATGCTGAGGGCAATCCCTCCGAGGTGAAATCATACATCCTGCCGCTTTACGGTGCGGGCCTGTGGGATGCCATTTGGGGTTACATCGCTTTGGAAACTGACATGAATACAATCGCGGGTATCACGCTGGCCCACGCTGGCGAGACTCCTGGTTTGGGTGCAAGGATTACTGACCCAGAGGTACAGTCGAGATATGTTGGAAAGAAAATTTTTGATGAGTCAGGCGATCTGGTTGCCGTTCAGATGATGAAGGGCGAAGGCAAAGACTACTCTTCAGAGGAGCACAGAGTCGACGGCATGTCCGGAGCGACCATTACCGGCAACGGGGTGAACAATATGCTAAAAGCCTATTTGAACCACTACGAGGCATACATTAAAGGTAAGTCTTCCCAATCCGCGGTTGCTGGCCTGTAAATCAATTTCAACTCACCTAATTCAAATAAAATGAGTGCTGAAACTTTAGAAAAAGCGATTGAGAAAAAGCCAGCCGAAGCGCTGCTCTCGAAGCGAAGAAAAAGAATCGTTGCTGATCCCCTAGTGGACGAAAACCCCATCACCGTGCAGGTGTTGGGTATCTGTTCTGCATTGGCAGTGACCACGCAGATGCAACCTACCTTGGTTATGGCGATTTCCGTGACGTTTGTGGTGGCTCTTGCCAACGTGGTGATTTCCATGATGAGAAATACTATCCCTTCCCGGGTCCGAATCATCGTCCAACTCGCCGTAGTTGCGACGCTGGTGACGCTGGTCAGTGAGGTGCTTAAAGCTTTTGCCTACGATATGTATAAGGAGCTTTCCGTATTCATCGGTCTGATCATTACCAATTGTATCGTAATGGGTCGTCTAGAGGCTTTCGCGATGGGCAACAAACCTTACGATTCCATGCTTGATGGATTAGGCTCAGCCCTCGGGTACTCTTGGATCATCCTGACCGTGGCTTTCTTCAGAGAGCTATGGGGCTCTGGGTCTGTATTTGGTATCCCAGTGTTTGACTACATTTCAAGTCTTTTTGGTCCTGACTTTAGCCTAGCTACCAATGGTCTGATGGTGACTCCAGTAGGAGCATTCATCATCCTCGGACTGATCGTATGGGTACAGCGTACCAAGACCGGATATGTTGAACATTAATAAATCGACAGAAAAATGGAATTAATTAGCCTTGGTATTCGGTCGATCTTTATCGACAACATGATTTTCGCCTACTTCTTGGGAATGTGCTCTTTCCTTGCGGTCTCCAAGAAGGTGAGTACAGCTATCGGCCTGGGTGCAGCGGTAGTGTTCGTACTGGGTGTGACCGTACCCTTCAACTGGGTTTTGAACGAGTTTGTACTGAAAGAAGGAGCTTTGACTTGGGTCTCTGCCGACATGGCATCGATCGATCTTTCCTTCCTTAGATTCATCATGTTTATCGCCATCATCGCTGGTATCGTGCAGCTGGTGGAGATGATCGTGGAGAAGTTTTCCCCTGCACTTTACGGACAGCTGGGTATCTTCCTCCCTTTGATCGCGGTAAACTGTGCCATCTTGGGTGGCGGCCTGTTTATGGCCCAGAGAGACTACACCATTGCTGAATCAGCCGTTTACGGTTTCGGTTCTGGTTTGGGCTTCATGCTGGCCATCGTGCTTTTGGCTGCTATCCGGGAAAAAATCAAATATTCACACGTGCCAAACGGCCTCAAAGGCTTGGGCATTACGATGCTTTTGACCGGTTTGATGGGGATCGCCTTCATGTCCTTCATGGGCATCGACCTTTAGTCG
>CAZTJM010000363.1:0-2063 GCA_964613865.1 uncultured Limnohabitans sp. | reverse complement strand
TTGTCCAGGATGTTTCCGACACCTGTCAGAGAGGCATTCATTCTGTTTTCGGAAAGTCTCAGCTGGGTCAGTTGGATGGAGCGGGCGATGGAGTCGTTGCGGTAAGACGCGTAAGTAAGCTTCTTGCGCTTGACATTATACTCGTATTGTTCTTTGACCTCCTCAAATTCCCGGTCAGACACCAGTTTCTTTTCGTGGAGTTCTTTGAACCTTTCATACTGCGGCTCCAGCAAGCTGATCTGGTAGTCGATCTCAGCGAGCTGACCTTGTTGGCTCAAGTCGTTTTGATCAAGCAATAGTCTTGTTTGGCGCAGATTGTTGATCTGTTCGTATAGCATGGTCTCGCGCTGCATCACATCCAGTTGTAGATTGGAGTTGCTAAGCACCAATATGGTATCCCCTTTCTTGAGCAGAGCGCCCGACTCGCGCACCACTTGGTCGACTACGCCTCCCTCGATCGCGTCGAGATAGACGGTACGCGAAGGTTCGATTTGTCCCGAAACAAGGATGTAGTCCGTAAACTCTCCGGTTTTGACCGTCGCAATGCTGAGTCGGTCTTGTTCGACATTCATGGTGGATCGGTGGTCTGCAAAACCGATCTGGTAGACAATTCCCCCCAACAGGATGACTCCGCCGGCTACTGCGGCGATCCTTCGAAGAGTCCAGGTTTTCTTTTCTATTTTTCTATCCATTGTGTGGTAATGCCTTACTTGGCTTCCTCCTTGTGCCAAAGGCTGTGCCATGCAAAAAATTGCCTCAGGGAACTCCAAATCACGATTTACCGAGAATCCGTTTTTCGAGTCTCGAACATTTTCGTCCGCCACCGAACAAAAGTGAATCAAAGGCGACTTATTTTTATTACCTTCTTCAAGAAAAAGTTGAAGTCAAAATCTGCCTAATTCGTCCGAAAACGGCCCTTTTGGAACGATTTCGGCCAAAGTCGAAAATCGGCAGACTTTTGGAAAGCATCTGTAAAGCAGTAGACCACCGGCAGTAAACAGATTCACAAGCAAAAGGGGAAGCGAGCTCTCAACAACTTGCGTCCCTGTCTTGTGAGAATCGCTTGTTTCCCCAGTCTTAGGTCTTCCGGCTCCCGTCTTCAAAATAAAAACCCATGAACGATCAAAAATTCGGTAAGATTCTCATCGTAGATGACAACGAGGACCTCCTAAAGGCAGCCAAGATTTTTCTCAAGCGGCATTTTGCCCAGGTCGATACCGAGACCAACCCAGACCTGCTTCCCATCCTCACCCACAACGAGCAGTATGACGTGATCATGCTCGACATGAATTTTACCAAAGACGTGAGTTCAGGACAGGAGGGCTTTTACTGGCTGGACAGGATTCTGGAGTTGGACCCTTCTGCCGTCGTCGTATTGATCACTGCCTATGGAGACGTGAATCTCGCAGTGAAGGCGATCAAAGAGGGAGCCACCGACTTTGTCTTGAAGCCTTGGGAAAACGAGCGACTCCTGGCGACTCTTAACTCGGCGCTGAAACTCCGCCAGAAAAAACTGGAGGTCAATCTGCTCAAAGACCAAAAAGAAACGCTGCAGCAAGACATCGACAACAAGTTCAAAGACATCATTGGCCAGAGCGCCACCATGCAAAAAGTTTTTGAAACGATAGAACGGGTAGCGGCGACTGATGCCAACGTACTGATACTGGGAGAAAACGGCACTGGGAAAGAACTGATAGCCAGAGCCATCCACCGGCATTCCCGCCGAAGCCGAGAGGCATTTGTCGGAGTGGACTTGGGATCGATCACGACAACACTTTTTGAATCAGAGCTCTTTGGGCATAAAAAAGGCTCCTTTACCGATGCAAAAGACGACCGGGCAGGAAGATTTGAACAGGCTCACAAGGGTACGCTTTTCCTAGACGAAATCGGAAATCTTCCCCTTCCCCTACAGGCAAAACTTCTTGCCGTGCTCCAAAATCGCCAGGTCACCCGCGTCGGCGCCAACCGTCCCGTGGATGTCAATATCCGCTTGATCTCAGCAACCAACATGCCGATCCACAGCATGGTCTATGAGAATACCTTCCGCCAAGATCTTCTCTACC
>CAZTJM010000362.1:0-2067 GCA_964613865.1 uncultured Limnohabitans sp. | reverse complement strand
GGTTTCGGGCTTGGCGAAGGTGGCGATTTTCACCACAAATGTTGATGCGGAGAACCAATGTTTGATTAACCACAAATGTGTCTGCGGAGCACTGAACCGCCACTTTTGCCAAACCCGTGTTAGCGGTTTGTTGTTTTATTTCTCACTATTATAGATGGTTGAACAAGTATTATTTCAAATTATCAATGGCAGTTTGCAATGTTTTATCAATTCCAGTAGTGATCTCAGAAAGCAAATTTTTGCTGTAGACATCAGGCGCTATTCCTATGCCTTCGTATGATTTACCGTCAGACAATTCTGTCTTTTGAGGCACAAGAGAGTAAAACCAACCATTCGCCAATTCCCTTCCTATCATAGTTCCGTGCGCACCATTAGTTGTGTCACCCATTAGTGTAACATTGGGCAAGGTATTAAATGCCATCACGGTACGTTCGCCAGCACTAATCGTATATCTGTCAATAAGTACTATTATGGGCTTATCGATATATGCGCCTTTAGGTTGAATAGACCATTCATACCAATCGGTGTAATCATTTGGGCCTTTACCATTTTTTGTTTTACTTCGGAAAACATAATGTGATTGATCTGTTAATCTACCTATTTCCGAAAAGCAGTATGTAAAATCACCTCCTTGATTGTGCCGCATATCAATGATATAGCCATTCACAGTGCTATATTCGTTCAGAAAATCCTTCAGATTGAAAAAGTTTTCGGCTACATAATCAAAATAAATGTAGGCTACATTTTCATTCTTTATTTTACCATAGATATAGCTATGCTCTTCTCCTTCTTTGTATCCTGTCTCCAGATAAGTTTTCACCACAGGAATGCTGAACAATTCATCATCGATGAGTTCATTTCTGATTTTATTTGCATAAAATACATCTCTACCCGGAGCCGTAAGACTCACATGCCCATCATCAAGTTTGCCAAGCATCTGGGACAGTATCGAAAAAAGTTCTGCATCTGTTGTGGTTGAGTTAACCATAGGGCGATACGTATTATATTCGGCTTTCCAATCTACATGTCTTTCTTCGAAGGGAGCATATTCTTCATTAAAGGTAGTCCAAAGATTTTCAAAAATGGATTCGGGATTGTTTGCGGGTGGTTCAATAAACATTTTCTCACATCCCACGATGGCAAATGAGAGTAAGGTGAATGTTAGTATTTGTTTTATCGATTTCATTTTAAAAGCGAAAATTTGCATTGAAATTAATTGACTGACGGTAGGAAAGTAGATTTCTTGGTTGGCTCGAATGGATAAATTCAAATAAGTACGCGACACCTAAATTCCATTTTTCGTTTAGAGTATAGGTGTATTTTATATCTAAGTCGAATGTTTGCAACCTGTTCCAAGTCACTAATTGACCATCTCCCATAAAGGACATAAATGTTTTAAATCCAGAATGTGAGTAAGTGTTTTCAATAAATTCATCATCATTTACTAAATATGGTGAACGAGCTAACCAGACCATCAGTGGTAGCTGAAGGGTTGTCGTTAAATTGCTTTTCTTACTTATAGTATATTGGTGTTTCCCAAATAACCCTAAGCCAAGTGTGGAATAATATCCAAAGCTGCTTGTTCTGCCATACACATAATTCATAGCTTGAACATCCATTACAAAAAGCCCACCGACAGTGAAAATAGATTTCGGAGATTCCTTTACCTTTTTTCCAATAAGATAATCGACATCAATAAAGTTGAAGCTATGCGGATAGGCTGTATGAGATTCTCCATGAATGGTAAAGTCAAAAGGAGTTGCTACTCCTGGATTGAAATTGCCATAGCGGAGACTTGCTTTTTGAAATAATTTTGCTTCTCTTGTGTAATCTATTCCCACATTCAAAAACGAAATATCTTTGTGAATCATGGGTGAAAAAATCAAGTCTTGTCGGGCAAGGTAACTCGTTCCTATGTTTAGTGAAAGCATGTTTTTTCGATTCTGCTCCTGACCAAAACAGCCAAGGGCTACAAGCCAAATGATTGTTGATAATAAGATGTTTCTCATTTGAGGTCCTTTGTTGTTAACAATAACCGCTAACGGTTTGCGGCTTGGCGTAGTGGCG
>CAZTJM010000361.1:0-2080 GCA_964613865.1 uncultured Limnohabitans sp. | reverse complement strand
AACGTTACCTGTTCCGCAGGCCTGCAGCAATATGGGGTTGATCGGACGGATACAATTGATCTTTGCTTTCAGGCTTCAACAAAGTCTCAACCGTTCCGGCAGGAAGTGCCTCAAATGCAGCATTGGTCGGCGCAAAAATGGTGAATGGCCCGCTGCTACTGAGGGTCTCCACCAATCCAGCGGCAGTAACGGCCGTCACCAAGATACTGTGATCAGGTGAACTAACAGCGATGTCGACCACCGTCTTTGGCGTCTCGACAGGCGCCGGAGTCTCGACTACTTCCACTTCTTCCACAGTTTCTTCCTTTGGAGAACTACAGCTGACGACACCGGCAGTGGCAATAACGGCCATAGCCAGTGTCAGAAATTTATTTTTTCTCATTGTGATAGTTTGTTAGTGTATTTCAAGCTTAACAAGCTCAAAGACAAATTGTTTGCACGTGACATAGGCCTCCTGATGAAATCTGCAATTCCATGCTTCCACTAATCGGGATTTGCAATACTCCCGAAAACCCGATCTTTTCACATCCAGCCTTCATAGATAGAGTCAAAAAGCCAGCCTACGGAGAATTATTTTTTGTAAAAAGATATTTATTTATTGTTTTTCAATAAATATTTATCATTTTTAGCCACGGATTATAAATCTCTATATCATGGCAAAAACAAACAACTTCGTGTTTTGGGGCTTATACATCGTGGCTTGGCTCATTTTTGTGGGCCTGTCCATCGAGGCGGGTGGCCTGCTGGTCAATTTCTTTTTCGCATGGCTCAAGCCGGATGTCGTCCAAAACCTCTATCAGAAACTGGACTTGTCCGAAATGTACCAAGACAGTGAAATGGCCTTTTTCGGGATCTACAGTTTCATCCTGTCCATTTCAATTTTGAAAGCTGTCCTATTCTACACCGTCATCCAACTGATGCACAAAATGGATTTGACAAAACCGTTCAATCCTTTTGTTTCCAAACAAATATCGCAGATCAGCAAATACACGATAACAATCGGAGTGCTTAGCTACATTGCCCGACAGACTGCCAAAAACCTGACGCATCACGGCATTGCCACCGATAGCCTAAACCAATTCTGGGAAGACAGCCAGGCCTTTGTCCTGATGGGTGCGGTCATCTATATCATCGCGACGATTTTCAAAAAAGGCGTAGACCTCCAGGCCGAAAATGACCTAACCGTATAAGCCATGCCCATCATCGTAAACCTGGACGTCATGATGGCCAAGCGGAAAATGTCGCTCAATGAACTCTCGGCAAAAGTGGATCTGACCCTCTCCAACCTTTCCATCCTAAAGACCGGCAAGGCAAAGGCGATCCGCTTTAGCACCTTGGAGGCTATCTGCAGAGCCCTCGACTGCCAGCCCGGCGACATTCTGGAATATGCGCCCGACGAGAGCGAACGCTAGCTATGATATTGATCTCTCACAGCTGCCAGAAAACAAGGATAAGGCTCAGCTGTTCTCGCCCCCTAGTCCCAACCGGTTAACAATCAGAAAAATGACCCCCAGCATAGACACCATCAAAAAGACGGAATACCCGGAAGTCGTCGATCTTTGGGAGGCTTCCGTTCGGGCCACCCACCATTTTTTGAAGGAAGAGGACATCGCCTATTTCAAACCCCTGATCCTGGAACACTACTTGGATGCGGTGGACTTGCGCTGCGCAAGGGACAGCAGCGGCAAGATCCTCGGCTTTGCCGGTGTAGCCGAAGGAAATCTGGAAATGCTTTTTGTCCACCCAGACCATCGGGGACAGCGGGTCGGCAAGCTGCTGCTAGACTATGCGCTCCGGTATCTTGGGGTAAAAAAAGTCGATGTAAACGAACAGAACGGGCAAGCTTTGGGGTTTTATCGACACTTCGGTTTTGAGGTGGTTGGGCGCTCCGAACTGGATTCCAGCGGCAAGCCCTACCCCATTCTGCACATGGAGCTAAAGAGCTAGGACATCCAAACCCAAAACAACATGCAAAGCGAGTTTCAGGCGGGCATCAACATCGCCATCAAGATCCCCAAAAGCAAATACGAAAAAACGGTTGCCTTTTACCGAGATATCCTAAAGCTGGAGCTAAGGGAAG
>CAZTJM010000360.1:1524-2087 GCA_964613865.1 uncultured Limnohabitans sp. | reverse complement strand
ATGTTGTGTTCGGTACTGATCCATGGAATCACATAATCTGGATTAAAAACTTCCAATCCACCACTCATTTCATACCTGCCTTTTCCACCTGTAGGAAGTCCTACAGGGTTGTCCATCAGTGATTCGATGTAGTCCAGCACCTGCACCAGACTGGATTGACAAGCTGTTTTTAGCGGACTGTTTAACCGGTATTGCAGATAGTAGCCCAAAGCATAAGCCACCCAAGCAATAGCACCCGTTCTAAAGTACGGGTCTTGCAAAGTTGGATCAGGATTCAGGTGGTTGACGCTGAAAGGAAAAGCACCATTGACGTATTGGCTATTCAATATTCCCTGCAACACCCGATCAGCAAAGACATAATCCTTCATGCCCACTGCACTGATCAGCGTCAAAACCATGTCATAAAAATAAGCCCTACTAGGAAATGGGGACGCTTCCACCTCTGGGTCTTCATCATCGACTAGAAAACTTCTAGGCAAGTCAGTCTTTACAGGGGAAGTAGCTACTACTTCTTCGGTGTCTGTCCGATACAGTTTGTAATTGATGGTACCTTCATTGAAGCT
>CAZTJM010000360.1:0-1514 GCA_964613865.1 uncultured Limnohabitans sp. | reverse complement strand
GTAGCCCATCTTCCATTCGAGGTTTGCCGGTGCTTTGATCGCCTGTCCGGTATAATAGGGAACGTCTGTCACCACATATCTTTCAATCCTCAAGTTCTCCAAAGCTGTTGCATGGTTGTTGTCATTCACCCATTCGTCAAGCAACAGTCCATAGAAGGTGTCCCAAACCTGCACCACGATAGTACCCGAACTGGGAGCTGGTGGAACCAGATTGAAGTATCCCGTGGTGGAATTGACATTATAAATCTGAACCAAGCTGTCTGTATCCGTTCTTCTGATCAATCGTGCCTGTAGGTTGAGTCCCAAGGTTCCGGTGTAGTAGCCGGTGATATTTGCCCGCCACATGTTATTGAAAGGTGTGGGTGGGTAGGTGATGTTTATACGACCGCTGAACTCCCCATGTACCCCTTCAGGCACGGTGAAATTGCCTTCATCCAAACGGTATGGTGATTTGTAGGGTGCCGGTGCAGGAACGCTGACCACGCTTTTCTTGGTGCTGTATTGCTTTTTAAACTCCCTTACTGAATAAAGCTCAGTGCCTGATTCATAAAAAGGAAAGAAGCCGTATTGCTGTACAATTACTTCAATCCAGCTACCACCCAGGTCATTTACCGTGACCAAGGTAAAGTTGTTGTTTCCAGCGGGATATACCCCACCTGAATCATCGGCATCATCAATCTGGAATGGCCCACCTTGTCTATCAGGATCTCTGTCAAAAGGTGAGCTTTCAATGACTAAGTGCTGTAAGGGCTTGGCGATATTTTTAGCATCCAACTTGTTTCCCAAGGCATCGGTGGCATAGAAGTTATTCCTTCCGTCGTCAATGGCTATCTGGTGGGTATCCCCATTACAGATCACTACATTGGGTACATTATTGTAATACATGAAGTTGGCCAACTCCCTTCTTTCGGCTAGGTAGGCACTCCATACTTCTGTAGTCACCCCATATGTCCATGAATAAGGGTTGTCGATTTCACCAGTCCAGCCCACAGGATTCATCCAAAAACAGATATCCAAGTCCACGTTAGATTTGTAATAAAGGAGCAAGTCCTTAAACCACTGCTTGGTAAAGTCTCCCAACAGCTTCTTGTCCGGGTCTTCGGTATCGATCATCCAATCATCACGGTTGCTTCTGGAATCTGTCAGGATAAACAGACACCTTCCCACTATCCAGTATTGGGATATCCCGTTGGTTTCAGGGTCGGTGACGATGTTTCTTACAGGCACATTAGACAGATAGAATTCCATGGCGTTTGCCCTGCTTGGGGAATGCCTGTCTGAGTTGTTGGCACCGTAATCATGGTCATCCCACATGTAGTAGTTGGATTGGTTAGACCAAAAGAGCTTTTGCTTATCCTGTTCCACCGTTCCGTTGAAGGCATTTCTAAACAGATCCGTGTCCGGTGAAGCAATGTCCTGATAGTGCAAGTCACCCATATGGATAAACATATCTGGGTTCTTTTCCCGCATGGCATCCCATATGATGTGGTTGGAATCGGTGTTGTTGCAGCTTC
>CAZTJM010000359.1:0-2089 GCA_964613865.1 uncultured Limnohabitans sp. | reverse complement strand
AGCTTTTCAAAGATGTTGGTAAAGGGAACAAAGTCCCCTCCACCGGCTTTGGCGGGATCGTACCAGCCCGCATCATGGGAGATCAGCACTTGGGGGAGGAAGCCTTTTTCTTTCGCAAAAACAAGCCGTTCCACATACTCTTCCACTCCCCACCCTATCCCGTCCAAACTGACCCAGACGCCCATTTCAGCGGCTTTCCGGTAGTTTTCAAAATTCCCTTCCGCCTGCGCATGCACCCAAACAAAAGCTGAGGGCTTCACTCCCATCTCCTCCAGAATCGCTACTTCCTGACTCGCAGTCGCCCAAGTCCCGGTATGTGAAGCGATTTGAAGGCCAGTTCGCTGATGCGTGATACCCGCCGCTCTCACCAACTTGGCATCGACTTCTCGAAGTGTGTCGGCTTCATTGACCGAAATCTTGATAAAGCCCGGCTTGATACCCGTGCCTTCGATTCCGTGTTCAAACTCGGCGATCCATCGCTCGGCCAGTTGCTCGGCAGTTTCCGAAAAGGCATGCTCCGGCAGGTATTTTCCGCCAACAGCTCCATAGTATCCGGTATTGGTCACGATCCGGATTCCTGACTTTTCGTTGAGTTGCCGGAGTAAAAGTGGATCCTTCGCCAAGTAGGAAGGCGTGCAATCAAAGATGGTTTCCACTCCATATTGCTTCACCTCCAAAAGGTAAGGCAAAACTTTGGCGACCACCGAATCCCGGTTCCATCGCTCATTGGAGACCGAATCCGCGCCTATAAAATCCACCAGCATATGCTCGTGGATGAGCGTCAGTCCCATCGAATCTATGGGAAAGGAACCGGTCACGGAGTTGAAATAGAGTTTTTCGGATTTCGGCTGGGTGCAGGAAAACGATAGCATTGCAAATCCCCACACAAAACAAAAGTGCTTCATTCCTAAATCTATCTATTTCGATGAACAGAAAAATGCAAGTGTCAGAATTTGACAGTTAGACCTTTCATGTCAAATCCATATTTTAGTTCCAAGAAAGACCTTATGATATGTTAAGACTAGAAAAAGCGCGTAGCAGAACAGACCTTTCAGACTATGTTATTCACCTAACCAAGGGAGACGAATCGTTTGAAATTCTAGGAAAAATCATCAAAGACTTGGAAATCCTCCCAAGCAAACAACTAGCCATTACGGTTTACGAACCCGAAGGCGCAGCTTGCTTTTATGATTGTCCCATCGAAATTATCAAAGACGTCATACAAAGCTCTCCTAGCAATCGAAAGCCTCATGGGATTATGGTTCCAAAAACTGAATTCTGGGATATGGGCGGTCGTCCCGCAATCTACACTGACTTAAACAAGGCTGAAGAGAGAACGTCTGTTTGGCCAAAATCCCAAGCATTTAGGCTCATAAATACGAATCTTTGCAGAACCCCCGATCCTATTGACTGGACACATGAACGAGAGTGGAGGGTTAAAGGCGGATTCCCGCTTGGAGGCTTTGTTACATGGAAATGCCTAGTAAATACTGCTGAGGAAGCAGAAAGCCTATACGACCGATTTGGTTTGCCATACTCGTTTTATGTTTTAGAAGAAAACGCTGACTATTCTGCACTTGATATTGAATGGAAAAAAGAGATGGAAGCTGAATTTGTAAGAGAAATGAGATCAGAGCTGGAAAGAGAAATGAGAAGTTACTATTCATAGATCCAGCTGCTTTTCGCGCCAGTTTCCTCGGTATCAATAATGACCATTAATTTTCGACATGAGTTGGCCTTCCCTGCTTCTGGAGAATCATGGCGGAAAACCAAAAAAACCGGGCCTCGCAGCCCGGTTTCACTTCTATCGCTTCAGTCTTACTTCTCAAGACTGATATAATTCAGAAACTCGTTTCGACTTTGCTCCTCCCTCTCAAATTTTCCTGAATAAAAAGAAGTCACTGTGGTGCTGTTGGTATCCTGCACCCCACGGGAGCTCACACACATATGATAGGCATCCATGATCACCGCCACATCCTCGGTTCCCAAGGCAGATTTGAGCTCATTGCCGATCTGCATGGTCAGCCTCTCCTGTACCTGCGGACGCTTGGCGTAATACTGCACGATTCGGTTGATCTTGGAAAGCCCA
>CAZTJM010000358.1:0-2117 GCA_964613865.1 uncultured Limnohabitans sp. | reverse complement strand
TACTGGAGCAATCTGGTAGGCTTTTCTTGACTAAAAGGCTCAAACATTGAATTTTAAACATGAAGAAGTTTTCAGCAAGCATTGTTCTTATTATCGTTCTTTCCCTAGGTATTGGGTTTGTTTTTTTTCCGTATAACATCCTTGATGGAATCCAGTTCTCCAAATACACAATTCATACAGGGAAATACAACGAATTAGGTGATTTCGTAGGTGGAATAACAGCTCCATTTCTTTCACTAGTCGCAGTTGTACTATTGTATTTAACTTATATGTCTCAAAAGCAGGAACTCAGAGAATCGCGGAAATTATTACAGATTCAAACAGAAACATTAGACAAGCAACAATTTGAAAACACATTTTTTCAACTCCTAAGCGTTCATTCGAATCTAGTTAATTCAATTGATCTGAGAGATTCAAAAAACAAGTCTTTAATTATCTCCGAAGGAAGAGATTGCTTTGAAATATTTTATAGAAAATTAAGATCAGCAATACATCTTGAAGCTCTTAAAGCTAAAGAAGAAAAAGTAGAGCTAGCAAGCTTACGAACCACAATGGTTGGTTATAATTCATTTTTCAAGGAATACCATAGTGATATCGGGCACTATTTCAGAAACTTATACCACATAATTAAGTTTGTTCACAACTCAAAAATCAAGAATAAAAAGGACTATACGAACTTAGTAAGGGCTCAGCTATCAAGTTTTGAATTGGTACTACTATTCTACAATTGCAAATCGGAATTTGGAAACGAAAAATTCATGCCACTTCTCACGGAATATGATTTACTTAAAAACATGGATAAAGGTCTAATTTTTAATCAAAGCCACATAAATTAATTAGCCTTTGAATTACTGCTCGCATCAGGTAAATTAAATTACCTCACCATTAATTGATTGATTCCAATATTAGTAAACCAAAACTATCAAATATAATTAAATCCATTATAACATTTGAACCATAAATTGATGACGAACCAAGAAGAAATAGCTGTAAAATTTCATTTTTTTGATTTGCTTTTTACTCCATATGTCGGAAACTCGAATGAATCCTCGACTTCAATCATGAAAGCTTGCATACAAAGAATAGATAAAGAGCGTTTTGATAAAAAGAAGGCAATCGTTATTGATAGATTTGAAGGAGGAGATAATGAGTCTCGAAGAATTTTTGTAAGCAGTGCTGCTTTTTTGTTGAAAGAACAGATTTACAAATGTAGAATTGAATTAATAAGAGATGGGAAAATACCAACACTTGTAAATAGAGAGACATATACGTTAACGCCTCTCACAGAACTTGGCAATAACACGATTGCCGAAAGCACAAATTTCTATGTGGATGTCAAAGGAAATGTTCCCATTATTTGTTGTGAGTTTAATAACCTCGGCCCTCGAATTTCTGATCTATAATTCTATTTCAGATCAATTTCATCAAACAAGATGCTTTACAAATCAAAGGCATGTAAGGTTCAGGTGCATATGAAGCTTCCAGTCAATGAAGTTTTAGAATCACTTTCTGATGTATTAAAGTTTAAAATAAAAACTAGACCAAATAAACTCAACTTCCTTTTTCAACAGACAAGCGATCCATTTATTTCAAACATGAATGCTTTAGCCAACACTGTGAAGCCAAAGTCAATAAAAATTGATGCTTTTTTTAGAGAAAGAGGAAGTCAAAATGGTAAGTCTATAAAAAACAACTTGGCAGTAGCTTTTGTTAAGAGGGTGTTAACAGCTATAAGAAACAATAATGAGATCATCGATGATTTTGATGATTTCTATCTTGAGTTTGAAAAAGAAGATGGCAGTGATGATGTATTTAACCTCGTGAAGGGTAAGGAAGAATTGACAATACTATGTCCGCAAACTAGTAACGGAAATTTAAACACAAAGGAACTTTTCAATAGAACTAATGTACAGTTTCAAGATTACCTTAAACTTCGAAACGGATGAGTCTAATTGATAAATACTACGAAAGACCAGTTCTTTATGACTACTTGATTTCAATTGTAGTAATTGCTGGTATTATTTTCACGAATTGCAGATTCCAATACATTGATGTAAACATCAATCGGTCTGAAGAGATGGCTACTGACTTAGGAACAATAGGTCTCACTATATCTG
>CAZTJM010000357.1:0-2120 GCA_964613865.1 uncultured Limnohabitans sp. | reverse complement strand
AGACGCTGAGCTTCGGAAGCTACCAGGTCCTTGGCTTGTTTTTTCGTAGCGACAAACATCACTTTTTTGCCGGAGCGTACGATTTGCTTGATTGCGTTGGATGCTTCGTCGAGGCAAGCAAGCGTTTTGTTGAGGTCGATAATGTGGATACCGTTCTTCTCCATGAAGATGTATGGAGCCATTCTCGGATCCCACTTTCTCGTTAAGTGTCCAAAGTGGACACCAGCATCCAGTAAGTCTTTGTATTCGATTTTTGACATGAATGAAATTGTTTTCTATGGATTGAAGTGAATTCCGATTAACGTTTGGAGAACTGGAATCTTCTTCTTGCTTTTCTACGTCCTGGCTTCTTACGCTCGACCATTCTCGGGTCACGGGTAAGGAAACCTTCTTTTTTCAGAGCTGGTCTGTGCTCAGCATCAAACTCGCAAAGCGCTCTGGAGATCGCCATACGGGCTGCTTCAGCCTGTCCTTTGATCCCACCGCCGTCTACATTGATGTTCACGTCGTAGTTGCCTTCCACGCCTACTAGGGCAAGTGGCTGCTTCACTACGATCTGGTGAAGGTCAAAGGGGAAGTAAACTTCGATTGCTTGGTTGTTGACGGTGATCTTGCCACTTCCTGGAGCCATGTAGATACGGGCTACAGAGGTCTTTCTTCTACCGATTTTGTTGATCATTTCCATGATTTAGACGATTAAAGAGTGATGGCTTTTGGCTGCTGTGCCGCGTGAGGATGCTCAGCACCTTCATACACGTACAGGTTACCGTACAACTTGCTTCCCAATCTGTTTTTAGGCAACATGCCTCTTACAGCCTTCTCAACCAAAATCGCTGAAGACTTCTGCTTCAACAGTTTTGGGGTAGAGATTCGCTGTCCACCTGGGTAACCGGTGTGGCGCACATATACTTTGGCGTTCCACTTGTCACCTGTCAGTCTGACTTTGTCTGCGTTGATTACGATGACGTTGTCACCACAATCCACGTTAGGAGTGAAGCTTGGCTTCGTCTTTCCTCTCAAGATTTTTGCTACCTCACTCGCCAATCGTCCGAGAATCGCAGCTTGGGCATCCACTACCACCCACTGCTTTTCTACTGTGGAAGAATTGGCTGAGATGGTTTTATAGCTCAGAGTATCCACTGTGTAACTGTTTAATTTTTAGCTTGTTATTTATTTATCGACCCCAAAAAGGGACACAAAGATAGAAGTATTTTATTTTTCATGCAAACTATTTCAGATACTAACTCCTAATTTTCATAGGCTTAGGCGATTTTTCTTTCGCTGAAATTTGGTTTGCATGCCTTTGTTAGCGCTTTAGGCATTTTTCTCCAATTGGTGAACCAATACCTGAAAATCCTTGGGATAGGGGGCGTCCACTTTGATTGGGTTGCCGTCCAGTCCTTCAAAGATGATCGAATACGCATGCAAAGAGACCCGCTGCATGATCGGTAACTCTTCCGTGTCTTTTTTGAGATTGAAGCGGCGCTTGAGCGATGAAAGGTACAAAGGCTTGCCGCCATAAAGCGTGTCACCGCATATCGGCGACTTGAGGTAAGCCAAGTGCACTCGGATCTGGTGCAGTCGACCAGTGATCGGCTTGCATTCGACCAGGGTATGCGCCCAATAGGTCTTCAAGGTATGGAAGATCGTCTGGGCAGGCTTTCCGTCTTTGCTGACTTTGGCGATTCCCTTGTTGCTGGCTGCGAGGTTGCGGTCGACCAACTGATGGTCAAAGTCCTTGATCCCCTCGACGACGGCATGGTAGCCTTTGTCCACTTTTCGGTTTTCAAACTGGATGGCCAAGTGCCGGTAGGCCTCTGGATTCTTGGCAATCACCAGACATCCCGAAGTTTCCTTATCCAATCTATGGCACAGTTGAGAATCGGTGGTGTGTGCCTTGGCTAGGTCTAGGATGTTCTGCGCCTCGTGCCGGTCGTCTAAGCTTGACAGGTACGGCGGCTTGTTGATTACCAGGTAATCCGCGTTTTCAAACAGAATAAGACTCTCAAAATCTACTTTCTTCATGGATTCTCCTGCCACTTCAATAGAGGCTTCAACAGTATGGCATCTGTTTGTCTGAAAAAAATCAGTAGGAAAGGATTCGTTTTTGTGCGTTTGGC
>CAZTJM010000356.1:0-2126 GCA_964613865.1 uncultured Limnohabitans sp. | reverse complement strand
TCTTTTTAAGCTAGATGCCTTTATTTTTCAAACCGAAGAAAATTATACTAACAACAATTTATGTTACCAAATTTGATCACGAAGACCATCCAACTACAGGATGGCAGAGAAATCACTATCGAAACTGGAGCCCTTGCCAAACAGGCTGACGGTTCTGTAGTAGTGCGGATGGGAAAAGCGATGCTGTTGGCCACTGTGGTTGCCAAGAAAGACGCTTTGGAAGGAGTTGACTTTTTGCCATTATCAGTAGACTATCAGGAGAAATTTGCTTCTTCCGGTAAAATCCCCGGAGGATTTTTGAAAAGAGAGGGCAGATTGTCCGACTACGAAATTTTGATCAGCCGTATTGTGGACCGAGCAATCCGTCCGATATTTCCGGATGACTATCATGCTGACACGCAGGTAGCCATCACTTTGATGTCCGCCGACAGCGAAGTGCTTCCGGACAGCCTAGCGGGGCTTGCCGCCTCTGCGGCTTTGGCCGTATCGGATATTCCTTTTAACGGTCCAATTTCAGAAGTTCGCGTCGCGAAAATTGACGGTGCGCTAGTAATCAACCCAACTCCATCCCAGCTTGAGAAAGCCTCTTTGGAGTTTATCGTGGCAGGTTCTCTTGAGTACATCTTGATGGTGGAAGGCGAAGCGTCTGAGATCCAGGAAGATGAAATGGTAGAGGCATTGCAATATGCCCATGAAGAAATTAAGCGTCATTGCCAGGCGCAGGTAGAGCTGACCCAAATGGTTGGTAAGGAAAAGAAGCGAGAGTATTATCACGAAAAGTCCGATCCCGCGTTGTATGACAAGATGAAAGCTGAGCTTTACGACAAGCTTTTTGCTTCCGTCAGCAAACAAAGTCCAAACAAAACGGAGCGTTCTGCAGCGATCAAGGAAATCAAAGATGCATTTGTTGAGAGCCTGGGCGAGGAGCATGAATTTGAAGCAAGCCTGATTGGGCCATATTTTCATAAAATCCACAAGGAAGCCGCCCGTAACTTGACTCTTGAAACCAAGAAAAGATTGGATGGGAGAGCACTAAATGAAATCAGACCGATCTGGTCTGTGGTGGATTACCTTCCTTCGGCACATGGTTCGGCGGTTTTTACTAGAGGAGAGACCCAATCTGTGACCACCTGTACCCTGGGTACCAAGATGGACGAGCAGATGGTCGACGGAGCTGTTATTTCCGGATACAATAAATTTTTCCTGCATTACAACTTCCCGGGATTTTCCACTGGCGAGGTAAAGCCAAACAGAGGACCGGGTAGAAGGGAAGTAGGGCACGGCAATTTGGCCATGAGAGCTCTGAAGAAAGTTCTTCCAGCAGAAAACGAAAACCCCTACACCATCCGAATCGTTTCGGATATTCTGGAATCCAACGGTTCATCCTCGATGGCAACTGTTTGCGCCGGTTCTTTGGCGTTGATGGATGCTGGTATTCCGATCAAGGCACCTGTTACCGGTATTGCGATGGGAATGATCTCTGATGCCAAGACTGGTAAATATGCGATTCTCTCCGACATCCTTGGAGATGAAGATCACTTGGGTGACATGGACTTCAAGGTTACAGGCACAGAAAAGGGCATCACCGCTTGCCAGATGGACTTGAAGGTCGAAGGACTGGATTACTCAGTTCTGAAGGAAGCATTGTACCAAGCGAAGGAAGGCCGTCTACACATTCTCAATGAGATTTCCAAGACTTTGGCTGCGCCTAAGCCGGATCTTAAGCCTCATACTCCACGTTCATTCATGATGTGGATTCCTAAGGAATTGATCGGAGCCGTGATCGGACCAGGCGGAAAAGTAATTCAGGAGATCCAGAAGGACACCGCGACTACCATCGTGATCGAAGAGATCGACAACCAGGGTAAAATCAACGTGTTCTCTGCTAACCAAGCGAACATGGACGCTGCGATCAAGCGTATCAAGGCGATCGTTGCTCAGCCTGAAATCGGCGAGACCTACACCGGAAAAGTAAAAAACATCCAGCCTTTTGGCGCCTTTGTGGAATTTATGCCCGGTAAAGATGGTTTACTCCATATCTCCGAAATCAAGTGGGAGCGACTGGAAAGCATGGAAGGAGTGCTTGAGCCTGGCGAAGAAATCGTGGTCAAATTGATCGAAATCGA
>CAZTJM010000355.1:0-2151 GCA_964613865.1 uncultured Limnohabitans sp. | reverse complement strand
TATCAACGACGATGCGGGCTTGGAGAATGAGGCGGATGTCATGGGTGCGAAGGCTTTGCAGCGAAGGGAAAAGGGAATCGTCCCGCAGCAAACCCCAATGACCTCACAAGTAGTACAGAGAAATGAGGATACGGATATGACTGATAGCAGAATGGATGTCCTGGTGAAGCGTGTGTTGGCGATATTGGGCACACTGGCTGCGAACGGAAACGACTGGGAAAAAACTTATGGAGACAAAGGGAAAGACCTTGGGAAGCAAGCAGTCAAGAAGGGAAAAGAAAAGCTTCTAGGTAGCAAAGAGAATCAGAAGCCTTCAATCAAGGAGAAAATTGTTAAGGAGGGACTGAAACGTTGGTGGGCAGCGCTCGAGCCAGAGCAAAAGGCGGAAATGCTGAAGGAAAGTACCAGCATTTTTTCTGGGTGGTTTGGTGGCAGTTCTGGCGGCAAAGAAGAAGAAGAACAAAGCACGGCACCACAACAAGAGCCCAAAAAGCAAACTAGTAAACAGGAGAGGTTTGAGTTAGATATTACATCGCAGGATCTTGAAACGCTCTACGATACCTACAAAGGATATAAGGAGATCAAGGATAAAATCGAGAAATTTGAAGAAGGGGCTAAAGAGCTGGCGGGAAAGATCGGCTCTGAAGTGGGCATGAAAGTCGGTGAATTTAGGGACGAACATGAATTTATATCAAAGTTTGAAGAACAAAGGGTTCCCTTTAAAGTCGCCAAATTGGAGTTTGCATTTCTGAAAGAGACCATCTTAACCAAAAATGTACAAGCTCGGTATAAGGCGGAGTTAGAAGCTCTGGAAGATGCATTGGATCCGAGTTTACAGAAGCCAAGCGCGATGATTAACAACCCAGGTCTTTTTACAGCCAACAAAGAACAAATGGCGGGTGCCGTGGAGACCTGCTCAATTGCCTATGAAAATCTCAAGCTAGCCAATCTAATTCGCAACGGCACTACTTCCCTTCTATCCAATATTGGGAAAGTCATCGATTCGGTCTTCGAGGGTGGCAAAAAAATCCTTGAGGGGATTTTTGGAAGCTCATCTGAAGTCGAGCAGGTGTCGCCTGAAATTGGCAAAAAACAGAAAGAATTGGTCACTGCCATCCAAGCTGTCTGTGCTAAATCGTGGTACTGGCATACCAGTGGGGTACTTGCCTTCAAGCCAACCGGCGTAACAGAGGTAGGTGAAAAGTTGAAAGGAGTAGAACCCGGCAAAGAATTGGCTCAGATCAAAGCTCATTTGACCAAGCCCGAAGAAGATCTGGTACAGACCGAGAGTGAAATATCTTCAACCGACGAACAAATCGAAACATTAAGTGGGTCACTTCAAAAGGATGTCACGATCGACAAAGTATTGTCGGAAACCCGAACGAAAAAAAGCACGGAAAAATACGGCGGAAAACAGGTGGACAATTCGTCCAAGCTCGCTGAGCTGGGTATTGAAAGGGCAAGACTCGCATTGGAAAAGCGTAATTTGAAGAAGAAAATAAAAGGGGAAAACAGAAAGCCTCTAACCCAGGTTTTCTATAACGCAATCAAAGATCTGCAGCCGGACAATGTGATTAGCCTCAATAAAACCATCGCCGTGATGAATCAGATTGGAGGAGAACTGGACAATCAGAAGCATACCAAAAACTTATAGGGAATCTAGATGGCAAACAATGGTCGCCAATTAGGTGTTAAGTGATTATTTTTCCTTTTTTCTCAAAAACCGGAATAAAATCTGTCATTTTGAAAAAATGTCGGTTGGAAACTTGTAGAAAATCTAAATTTTGTTCTAAAAAATGGAAATTTTATTAATTTGCCTGACCTATTAAATCCGACCCTGAATGTACCCTATCTATGACACTCAAGTCGCCAAGCGATTTACCATCTACAACAGCCTTTTTTTAGACTTGCCTTTTGACGATATCTATGTCACGGGCACGCTTTTACCATTTTTGGGCAAGGCTTGTGAACGAGGTTACGCTTCCGGCAAGTCTCCCCGGGAGATCATCGACGGTTTTTTTGAGGAGATGATGCCGGGGGAAAACGAAAAGAAGCGGTTCGACTTTCTCTTTGAGATGATTCAATATGTCGAGCGCCAAGTCGTCTTGTTCGACTCGATTGAAGATGCCGCCTACGAGAAAATCAACGATA
>CAZTJM010000354.1:0-2173 GCA_964613865.1 uncultured Limnohabitans sp. | reverse complement strand
GGATTCCGCTGCGGTATTTTACCGGGAAGGAAAATGTGGCAGGACATACGCGGGTGAACTTTATCCATCGTCAGGATGCCGCCCGGATGCTGGCTTGGATTGTAGAAAAGGGCCTTTGGAACGAGACGTTCAACGGAGTGGCACCTCAGCATCCCCTACGCCGCGATATTTATGAGAAACTGTCCCAAGAGACCGGCATGGCTCCTCCTGCCAGCTACCAGAATGAACCGGAAGGCAAAGATCGGCTGATTTCCTCCGAGAAAATCCGCGCGACAGGCTTTGATTTTAATTTTCCGGATCCTTTGGAGTTTTCCTATCAGCCACCAGGACAATAAGACATTGAGAAGGTCTGGAAATTTTAGGGGTTTCTTTTATGAAATGTTTGATTCATTGGCCTTCCAAAATCTGTCATTGTAATTTTTTCAGCTTTCTGACTTTATCCATCTGACTTTTCAATACTGCCAACGGAGACTGCTTACTGCCAGCTGAAAAATGCCATCTTGTCACGTTTTCCTGAGTGGAACGGGCATTGTTAATCCCCTTTTGTAAAAAATCTGTAACCATTTAAACTGATTCATAACCATGCAGGAAAAAGGTACCATCTCGATCCATACCGAGAATATTTTCCCTATCATCAAGAAGTTTCTCTATTCTGATCACGAGATCTTCCTTCGCGAGCTTGTATCCAACGCCGTCGACGCCACGCAGAAGATCAAGCGTCTGGCGACGCTGGGCCAGTACAAGGGCGAGTTGGGCGACTTGACCGTGGAAGTTTCTTTTGATGAGAAAAAGAAGACCATCACCATCTCCGACAAAGGGCTCGGGATGACCGCCGAAGAGATCAAAAAGTACATTAACCAGATTGCCTTCTCCGGCGCGACGGAGTTTGTGGAGAAATTCAAGGATGCCAAAGACGCCAATGAGATCATCGGTAAGTTTGGTTTGGGCTTCTACTCTGCTTTCATGGTGGCCAAAAACGTGGAAATCCACACGCTTTCCTATCAGGAGGGAGCCGAGCCAGCCATCTGGACCTGCGACGGTAGTACTGAGTTTGAGATCAAAAAGGGTAAGAAAAAGACCCGCGGTACGGACATCATCCTCCATATCAACGAGGATTCTGAAGAGTTTCTAGACAAGTGGAAGCTTCAAGGCATACTGGACAAATACGCCAAATTTCTGCCTGTTCCGATCAAGTTTGGCACCAAGTCCGAGTCTGTGGAAGACGGCGTGGACGACAAGGGCGAGAAAAAGTGGAAGTCCGTCGAGGTGGACAACATCATCAACACGACTGCTCCGATCTGGACCAAGTCGCCAAACGATTTGAAAGACGAGGATTACTTGAAGTTTTACAAGGAGCTCTATCCGATGAGCGAGGATCCCTTGTTTTGGATTCACCTGAATGTGGACTATCCTTTCAACTTGACTGGTGTACTCTACTTCCCGAAAGTGAAAAACGAGTTCGAGCTTCAGCGCAACAAGATCAAACTTTTTAGCCGTCAGGTCTTCATCACCGACGAGGTGAAGGACATCGTGCCGGAGTTCCTCATGCTGCTGCACGGCGTGATCGACTCCCCGGACATTCCGCTGAACGTATCCCGAAGCTTCCTGCAAGCTGACGGCAACGTGAAGAAGATCAACAACTACATCACCAAAAAGGTGGCGGACAAGCTTGCCGAACTGTTCAAAAAAGACCGAAAAGCCTACGAGGAGAAGTGGAGCGATATCGGCCTCTTCGTGAAGTACGGCATGATCTCCGAGGATAAATTTTACGAGAAAGGAAAGGATTTTACCCTGCTGAAAAACACTAAGGGCGAGTTCTTTACCCTGGACGAATACCGCGAAAAGGTGAAGGCGATCCAAACCGACAAAAACGACACAACCGTTTTCCTTTATTCAACCGATCTCAACAAGCAGGACAGCTTTATCGAGTCGGCGAACAAGAAGGACTACGATGTCTTGGTACTTGATTCTCCTATTGACAGCCATTTTATTCAGCATATTGAGACCAAGTTGGAGAAAACCCAACTCAAGCGCGTGGATGCCGACGTGGTCGAGAAGCTGATCCAGAAAGACGATACCTATGCGAATCTCCTGACCGAGGAGCAAAGCAAATCTGTAAAGGAGCTTTTCGAGAAAGCGATCAACAACAAATCCTATACCGTAGAGGTAGAAG
>CAZTJM010000353.1:0-2192 GCA_964613865.1 uncultured Limnohabitans sp. | reverse complement strand
AAAAGCCCGTACACGCCATTCAGGCAAATCTGTATCTCATTCCCAGGGTCTACCCCGTTGGCTTCCATGATGGCATCCAGGATAAATGGCTTTGCTTTATTATAGGTGTCAAAGTAGGCCCGGTCAGTCTTGAGTAGCTTCCAGTGTAGATTCGCCAGATTTTCCACCAGATCATTGAGCTCCTTGAGGTGTCCTTTTTCCAATATCTCCTGGTTTTTCATCTTTTCCAAAATGGATTCCAGCCATGCAGTGATCTCGGTTTTTTCCTCATCCGAAACCGGATAGTGCGACACCACGTATTGAAGAATTTCGTCCATATTTCCACGATAAGAGCGAATCAGGTCTTCCATTTGGTACATGTAAATCAGGTACTCGCCTATATTTTGGGTCTTTTTGCGATCAGCGACGGATTTCATTTCTGTGGGATTTGGCTGCGCAAAGTTAAGGCGATGATGGACTTAGGGAAACGAATTTTCGGCCTTTGTTGTGGATTGACTTAGAAACCACGGCTCACCTACGATTGAAATGCCTGGGAATACGCAGATTGGGATCTGCAGATCGCGCCTTCCTGCGAAGCACGAAATACCCCCGGCCACGCCAAAATAGCTTCTGATGATCCTGTATTTTTTACTACTTTTGCGCCACGAATGCTTATGAAGAACATCAGAAATTTCTGTATCATCGCCCATATCGACCATGGGAAGAGTACATTGGCGGATAGGTTGTTGCAGACTACCAACACGGTCTCAGACCGCGAAATGCAAAATCAGTTGTTGGACGACATGGATTTGGAGCGTGAGAGGGGCATCACGATCAAGTCGCACGCGATCCAGATGAAATACAACTACAAGGGCGAAGAGTATATTCTCAACCTGATAGACACCCCGGGACATGTCGATTTTTCCTATGAGGTTTCCCGCTCGATCGCGGCCTGCGAAGGTGCGCTTTTGATCGTCGATGCTTCACAAGGCGTGGAAGCCCAGACTATTTCCAACCTGTATTTGGCGCTGAACCATGACTTGGAGATCATTCCGGTTTTGAACAAGATTGACCTTCCTGGGGCGGATCCCGAGGTGGTGGCTGATGAGGTGATCGACCTGCTGGGCTGCGACCGCGAGGACATCGTCTTGGCTTCGGGCAAGGAAGGAATTGGAATAGAGGATATTTTGGCGAAGGTGATCGAAAACATCCCCCCGCCAAAAGGCGATCCCGCCGCCCCGCTGCAGGCGATGATTTTCGATTCTCAATTCAACTCCTTCCGTGGTGTGGAGGTAATCTTCCGAATTTTCAACGGCACGATCAACAAAGGCGACAAAATCAAATTCGTCAATACAAGAAAGGAATATTACGCAGACGAAATCGGCATCTTGGGGATCAATCAGATTCCGCAACAGACCATGAGCGCCGGTAACGTAGGCTATCTGATCTCTGGGATCAAAGTGGCCAAAGAAGTGGCAGTGGGTGATACGATTACGCACGTGAAAAACCCCTGCGCTGAGGCGATCAAAGGTTTTGAAAACGTCAAGCCAATGGTGTTCGCGGGAATTTATCCGGTGGATACCACAGAATTTGAAGAGTTGCGCGCGTCAATGGAGAAACTCCAATTGAATGATGCCTCACTCGTGTGGGAACCGGAAACTTCCGCCGCATTGGGTTTTGGTTTCCGTTGCGGGTTCCTAGGCATGCTGCATATGGAGATCGTACAGGAGCGTTTGGAGCGGGAGTTCGACATGACGGTGATCACTACCGTTCCATCAGTTCAGTTTCGGGCTCTGATGACCAACGACGAGTATCAGGTCATCAACGCTCCCTCCGACATGCCGGATCCGACGCGATTCAAGCACATCGAGGAGCCTTTTGTCAAAGCCTCGATTATCACCGCATCCGAATACGTTGGTCCTGTCATACAGCTGTGCATGGACAAGCGCGGACAGATCAAAAACCAAGTTTACCTGACTTCCGAGCGGGTGGAGTTGCAGTTTGACATGCCTTTGGCTGAGATTGTCTTTGACTTTTTCGACAGGCTGAAGACCATCTCCCGAGGATACGCATCGCTGGATTACGAATTGAAAGGCTTCCAGCAGTCCCACATGGTGCGACTTGACATCATGTTGAATGGCGAGGCGGTAGATGCCTTATCTGCCATCGTTCACCGGGACAAAGCCTACGAATGGGGCAAAAGACTTTGCGAA
>CAZTJM010000352.1:0-2196 GCA_964613865.1 uncultured Limnohabitans sp. | reverse complement strand
TGCCTTGGGTTTTGGCAGTCTTCCAGTTTTGGTGCTTAGTCAGTCCGCCTCCCGGCACAATGCAGTGCAGATGAGGATGAAGGGACAACTGCTGTCCCCAAGTGTGGAGAATAGCAATCATCCCGGCCCTAGCTCCCAGATGCTTCGGATCCTTGGCAAAGCAACGGACCGTCTGCCAGGCTGCTTCAAACAGAGTGTCATAGACGGCCTTGGGCTGGTACATGGCCAGTTGATTCAGGGTGTCGGGCAGGGTGAACACGACATGGAAGTAGGGTACGGGAAGCAGTTCGGCCTCCCGCTTGGCGAGCCATTCCTCCCGGTTCTTACCCTGACACTTGGGACAATGTCTGTTCCGGCAACTGTTGTAGCTGATCCGGGTAGTCCCGCAGTCGGTGCAGGCATCGATGTGTCCACCCAGATCTGAAGTCCGGCAACGCTTGATCGCCGACAGCGTCCGCAGCTGCCAGCGGTTGATCTGGGGGTGGTTTTCCACCTCGGTCCAGTGCTGGCGGAGCAACTGGGCCACTTCGAAGGTGGCTCTCACCGACGGGACAAATACAACCGATCCAGTGGACTGAAGGCACGGCACTTGTCGGTCTGGGCCACATGGAGGTAGATCATGGTGGTATCGATGGACTCGTGGCCGAGCAGGTCTTTGATGGTCAGGATGTCGAGCCCCTCTTCCAGCAAATGGGTGGCAAAGGTGTGCCTGAGCGTATGCACGTTCATCGGTTTGAGAATGCCTGCTTTCTTCTTGGCTTCGTTCACCGCCCATTGGATGCCCCGCTGGGAATAGCGGGAATCGAAGTCCCCTCCGGCTCGGCCGCGGATCTCCCGATCGGCGCTGTTGAAGAGCCATTCGTTTGGTTGCTCGGCTTCCAGATAGGCCTTGATGCCCCGGATCAGGATGTCCGCCAAGGGGACGTAGCGGTCTTTTTTGCCCTTGCCATCCTTCACATGGAGCATCTTTCGATCAAAGTCCAGATCGGCAATCCTAAGATTCCGGACCTCGAAGCAGCGCAATCCGCAGCCGTACAGCAGACCGATCAGGATGCGGTGCTTGAGCAGGCTGGGGGCTTTCAGGAGCCTCCGCACCTCCTCTTGGCTGAGCACGACGGGGAGCTTTTTGCTCCGCCTGATGGTGGGCAGCTCGATGCGCTTGTCCTTCATGCCCTCGATGCGGTAGGCGAAGCGCAGGGCGTAGACGGTGAACTTGAAGTAGGAATCCGAAGGGGTGTTGTGGCCGAGCTTGACCAGATGGAGGTAGTCGTTGACCCGGTCGGGGTCCACTTCGGTGGGCAGTTCGTTGAAGTGGAGGGCCAGCTTGGCCAGGTGCCGGGCATAGTTGGACAGGGTGCTTTTGCTCTTGCCTGCCACGACAACTTTCTGTTCGAACTTGGCCAGTAGTTCAGCAAATCCCGCTATCTTGGAGCAGGCGGCCTGGAGGAGGTTTTCTTTTTTTTCATGATTGAAAACGGTTAAGAATGAATCAAAAATTTACCTCTTTCGGGCTGTTTTGTTGCAAAAACTACCGCAGGTTTAGTGCAACAAAAGACAAGATCAGCAGATCAATGTGGAGCTTTCCGAAGAAGTAGCGAAAGGTATCTATTCCAACTTAGCGATGATAGCCCATTCCAATTCCGAGTTTGTGATCGATTTCATCCGATTGATGCCGGGCGTGCCAAAGGCAAAAGTGAAATCTAGGATCATCGTGACTCCTGACCATGCAAAAAGGCTCCTTTCCGCTTTGAAAGAAAACATCGAAAAGTACGAGGCTGCCTTCGGAAAGATCCAACAGGGAGGAGGCGCTCCCTCATTCCCTATTTCATCCGGTACGCCTGGGGAGGCGTAACAAAAATATAACTGCTTAATTTTGTTACTCTTATTACTTTCTTTACCTTTGCAGTCCAAAATTTAACAGTTTACAGGAAAACTAAATTTTATCAGTTAATGCCTACTATTCAACAGCTAGTAAGAAAAGGTAGAAATACACTGGAAATCAAATCGAAATCTCGGGCTTTGGACGCGTGTCCACAGCGTAGGGGTGTTTGTACCAGGGTATATACTACGACCCCTAAGAAGCCAAACTCTGCGATGAGAAAGGTGGCTAGGGTAAGATTGACGAACGGAAAAGAGGTGAACGCTTACATTCCGGGTGAAGGTCACAATTTACAGGAACACTCTGTTGTTGCGATT
>CAZTJM010000351.1:0-2197 GCA_964613865.1 uncultured Limnohabitans sp. | reverse complement strand
CAGCTGGGCGAGGATTGTCACCTGTACAGTGTTCCCTACGATCAGGTGGGCAAACAGGTCAAAATCAGCTATACCCAGAGCCACGTGGAGATCTATGCCGATCACAGGCGGATCGCGTTACACACCCGAGACCGGCGCAGGTATGGCTACAGCACCCTTGCGGCACACATGCCGGAAAACCACCGGGCCATCCACCAGCAGAAAGGATGGGACGGGGAATATTTTCTGTCCCAGGCCGCATCCATCGGACCCTATACCCAGGCTGCAATCGGGAAAATGCTGGAGTCCAAAGTCTTTCCCGAACAGACCTTCAGTTCCTGTCTTGGGGCGCTTCGGCTGGCTGGCAAATACGGAAAAGACCGGCTGGAAAAAGCCTGTACCCTGCTCAGCGAAGCTCCCAGAGTCAATTACGGAATCCTGAACAACATCCTCCAAAACAATATGGACAAAAAAGACACCGCCGGTGAATCGGCTTTCAAAACCCCTTCCCATGACAATATTCGAGGCCCTAAAGAACTCTTCTAACCCCAAAACAAACAATACATGAACACACAAGCTACCCTCCAGCAACTCCGTGACCTCAAGCTCCATGGCATGGCCAGCGGCTACGAAGCAATCCTGGACCTGCCGGTCAACAGCCAGCCACAGCCTCATCAACTCATCGCACAGCTGGTCCAGCAGGAGGTCGACCAGAAACATCACAAACGTACCCAGATGCATCTCAGGCTGAGCAAGCTCCGGTATGCTGCCCAACTGGAAGAGATCAGTTGCTCCCCGGAAAGAAACCTTACCGCCGAACAGATCAGTCTGTTGGCTGACTGCTCCTGGGTCAAACGTGCCCAAAACCTGCTGATCACAGGCGCCACCGGATGTGGCAAAAGCTTTTTGGCCTGCGCTCTGGGACACCAAGCGTGTTTGTATGGCTATAAAACAAGCTATCTGAACATGAATCGGTTTATTGAAAAAATCACCCTGGCCAAACTGGACGGAACCTTCGTCAAACTGCTCAATCAGATTGAAAAAACCCATTTACTTATTCTGGATGACTTTGGCCTGCAGCCTCTCAACGCGGACACCCGAATGGCCTTACTCCAGATTCCGGAGGACCGTTATCAGCGAAAGGCGACTCTGATCTCTTCCCAGATCCCGGTGGCGCAATGGCATGCCTACATCGGTGACCCCACACTGGCAGATGCCATTCTGGACCGACTACTGACCAACTCCCAAAAAATAGAACTGAAAGGAAAATCCCTCAGACACCAGAAATAAAAATCCATCCCTAATTTAGCCATCAGATCCACCGGTAAGGGGGTGGGTCAGTTTAGAGCGAAACACATGGGTCAGTTTAAGTGAAATAATCAATCAAGATGGATTTTTAATACTTATCTTATGACTGAAGTTAAAGAAAATGAAGGATCAAAGGATGGCTTGCCTAAATTCGATTGGGCTAAATTCCAGAGAAACAGATTTACTTATGATTGGCAATTCTATTCTGAAAAATACCAACACCATTTTGAATACAGTGAAGATATGCTGTACCAAGAAGGTGCTATTATGGAAGGCGAAGAAAGGATTGAATGCGTAGAAGTAGAATTATATAAGTCGCCAGAGAAACCTCAGTGGGATTTCCATATTAGGTACAGTAATTGGCAACTTGCATTGCGGGTAGAGTTTTTTAAAGAAGTATTCGAAGAGCGTGCTTTTGTTGAAGGTTATCAACCTCAACACAAATATGTTAGGTTGGTAATTCCACCAAAGATCCATCATGAAATTCTCAACGTAATCAACGATTTTGAGCTTTTTCACATTCGGGATCTGCTATTGGAAGTAATTGCAACAGCCCAAGACACATATATCCGAGATGTAGCTTTTTGGGAAAGGCCGGAAAACCAAAAGCTGATAATCACTGCGGAAAAAGAAACCGAAAAAGCAATTAAGGTCATAGAGCAGTCGGGAGTTGACATGAAGTCTTGGCGACAGTTCGAAGGCAAGGTCAGACCGCATTTAGACTATATCAAGTTTGTATTTAATACAGGCATGATTAAGTTGGAGCATGAATGGCTGGCCAAAGAGTTTATCGAGAACATGAAACGTGCCTACGATGATATGCATTACAAAGATTGGAAGAAGGACCTTGCACGTTATCCTGACCGATTTAAAGAGAACGCACACATATCAAAATTCAAATATCGATTAG
>CAZTJM010000350.1:0-2198 GCA_964613865.1 uncultured Limnohabitans sp. | reverse complement strand
ACCGCAATTGCCATTTCAAAGTTGTTTCCTGCGGCAGTGAACGAGATAGCGGCATTTTTATCATAACTGGCCCCCATGGCTTTGCTGAAGAAAAACCCGATGATAAACATCAAAGTGAAATAAATCAGAAGCGGAACGGCTATACGCACCACATCCATCGGGATCTCTACGATCAGGTCGCCTTTGAGCGAGAACATCACCACAATGGTGAACAGCAAGGCAATGAGTGTCATGGGAGAAATTGTCGGAATAAAGACATTCTTATACCAATCTTCTCCTTTGAGCCTCACTAGGATCACTCTGCTGAGAATGCCAGCCAGAAATGGAATCCCGAGATAAATAGCAACACTCTCGGCAATGGTGCCTATGGAAATATCCACTATAGCTCCTTCAAATCCGAAATAAGGAGGGAGCACGGTGATAAACAGCCAGGCATAAAAGCTGTACAGAAATACCTGAAAAATACTGTTCAGCGCCACCAATCCGGCTCCATATTCGCTGCTTCCATCTGCCAGATCGTTCCATACCAATACCATGGCGATACATCGCGCCAATCCGATCAGGATCAGTCCTACCATGTATTCAGGATAATCCTGTAAGAAAATCAGGGCGAGTGCAAACATCAATACCGGACCGATGATCCAGTTCAGGATCAGGGAAATACTTAGGATCCTTACATTCTTGAAAACCTTCGGCAACAACTTATAATCGACCTTCGCCAAGGGCGGATACATCATCAGGATCAGGCCGATGGCTATGGGTATGTTTGTACTTCCTGAGCTAAAGGAATTGATAAACTCAGAGCTGGAGGGGAATAGATACCCTACCCCTACCCCTACGCCCATGGCAATAAAAATCCACCAGGTAAGGTTCTTATCCAGAAACCCCAGCTTTTTCTCGGTTTTCAAAGGTTTGTTATCCATTGCTTTTTTATGTTCCATCTTTATCTAAATCAATTATTATATTGTTTGAACCAGAAACTATTGAGCAAAAAAACCATCAAGCAGCCCCTCTATCGGGTGGCCAGTGGCTCCATTGGGATAGCTGATCCCCATAAGACTTGACAGCGTGGGTGCAATATCCCGGACATGGGTCAACTGATGGCTGATACCCGACATTATTCCGCCGCCATACCAGATCAGGGGCACGTGGGTGTCATACGGGAAAGGGCTTCCATGCGTAGTACCTCCGGAGGCATTATAGTCATCCAGCCAACCCGGGGTTTTCACAAAGAATATATCCCCGCTTCTTTTGGGATCTTTTCCGTTATAAGCTCTTTCACAGATATCACTGTCAGTAAGGCAGCGCCGCTGATTGGGCAATATCACCCCAGTAATCCCTTCCTGTCGTAATAGTACATTCGCAAGAAAATCCTCTATACTATTCCTCTCAAGGTCTTCTACTTCTAACTTTTCCATGTTGAGGTAGATCTGGTCATTGGTGATTTTTTCTATCAGATCCAGCCCAAATTTCAGCTTGGATTCTGCCCGTATTAGGCTGTCAAGTTTTTCTGTTTGTAAATATTCCGCATTTGTGCCGGAAAGTCCCGTGATGTCACTGACACCATGATCTGAGGTGATGAAGAGCAAAAAATTACCTTTTCCTACTTTTTCCTCCAGAAAACTGATAAAATCGGCGAAATCCCTGTCCAGTCTCACGTAAGTGTCTTCCACTTCCAGAGAATTGGGACCAAAAAGGTGCCCGATATAATCAGGGGAGGATAAGCTTACACTCAGAAAATCTGTTGCTGCGTCTGCTCCAAGATCCTCATTCCCTATGATGGACTTTGCCAGATCAAACGTAATGGTATTTCCGAATGGGGTCTGACGTATCAGACCAGGGCCATTCGCTGCCTTCAGTTCCGGCAGTTTATGCGGGAAAACAGGAGATTCCTCGCCTTTGAGTTTTCCTTCAAATGGCATGTTGTCCAAGTCAGCTGCCAGGTATTCTGATTGTGGTAAAATGGTCTCCCAAGGATTTGATAAATACTTGTCCACCAGCTTCTGCCCGTTAAAGGCATCCATGTAGGAGGGTAGCTTGTCCATATAATAACTGCTGGTAATAAAATCGCCGGTGGAACCGTCAAACCAATAAGCCGCATCAGCGGTAAAGCCTACCGGTAAAATAGCCCCCCTGTCCTTAAGTGCAATCCCAAACACTTTACTTTGAGGGCTGGCTGCCTTTAGCTGATCGCTAAA
>CAZTJM010000349.1:0-2211 GCA_964613865.1 uncultured Limnohabitans sp. | reverse complement strand
ACTACTTGCGTGACTTTTCTGTAACAGGTGATTCAGGTGCCAAGGGTGGTGAAACTGTGGCAACACAAACCACGGGTATCATCGAATCACTGTTTGAAGGATCATTGCTTAACAAGTTGGGTGCTTCCAAGATGCTAGGATTGACAGGCAATGTGAAGATGCCAAAAGGTGCTTCTGTGGTATCCAGTTGGGTGACTGAAAACGGTACCGTGGCCAAGACTGACCACAACATAGGTGCCATCAACCTTACTCCCAACAGACTGGCCACTAGAATGTTTGTATCAAATCAGTTGCTTATCCAGACTTCCGGAAGCGTGGAAACCTACCTGAGAAAGGAGATTGAAAAGTCTATCCAGAAGTCCATCGATGAAAAGTATCTGGAATACCTGCTTGCGGACAGCACTATTCAGGCTGTAGTGAACGGTACCAACGGTGCTGCTTTGACCGTGGCCAAAGTAAACGAATTCATTGAACTGGCTGCCAAGGCTGATGCCGACTTGGACAAGGCTAAATTCCTGATCAACTATGACATCTACTCTGCATTGAAGGCACTTCCAAAGGCTTCAGGTTCTGACAGGTTTATGCTAGAAAACGGAATGATTGACGGCTTTTCCTATGTGGCTTCCAACCGTGTACCAGCGAATTTAACCAAAGGAACAGGTACCGGTTTATCAGCTATGGTGTTTGGTGACTTCTCCAGTGCCATCGTAGCGGGATGGGGTGCCATCGAAATCTTGGTAGATCCTTACACTGCTGCTGCTGATGGGGAGACTGTCCTTAATGTTGGTTCCTATTGGGATCTGAAGGACGCACACGCGGAAGCCAAAGCGGTATCCAAGGACATTGTAGCCTAATCACAGGTATTAGAAACCCCAAGGGTGTACCAGACGGTACGCCCTTTTTTTATGCCATTGATGGAAAGGTAATTATCCATAAAGGAAACGACATGAATACTTACAAAATACGGATTACAAAGACCGGGATACTGTCGGGGTACTTTATCGGTACCGAATTGACGGTAAGCCAACAGGGACTGGACAGGATCATGGAAAACAATCAGGTGGTCATACTGGAAGAAACCAAAGCAGCCAAACCTAAGCCAACGACTAACCGCAAACAACATGGTGGCTAAACTGATCAAGAAATCAAACCAGACCTTGGTAAGCCTTGACGAAGCAAAAGCACATCTAAGGATACTGCACAACAGCGAAGATTTTTATTTAAATGCCCTGCTTGACGTGGTCACCACGGCCATAGAAAACCACTTGGACAAGGACTTGGTGGATACCCAATACAGCTTTTACCTATACTCCAAAGTAGGCTTGGGCGAAGAAATACACTTTCCCAACAGTCCCATTTATAGTGTAAGCTCCGTGGTCATCAAGCATGGGGAAACGCTAGTAGATGCCAGTGAATACAGCTACACCTACACCGATGAATACATCAGCTTTGACTCATTGCCCGATGACTACACCGAATTGGTGATCAACTACCGAAAGGGATTTGAAAGCTCAGAAGACTTGCCCACGCCTATCAAACAGGCTGCTTTGCTGATGCTCAGTGACCATTACCTATACAGGGGAAGTATCATTGTAGGCAAGTCCCTAGTGGTGATGGAAAAGTCCATCGATGCACTTTTGAGACCTTATAGAAACGTCAAATTCATGTAAGCATGAACATTGGAGACTTTAGGCATTTGTTTCAGGTCTATCGAACAGCCGACACCAAGGACAGGGTGGGACAACCTTCAACCGCTACCAGCCACCTGCTTTCATTTTATGGAAGTAGGCTGAATTGGCAAAACAGGGAGCAATACGAAGGCAGGCAACTGATCGAATCGGACATCATCGTAGTAAGGACTTTCTACCATTCTGATATCAGCGTCAATGATGCCTTGATTGACGAACTGGGAAAGACCTATCAGATAAGAGGGATAAAGGAACTGGGCTACAGGGACTTTATGGAAATCACCGCCCAATACAAATCCAACAGACCATGATACGGGCTACCATTGATTTACAGGCTCAAAACCTGTTAAGAAAGCTAAGGAGATTGCCAACAGAGATACAGGATAAAGTCATCATCAAATCGGTAAGGGATGGGGCAAACCTTGTCAAGAATGAAGCAAGGAGAAACGCACCCACTGACACCGGACAGTTGAAAAGCAGGATTAAGGCAATCAAAGCTAGGAAGTCTTCCAGTTTGGGAAGC
>CAZTJM010000348.1:863-2225 GCA_964613865.1 uncultured Limnohabitans sp. | reverse complement strand
GTTAAGTTAGAAATAATTACAAAGATAGTTTATTATTCTCGAAATTACTAATAAGACCGTTTGATATTATTGATTTTTGCAAAAAAAACGATGTTCATTCAACCTTGGATCCCTAAAAATACCCAGTACTGGGTATTGTCACTATGATGTTATAGGCCGTATATTAGCTCAGAGTCATAAAAAAACACAAGTCACTAACTTTTAGCCGTATGAAATCTCTTAGAATTGCCTTTTCCTTGCTTTGCATGATGTTCGCCACAAAGTCATTTTCCCAAATTTCAAATTTCACGATCTTAAACGATTTGAAAGCTGAAATCACAAAAGCTGATACAGCCTCGAAAAATAGGTTGATGACAGATATGGGGTTTAACGTGTTTATTCAGAAGAAAACAATGAATTATCTGACAGGTGCATCAGATCTATCACTTTCCAAAGTGTATGTTACCTATGGTTCTGATAAAGAGAAGCTTGATGTTGGCTTCAATATTCCTTTCACTAATTCAGATGGAACTAGGCTAAAACTCCTTCTAAATCCTATTCTTCAAGCAAACATGAAAAATAGTTTTTCGACATTATATAAGGATGGCGAATGGAAGAACGATATTAGAGGTGGTATGAAACTTACTTTTTTTATTTCAAACAGCTTCATTAATTTTTATGACAGACAGAATGGCGTTAATAATCTAAAAGTTGTTAGATCCAAGACTTATAATTCTATTAAAGATGGTTTTAATAAAGCAATTGAAAATGATACTGAAAGTGTTTCGCTCGTTAGTAATCCTGATCTTAAAGTAGAGATGTTAGGCAAAGGGGATTTAAGTGATAAAGACTGGGAAAAAAAGAGAGAGAAAGCCTTTGTTCAATTGGGTGAAGCCGAAGCTTCATTTGTTGAAAAAGAAAGGGAATACTCTATTGTGGGTACAAGTTGGTTTTCTTTCTGGTCGTTCTTTCCAATGTCTGAAGCTGAAAAGTATATAAGTATTGATAATACACAACCTTTTGAAAAAGTTAAATTTAATTTCTGGGAGTTGAATTTTCAGTACACATACTTGTTGGATCATAGTAGATTTGGTACATTTTATTTTACACCTTGGGTGAAGTATTTCCAGAATAATTCAGCCAGTGCAGATTTAATGGATGAAGTTGACTATGGTAAATATTCACAGTTTCCGGGTGTGAATCCTCAGAATCTTGCGCTACTTGAAACCAATAAAGCATATATAGGGGAATATGATGAATTTATGACTACCAATCTTAATGTTCAAGTTGTGTATATGGTTGGCTTAAGAAATACTTTGCTTAAACCTGGGGTGAGCTTGAGATTTGAGAAGAATTTTGGAGACTATCACCCAGCAAACATTA
>CAZTJM010000348.1:0-853 GCA_964613865.1 uncultured Limnohabitans sp. | reverse complement strand
GGATTGGCGTTCCGATTACAATACAAGGGAAGGAAAAGCCCTTTAACGTTGAATTACAGTATAGATTTAACGATATATTTAATTACGACGATGTTGAAGGACACAAAAGTACTAAGATATTTGGTGTGAATTTGGGCTTGCCTATTTCTCTGCTCTACTAGTCCTTATTGCCATTCTTTCCCTAATCAACACAAACCCCTCAACAGATTTTCCATCAACCTTCCTGACAGTCCTTTTCCCTTCATAGAAGTTCAGAATGTCGCTAGCTGTCCCTGATCGCTCAATTCCCAAATCAGAGTAGATCCCTTTCAAAATGCCTTTGAGCTTCACACAGGAAATGAAGTCACCTTTTCTGATGCTGGTATTCAGTTTCAGTGATTTCAGAATCTTCACCGTTTCGCTGGTGCTGATTTCATTTTTGACAAGCTTTCGTTTGACATGGGTTACTACAAACTTTAGCCTTCTGATTTCGTCAAATCCCAGGTCTTTGATGGCATCAGCTAGAAACGGATAAGCGGCATAGGCAGCGTTGATGACATTTTGCCGACAAAGGTTGAAATGGTCTTCCCAAACAGCTTCTACCACTTCCACGGTGTCCTTGAAGTTGCTTCCAGCATTGATGATTTTCAGGTCGGTGTCATCTTTATAAAAACCCCTAAGCTTAAATCCAGCGTTCAAATACTCCTTGCCAAGGTTGATTTTGGTGGAGTAAATGCCCCTTGTCACTTTGTAATTGTAAAGGTCAAGCTTGTGTTTGTTATGGTCAAATTTGATCAATCCGTTGTCTAGGTAGTAGAAGCTAGGATTTAATTCATGATCCTCTGAAAACGTCTCAGACTGCTTGGAAGGCAGC
>CAZTJM010000347.1:0-2236 GCA_964613865.1 uncultured Limnohabitans sp. | reverse complement strand
CTTATCGGGTGAAAAGTAAACTTTTGACTGGCCCAATTTTCGGGGGAGCTTACAAGATGATTTCTAGATTGAATAAAGTTCTAGCATCAACAAGAGTTAAAAGCTTTAAATTATTTAAATAATTCATTAAACTATTATTTCAAGAAGGGTTTTCATTTATAGTACAAAAATCATTTACTTATTTAATTGATGGTTAAACTTTCTTCGTAATTCACTACTTGGACGTAGTTTACCATTTCCTCGATAAGTTACCCACTTGTGCTTAAAAAGACGATTGATTGAACGAAGTTTGCAAATAAGATCCACAATCCACATGAATTTGAGATATAGCCTCAAGCTTAACTGATCTTTAAAATTTTTAGATAAAATGAAACGTTTAAATTCAAATACTATAAGAATAGATTCATTCGATGAATTTATTCCTATAATTAAATTTAATCTCCCAGAAAACGACGAATTCCGACTATTCAGAGGCCATAAATATGCTACATGGAAATTGGTATCTAGGCTTTTCAGAGATGTAAAAGAAGCAAAATTGGAGGATTCATTTTATAAAATTGAAAATGCACTTTTTCAGAAGTTTAAATTACAGGTTGAATCAAGAAAAAGCGAATGCACTTCTAATGCGGAAATTTTAGCACTTGCTCAACACTATGGATTACCAACAAGATTACTAGATTGGACGGAAAACCCGCTTGTTGCATTGTGGTTTGCTTTTAATGAATCAGCATTAGGTGAATTTGATAGAAGCGTGCATACAATTCTAATTCAAAACTGGGATAGAAAAGAAAATGAAGATGAGTATATTTTTAGTAATAGAGTTGCAAAATTCATTCAACCAAAAAACTATTTTTTAGATGATAGAATCAAGAACCAACAGGGATGGTTTTCAAACCAAGATATTGATTTAATTCCTAAAGGAAAGGAACTTTCTGGAGATGGGCTTCCACATTTAAGGACATACAACTCAATTGAGGAAGACTCATATTTTAACTTGAAGATTACGAAATTTTTATTCAGCAACTCACTACGAAAACCAATTATGAAAAGACTCGAAGAAAATGGAATTACAAGAGAATATCTTTTTCCGGACTTTTCAAAAATATGTGCGGAAATAAAGGAAAATGTTTATTCGGATTTTTGAATAGTTTCAATTAGCAGACTTGGCTACACCCATCTGGGCGTAAATTCCTCCGTCTGATCCTAGTTTGGCGCTTGCCTAGGCATAGTTTGCTACTACGCCTTCCTATCCAAAAGAATTTGAAATCCGCTCTAATTAAACAAGATTCAGGCTTTTTACTCAGCTGGGTGTAGTTTGACGACGGCCTAGGTCTAGGTAATAACTTTTGTATCTCTTATAGCTGAAGGGAAATCTACTGATAGGACAGGCTGTCAAATTCCAAGTGCATCAATCCCTCTCATACCAGCCTGATGTTTTCACCTATTCAAAATTCACTAAACAGAGATACTATTCCTGTTCGAAAATTCAAAAGCAGCTATCCGACAAGTGCTAAAATGCTGAAATTAGGCTAGCTTAAGTAATTATTTAACCTCATATTTCCATGAAAAAGATCATAATCAGCTTTTTGCTATTCAGCATTTCCTTTGCAGGTATTTCTCAGGGAAAAATTGAAAGACGGGAGTTTGTGGCAGCTTCTCTGGAAAACAACCCTGCAGGAGAAGATCCTTTACGCCAATTGTCTATCTATCTTCCTCAGGATTACGAGAAAGGGACGCAGCGGTATCCAGTGATTTATGTATTGCATGGCTATGGAGGCACAGACAGTGTGATGATGAATGTCTGGATTGATTTTAAGCTTTTGCTGGATGAAGCGATCAAGACTGGTAAGATGAGCCCGATGATAGTGGTAGCCCCAAACAGTATGACCCGGATGCAGGGAAGTTTTTACACCAATTCAGCTGGCTCGGGGAATTGGGCAGATTATATCGGTAAAGATGTAGTCCAATACATGGATGAGAATTTCAGGACAATTCCCGACCGTGCCAGTAGAGGAATTTGTGGACATTCAATGGGAGGAAATGGTGCGCTTAAATTAGGGATGCTATACGCGGATGCCTTTAGTGCAGTATATGCTCTCAGTCCTGCTGTTTTAAATTGGTATGGGGATTTTTCACTTTCCAGCCCATCGTTTGAACGTATCAGCAAGCTGAATAGTCAAGAAGTGTATAGGCCCCTTAAATAGTCGGACGTGATTATAGTTTAAAACCTGTAAAT
>CAZTJM010000346.1:0-2237 GCA_964613865.1 uncultured Limnohabitans sp. | reverse complement strand
CGGCAAATTCCAAGAGCTCATCGGTCTGAGTGGTACCTTCATAACCCCGCATCACGTATACCAAAAATGGACAGAGGCACGCCGATTTGGGAATTATAGCTTTTGGGACTTTTGGCGACTGCGTAGCTTTGGCTGAGCACCTGTCCGAGCCACTCTTTGACGATGGTTTTCCCATTGCTTCCGGTGATTCCTACCACGGGTTTGGTGAAAAGCTTCCGCTCGTAGGCAGCAATTGCCTGCAGCGCGACGCGGGTGTCCTCCACTAGGATAAAGCTTGATTTTTCCTCCAACCCTTCGGGTATTTCCCAATCCCTATGCACCAGAAAGCAGCAAACACCCTCCTCGACCAGCTTAGGGACATAAGCAGCTCCATCCGCTTTGGCTCCTCGGAGCGCGACGAAAAGCGTCTGCTCCGCCAGGACCACTTGCCGGGAATCTAGAGTAACTTTTGAGATCGTGCCGGAAAATCTCCTGCCTCGTACTTCACCAGCCGTGACAGCGAGGAGCTGGTCTATGGAAAGAGGACTGAGCATCTTACTCCTCGGCTAGCTGTTTCTTTTTGAAAAAAACCTGCTTGATCCACCTTGGAAGGAATATCGCCCCCAAAAAGAGGTAAGGATAGTAGGAAAATAATCTCCAGATGATGCTGGTGACAAAAGTGTACTGTCCCAGAAACTGGGCGAAAAACTGTCCATAAAAAAACTCGGCCGTGCCACTGCTGCCCGGTGTCGGGGATAGCATCATCACGATCCACATGATCACCTGTCTCGCAAAGACAATTATTTGCTGATCAAAATTCAAAGGAACAAAGGCCGACACGAGCGCATTGAGCATGAGGTACCGCGAAGTCCAGATGAAGATCGTGACCGCGACGATCTTTAACCAAAAGGAAAGGCTCTTTCCCGACAGTTGCCGGGATGCCACGATGATCTGGTCGCCAAATTCCTGGGCATTGTGTTTCCATTTTCTCAAAAACTTGATGGAGCAAATCTTGATCAAGATCCACTTGAACACCCTTGGGCGGTAAAACAGCGCCAGGGCCATCACTAGGCTATAGGTAGCGTAGAGACTATAGCTGATCCAAAATATGGCCTGAAGGCTATTTTCCAACTGGCTTTCGAGCAGTTTGCTATCGGGGAAAATATTCCCTTTGGCCAGAAATAGGATAACCGGTGCTCCGATGACGAAAAATAGGTTGTCCATGATGGCCGTCACCATCACGATCGCGATGGCTTTGCCCATCTTCATCCCTTCTTTGTTGAGGATAAACATGGCCACCGCCGTGCCGCCTACCACAGAGGGAGTGACCGCGGAGGCAAACTCCCAAAGGATGATCACATAGATGGCGCGTGTCCAACTGAGATGCTGGTCAGTAAGCTCCCGAATCCGGTAGACATACCCGAAATCGCGGAAAAAAAGTACCAGGACAGCAAAAAACAGCCAAGGCAAAGAGGCATCTGAGACGACTTTGAGGTTTTCGATCGAGACATTTGGATCCATGTAAAACATGGCGACAATGATGCCGAGCCCGATCAGGATTGGCACCCAAACCTTGTTTGGATTGAGGGTTTGGAAGATTTTTTTGTTGTCCAGCTTCATCGTCAGGCGGCGATTGGCTCCGTCTTTTCTACCCAAAAATTGTTATATCCCTCGCCGATCAAGATCGTGACCTGAGAGAGCTGAAGAAGTTCTAAAATTGCCAAAAAGGTATAAATCACGAAAATTTTGTCTGGTTTGTATTCGATGAACTCAGTGAAAGGTACTTGTTTTTTGAAGCTGATCTTTTCCAGGACGAAGTCTTTCTGCTGCTCGATGGTGTAGGGATATTGGATGACCGTGTGCTTGGTTTCCTCGGATCGCGAAGCCATTTTGGCAACGCATTTTTGGAACACCTTGAGCAGCTTGTAGAGATCCACGTGCTGCATCTCTGCATCTACGTCCTCCGCCTTGCTAAGTTCGATTAATTCCTTTGCGAGGTTGCCTCTTTTTTCCTTTGAGAGTCGATCTGACTCCATCTGGGCTAGCTCCTCGACTACCGACTTGTATTTTTTGTATTCCAGAAGATTCCTGACCAGCTCCTCTCTTGGGTCGATCTCTTCTCCTTTTTCATTCAGCTCGGGACGCGGCAAAAGCATGCGCGACTTGATCTTCATGAGCGTGGCCACAAAGAGAATGAAATCACTCGCAACCTCGATCTCCATTTTTTCCAGCTGATGGATATAGTCAAGGAAGTCCTT
>CAZTJM010000345.1:0-2238 GCA_964613865.1 uncultured Limnohabitans sp. | reverse complement strand
ATTTGAATGATAATGTATGGATAGGTGCTGGGTCGATAGTTTTACCAGGGGTATCTATTGCTAATAACGTCGTTGTCGCCGCAGGAAGTATTGTTACTAAGTCAATAGAAACAGCTAATGCGCTCTATGGGGGAAATCCAGCAAAGTTTATAAAGTTGATATGAGACTGGGAATCGATGCTACAAATATTGGAGGGGGAGGTGGGGTGACCCACCTTAAGGAGATTTTAAACTCTTTTGCCAGTCTAGATTATTCTTCTGGAATAGACCATGTTTTCGTTTTCAGTTCTGTTGCCGTTTTGGAACAACTTCCTGATTCTAATAAGGTCTCTAAAGTTACGTTTCCAGATTTAAATTATGGACTAGTTCGTAGGATTAGATTTCAGTTTTTAAAGTTCGATTCGGAGCTTAGAAAGCGCTGCGATATTCTGTTTTCTATAACGGGTGATTATACTGGTAGTTTTAGGCCACTTGTCGGAATGTCTCGAAATATGTTGCTTTATGAACGTGATATATGGCGTGAAATTAAACAGCCGAAAGAAGTGTTGAGATTTTGGCTAAATTTTCAGAAACAGAAAATTTGTTTTAATAATTCTTTAGGTATTATATTTATTTCTTCATTTGCAAAGAAGTATGCCAATGAGGTTTTGGATATTCATAAAAAGAAACAGGTAATAATTCATCATGGAATATCTCCCCAATTTAGAGGTGAGGTAAGGACACAAAAGCCATTATCTGAATATAGCTTTGAGAAGCCGCTTAATTTTCTTTATGTATCTACTGTTCATGTGTATAAGAATCAATGGAATGTAGTTAAGGCAATCTCGAATTTAAGACGAAAGGGCTATCCGGTGACTCTCACTTTAGTGGGAGGAGTAATTTTCGGACCTGCAGGTGATTTGTTGACAAAAACTATTCTTGAGGAAGATCCAACTGGTAAATTTGTTACTAATGTGGGTCACATCCCATATGGGGAAATTTCACGATTCTATAAGAAGGCATCGGGGATAATTTACGCCTCACATTGTGAAAATATGCCTAATATTTTAATTGAGTCTATGTGTTCAGGTGTTCCTATTGTGTGCAGTAACAAAGCCCCTATGCCAGAATTTCTTAAAGATAATGGTTATTACTTTGATCCTAAGGATGTAAAATCTTTAGAAAACGCAATAGTAGACTTTTTGTCTCAACCATTCCAGAGAGATCAAATGGCAAAGAATAATCTTTTGGAGATAGAAAATTTTTCTTGGCGGAAAACTGCTGAAGAGACCTTTAAATTTATTTCTCACTTGTATTTACATCAAAAATAATGTTCAAGAATAAAACTCTTTTAATAACAGGCGGTACTGGTTCTTTTGGAAACGCGGTATTAAGACGCTTTCTAGATTCTGATATTGAAGAAATACGAATCTTTTCTAGAGATGAGAAGAAGCAGCACGATATGCGCGTCGCGCTGAATAGCCCAAAAGTTAAATTCTATATCGGAGATGTGCGGGATTACAGCAGCTTGGATACTGCCTTGAAAGGTGTCGATTTCGTGTTTCAAGCGGCAGCGCTAAAACAGGTTCCTTCCTGTGAGTTCTTTCCCATGGAAGCAACCAAGACGAATGTGTTTGGTACCGAAAACGTGATCAAGGCATGTGTTGCCAATAAGGTCAAGAATGTCATCTGCTTAAGTACAGACAAAGCGGCTTATCCAATTAATGCGATGGGAATGACCAAGGCGCTAATGGAAAAGGTTGCCGTGGCAGAATCCAGAAATATCCGGGAGAATAAGACTAAGGTTTGCCTGACCCGATACGGAAATGTAATGGCTTCCCGGGGATCTGTGATACCCCTGTTCATTGAGCAATTGAAGGAAGGTAAAGCGTTGACTATTACTGATCCGGATATGACACGATTCCTGATGTCTTTGGACGAAGCCGTAGACTTGGTATTGTTTGCTTTTGAACACGGCAATCAGGGAGATTTGTTTGTTCAAAAAGCGCCCGCTTCCACTATTGGGGACTTGGCGATTGCACTGAAAGAGCTTTTTAATTCCAAATCCGAGATCAATATTATCGGAACCAGACACGGCGAGAAACTTTTCGAAACGCTCTGCACCAGAGAAGAGATGTTGAAAGCAGATGATTTGGGAGACTTCTACAGAATCTCCGCAGACAATAGGGATTTGAATTATGGCAGCTACTTCACGGAAGGTAATACCCATGCTTCCGAAGTGGTGGATTACAACTCTCAC
>CAZTJM010000344.1:0-2251 GCA_964613865.1 uncultured Limnohabitans sp. | reverse complement strand
CCTATTTAAAAATATCCCTCCTACAAGACGGAGTTCGTCGGAGGGATACGTTTGTCCGCAGATTCTCCATGCATATTCTGCCCAGGGGACTGGTCCGGATACGCCACTTCGGAATCTTGGGAAGCTCGGCCAAGCAGATCACCATTCCACTCATTCATCAGGAACTCGGAATTCCGATCCCGGAAAAGGAAACAAGGATTCTGGAAAGCTACAACCCCAGATACTGTCCCTGCTGCCAAAAGGATTCCATGGTCAGCATTCAGCGAATCCCCAAACGGGGGCCGCCAAAGGCTGTTTTTCCCTCTGTCGTAGCCAAATTTTAATTCCTGATTTTATCGGGCTGAAAATGCTATGTCCGGCCACTAAAAAAACCTCCCAAAAATGGGCTTGGAGGGGCTGGAAATCCGTACTTGAACGATTCTAAGAAGGTTAATAGCGATTCTGAGGAAGATTTTTTGAACTATCAGCCCCTACAACCCCAACTGAAATCCCGGCCCAATCCCCATAGGCACCTCCCCGTACCGATAGCTATCGGTATCGTGCAACAGCGGTTTTCATTGTTCGTCCTGCGGACGCATCGAAAACCTAGTTGTTGTGTGCTGGGCTTCTTCGTCAGTCTAAGCTTAATTTATTTCCACGCTGTTTTAAACATAGGAAGCCTGTACAAATTCATTTACAGAACTTTGACAGGCTGCCATTTTAGAATAATTGTGGTATGTTTATTTAGCCGCTAAAACGTCCAATTTCTCAATAGATGGTGAAGTAGCCAACAATTCAGGTGCATTTTCCATTAACGCCTTTGCAATCTTACCACCAAGATGTGCTTCTCTGCCTTCTTCATCTGAAAAAGTGTCAAAAATGCCAAATGTAGAAGAGTCTATACGGAACGCATACCATGTAATAGTACCCGCTTCTTCATTAGCAAGTGGCAATGCACTTGTAATAAACTCTTCAACATTTTTTTCTTTTCCAGCTTTTGCTTTTAGTCGAACTAATAATCCTAATTTTTTCATGTCTTTTTATTTTTTAATTAAACCAATTTTGTTTTAACAAATTTAGCTCATTTAAGCTTGTGAGGCTTTTTTATTTAGTTCAAAAACTTATGAAAAAAGGTCAAGTTTTCATAACGTTTCTTGGGCTGTAACCAAATTCATTTTTAAAGGCTGTGCTAAAATTTGATAAGCTATCATAACCAAAGTCCATATAGATTTCTGATGGTGTCGCTTCATTATTAAGCAATAATTTTTTGGCTTTGTTGAGCCGTTTTAGTTGAAACCATTTTCCTGGAGACTCTTGATATAATTGTATGAATTTTCGCTTAAAAGTAGACAGGCTCATATTGCATAGAAAAGCGACCTCATCAATATTCAAATTCGTGTACTGATTTTTTTCAATAACCATTTTAAAAGATAATTCTCTTTCGTTGATTAACAAAGAATGTAGATAAACAAAAAAAACTTTGCCCATACTTATCAGCCAGATACAGCATAATTTCTTCAAATTTCAATTCCAGAATCTTTTGAGAGATTGTTTGATTCAAGCCATAAATTTGTTGAATAGAATTAATAAAATGGATAATAAAATTGTCTTTTTCTATAAGGAAATAAGGACTACTGGTAGCTGCTTTATTAAAGTCATTTGGGTTAAAAAAATGCCCATATTTCAATAAAAAATCATTAATGTTTTTTTGAGAAAAGAAAAAGAGTAGGCAACTATAACTATTTGCTCCTACAATTTCTGTTGTTAAAAAATTTCCCGATGCAAGGAGTAAGGATTGTGTATCATCTATCGAAACGATGTCATTTGAAAAGTGAATGTTCTTTTGTCCGTCCAACAAAAAACTGAATACATTTTTGTTTAGGTTAATCTTATTTTTGGAAACATGTTTATAAACTTCGTAGTTAGCAATTTGTAGGTCTGATGTCTCCGTGTAGTTATTTTCAAATAAATGTTCTGGAAAATTTGTAATGTCCATAATATTGTTGTCTTAAAAAACATTTTGGTATGGCAAACATATTAATTTTTATTTCAAAAATTGTTTGCTAAAGTTTGGATGAATAGGTCTTTAGCCTTGCACACAACGTTTTGGGTATTGCCGAAGGCGGGGATTTTTAGCACAAAAGTTCAATCGAAGAACGAATGTTGAACCTTGCACAAATGTCCAATCGAAGCCGTTCAGCCCCGCTTTTGGCAATACCTTGTTGCACTAAACCTGCGGTAGTTTCACCGATTAGCAGCCCGAAAGAGGTAA
>CAZTJM010000343.1:0-2269 GCA_964613865.1 uncultured Limnohabitans sp. | reverse complement strand
AAGGTTCCATGAAAGCATTAATCAACCGGGTGGAGACAGACCGAAAGAAAGAAGCTTTGACCGAAAAGCTCAAAACCTTTTCCGTACGACTCACGCTCACCGCGCACCCAACCCAGTTTTATCCCGGCAATGTGCTGGGGATCATCACTGATCTGGAAAACGCCATCCGGCACGATGACCTGGAAAGCATCAACCTCTTGCTTCAGCAGTTGGGCAAAACCGGATTTATCAACAGAGAGCAGCCAACACCTTTCAACGAAGCTGTCAGCTTGATTTGGTATCTGGAAAATGTGTTTTACCACAGTATTCCGGACATCATCATCCGTCTGCTCAAAGGACTGGGGCAGCCCCTACACACCTGGGAAAACCCAGCTATCCTCAAGGTTGGATTTTGGCCTGGGGGAGATAGAGACGGAAATCCATTTGTGACCCATGAGACCACCATTCAAGTGGCCGACCGCCTGAAAAAATGGCTGATGAGATGCTACTACCGAGACCTGAGGGCTCTCAAGAAGCGTCTCACATTTAAACATGTAGAGGAGCATATAGTGAAGGCCGAGCGTGGGATTTACTACACCTTGTTTGAGAACAAAGAAATGTATTCGTCCAAGGATGACTTGTTGGCAATACTTTTTGACGCCAGAGAGGCCCTTGTCAAATACCACGACGGGCTGTTTTTGGATCTGCTCGACCGCTTTATCCTCAAAGTTCGGATCTTCGGATTCCACTTTGCACACATGGATTTGCGCCAAGACAGCCGCAAGCATGACGGGCTGTGGGAGGAGGTCTTCAATATACAGGGAAAAGAGTACGTCGGGACAGAGGATGAATTGATCGACAAAGTAATGAAAACCAAGGCTCTTCCTTCCCTGGAGCATTTTGAGGAGCCTTTCCATAGGGAGATCCTGCAGTCTATGGCGACCGTGAAGTCCGTCCAGAAGTCCAACGGAGAGGAGGGGCTACACCGCTATATCATCTCCAATTGCCAGTCGGTACTTCATATCCTTGAGGTGTACCAGATGGCCAAGTTGACCATGGGCGTTAAGCCGGGTGGTTTGCCCGTCGATATCGTGCCGTTGTTTGAGACCATCGACGATCTCAACATGGCGCCCGAGATCATGACTAGGCTTTACAATATGCCAGAATACAAAACGCACCTGAAAAGTCGCGGCAGCAAGCAAAGCATCATGCTCGGTTTTTCGGATGGAACCAAGGACGGTGGTTATCTGAAGGCTAACTGGTCTATCTTGGTAGCCAAAGAAGAACTCACGCGAGTATCAAGGGAAAACGGCATAGAGGTAGTCTTCTTCGACGGACGCGGCGGGCCCGTGGCGAGAGGTGGCGGCAATCTGCACAACTTCTACGCTTCCTTGGGTCAGAAGGTGGAAAACTCCGAAATCCAGGTGACCATACAAGGTCAGACGATTTCCTCCAATTATGGAAAGCAGGTATCATGTACGTACAACTTTGAACAGCTGCTCAGTGCGGGGCTCGAAAACCATCTCTATCCCGATGCGGAGAAAAACCTGAATGATGAGCAGCGAGCGCTGATTCAACAACTGGCGGACTCAGGGTATGAAGCTTACAAAAACCTAAAAAACCATCCGAAGTTTGTGCCCTATCTCGAGCACGTGGCTCCGCTGAAGTTCTTTGGCATGACCAATATTGGTTCGAGGCCAATGAAGAGAGGTGGGGGTGCTGGATTGAAGTTTGAGGATTTGCGCGCGATCCCATTCGTTGGAAGCTGGGCGCAGATGAAGCAGAATATCCCGGGTTTCTATGGTGTGGGTTCGGCGATATCACAGTTGGAAAAGGAGGGAAAGATGGATGAACTGAAGAAACTGTATCAGGATAGTCTGTTCTTCCGCACCTTGCTGGGCAACTCCATGCAATCCCTGAACAAGTGTTTTTATCCGGCGACGGCCTACTTAAAGGACAATCCTGAGTATAGCGAGTTTTGGAAGATGCTTTACAAGGAATTCGAATGCTCGGTTAAAAAATTGAAGAAAGTGGCGGGAATGGAAGAATTGCTGGAGGATAATCCAGTATCCAAGGCCTCCATCGAGATTCGTGAGCGAATCGTCCTGCCTTTGATCACAATACAGCAGTACGCGATTCAGATAGGCTTGGAAAAAGGCGCGTCTGCCGAGATTTTGGACAAATTGATCCTGAGGACAATGTTTGGAATCATCAATGCGACGCGAAACGCAGCATAAAAGAGGCTGTCTCAAAAGTCTCATTAAGTAAAAGGCTAGTCGATCGCTCGGCT
>CAZTJM010000342.1:0-2281 GCA_964613865.1 uncultured Limnohabitans sp. | reverse complement strand
TCATCGTGGGCTCTGGAGCGGGTGGGGGCATGGCCTCCAAGATCCTCTCCGAGGCCGGTTTGAGTGTCGCGGTCGTGGAGGCGGGCGGGGATTTTGACCCTGCCAAGGACGAGGACAGAACCCAACTCAGGCCACCTTGGGAGTCCCCCAGGAGAGGCGCTGGCACCAGAATAAGGCCCTTTGGGGACTTTGACCAGGCCATCGGCGGCTGGGACATCGAGGGCGAGCCCTACACCCGCAAGGACGGCACCAAGTTCGACTGGTTCCGCTCCCGCATGGTGGGCGGCCGGACCAACCACTGGGGCAGGATCTCCCTGCGCTTTGGCCCCAACGACTTCAAAAGGGCAAGCATAGACGGGATGGGAGACGACTGGCCCATCGGCTACGAGGACCTGAAGCCCTACTACGACCGCGTGGACAAACTCATCGGCGTCTTTGGCTCCAAGGAGGGCATCTACAACGAGCCGGACGGGTTTTTCCTGCCGCCCCCCAAGCCGAGGCTGCATGAGCTCTTCCTGAAAAAGGGCGCCGACAAGGCCGGCATGCCGATGATCCCGGGCCGTCTGTCCATGCTCACCCGCCCGATCAACAACGAACGCGGCGTCTGCTTCTTTTGCGCGCAGTGCAACCGGGCCTGCCAGGCCTACGCCGACTTCTCGGCTGGCACCTGCCTGCTTCATCCCGCGATGAAAAAGGGCAAGGTGGACCTGTACACCCACTCCATGGTCAGAAAGGTCACCACCGACGACAGCGGCAAGGCTACCGGGGTATCCTTCATCTCCAAAGTCGACATGAAGGAATACAAGCTCCGTTCCCGCGTGGTGGTGCTGGGTGCCTCGGCATGCGAGTCGGCCAGGATCATGATGAACTCCAAGTCCAAGTCCCATCCCAACGGGATCGGCGGCGACTCCGACGCCCTGGGCAGGTACCTGCACGACTCCACGGGAGCCGACAGGATGGGCATCCTGCCCGACCTGATCGACCGCGAGCGCTACAACGAGGACGGCGTGGGCGGCATGCACATGTACACCCCCTGGTGGCTGGACAACAAGAAGCTGGACTTTGCCCGCGGCTATCACATCGAATACTGGGGCGGCATGGGCCAGCCCAGCTACGGAGCCGGCGGCGGCATGGACACCATGCGCAAGTTCATCAAGGACGAGTTTGGCAACCCGAGTCCCAACGGAGGCTACGGGGAAGGCCTGAAAAAAGACATCAAGCGAATCTACGGCTCCACATTGGGGATGTCCGGCCGGGGGGAAAGCATCCCCAGGCACACCAACTACTGCGAGATCGACCCCAACACGGTGGACAGGTACGGCATACCGGTCCTGAGGTTCCACTACAAGTGGTCCGACGAGGAGCTGAAGCAGGCCAAGCACATGCACGACACCTTCGAGGAAATCCTGACCAACGCGGGGGCGATCCTGTTGGGCAGCAAGCCGGGTGCGGAGTCCGAGTATGGCCTGCACGCACCGGGAAGGATCATCCACGAGGTGGGCACCACCCGCATGGGGAACAACCCGAAAACCTCCGTGCTGAACTCCAACTGCCAAGCCCACGACTGCGACAACCTGTTCGTGGTGGATGCGGGGCCTTTCGTCTCCCAGGCGGACAAAAACCCGACTTGGACCATCCTGGCGCTGTCCTGGAGGACTTCGGACTACATCGCGGACCAACTCAAACAAAAAAACATCTAAGCCATGAACAGAAGAGAAAACCTGAAACTGCTCTTTACCGGCTCCGTGGGAGCAGGCCTGTTGTTGACCGGATGTGAACCCGAGCAGGTGGCGGTGCAAAACCAAGTGGCTGCCGGCGGCACCATCGGCAACCGGACCGAGGACGAAAAACTCCGCGATGCACAGTTGCTTTCCGAGACCTTCTTCACCGAGGAGGAAAGGAAAAAACTCAACACCCTGGTGGACATCATCATGCCCGCGGGCGACGACTCCCCGTCGGCCACGGAGCTGAAGGTCCCCGACTTCATCGAGTTCATGATGAAGGACCAGCCCGGCAACCAGACCCCGATGCGGGGCGGGCTGATGTGGCTGGACTTCGAGGCGGACGAGCTGTTCGGCAAGACTTTCAACGAGCTTGGCAAGGACCAGGTCCTACAGATCGTGGAGCTGGTCGCCTGGCCGGACAAGGCCTCTCCGGAATACTCCGGCGCGGTGCGCTGGTTCAATATGCTGAGAAACCTGACCTGCTCGGGCTACTTCTCCACCGAGGCGGGCTGGAAGTATATGGACTACCGCGGCAACCAGCCCAACGTCTGGGACGG
>CAZTJM010000341.1:0-2334 GCA_964613865.1 uncultured Limnohabitans sp. | reverse complement strand
ATTTACTAAATCCATTTGATGACAAGACCGCAAAGGAAATATTAATCGAAGATGGGTTCATAACCAGCGAAGACAACTTACCTGATTTTTATAAAATTGCCAAAATAGATTGCAATTATTTTACAGAATCTCCCCTATGTATAAACTACAACTACAATGAACTCGTGCGACAGTTACAAAGGGATGATGAACAAGACTTTCTTGATTTTATTAACTCATCTGATTGGTCTTCTCAAGAAAAGATTTCAAAGAACATGGCTATCAGATGGGTAAATGCAATAAAAACTATTGAAGAAATGTCAAGAATTTCAAACAACATTTCCGCAAACATGATAACATTAAATGACTCATATGTAAACTACGTAAGTAACAAATTAAGACAGAACAACAACAATAGTTATGATTCAATTTATAAAGAATTAGTAATCACTACATCAACTATCTTACCTGAAACGATTCCAAGTGCAAACTCATCGGATATCGAAACAAATGAATATAATCAAGTCAGAACCGATTTTACAAGACTTCCAGACATAAGGAAATACATAGCATCAAATTTTTTAGTAAAGTTTAATTTCCTTTCCCGTATGCCATTCTTAGTTAGAGAATTAAACAAGCAAAGTTATCAAACAGAATCTCTAGAGTCCTTAATAAGGGCTCATCAAGCGTATCAAATTCAGCAACAACCAGAAATTAGGCTAGGCGCTGCCGATACCGAAAATTTCAAAATATACGCAGCTTATGCACGCGAACTTTCGAAACAGGGCTTGCATAACAAAATTAGCAAAAAACCTCTGGCAATTGAAATATATGAAAAGATGCTTCAAGATATACCTAGAACAGCCAGTGAACTTAAGGAAGAATATATAAGGCTCGGCAACGAACTGAGCGAAAACTTAAACAGTAAAAGATACAGTCACATCTAAACCTATAAAACATGAAAACATACTTGTTTTTGATTGTCCTCTTTTTGCTAACACTATCCTGCGATAATTTGTTTGAACGACATAAACCAACACCAATTCAGATAAGTGGCACCAGCCCATCCGCAGGTTGTAACAGAGACGTTACGATTCAATTCAGAAATACTTGCGGAAAAGATCTTATTGTATATATGATTGAAGCACTTCCTGCAAGCACCTTCAACTGTGAGAGCCTCATATATCTAGGCAGAATAGGAAACAACATTTCTAGAAAATTCGAAATAAAAAAGGGGAAAATAGGTTACTTTGTCTTTGCCGAAAACGAAGAAGGACAATGCACTGGAAGATACCGTAAATCAGAGTTATGGGTAGACTGCTCAAATTCAAATGGAAATGAAGCACATTTTACAACTTGCTAAGTTGCGACATTCCAAAAAAAAACAAAACATATATAAAAGACACATCAAAGGATTCTCTTTTAAATCTCCAACACATTTAGAATTTACAATTACAAACTTAGTTTTATTTTTTCTATGCTTACTCAGTCAAACCTAACCCCTCACTCAACTAACCCTTTCACACCGAGCAAATCTCACGTCACCAATTTATTTCCAACATAATACTCCTATGCTTAGCTCAAAGTCAATACATGAAACTTACACACCTAACCTACTGAAAATCTTCCGACAGGCATTTTACTACAAACTCCTACTAAAACCACCCTCTCCTATTTGCATTTCAAACGATCTTTTCCGTATCTTGGCTTCAAGCCGCTAGGAAATGAAACTTAACACGTCAAAGCCTACTAGAGCGATCTGGTAGGCTTTTTTGCGAAAAATACCCAGTACTGGGTATTGTAATCCTCTTTACAATTGCTGAAATATCTCCCCAAATCTCCAATGCACCCATGAAACACTTTCTACTGACAGTAAGCCTGTTAATTCTAGCAACATTTGCCTATTCCCAAACATCGAAAACTAAGACGCAACTTGATGAAATTCAAGGACTTTATGAAATAGACAATACCGGAAACCTCTCCTATGTGGCTGTAATTGAAGATATCAACCTCTCGAAGGAAGAAATTTATAATCGAGCATTGTCCTACTTCATTCACTCCTATAATGATGCAAATTCCGTGATCCAGGACAAAAGTGAAGAAAACGGAACAATCATAGGAAAAGGAATCTTCACCAATGTCCACAGAGGTAATGGTTTGGTTACTAGAGATTTCAGTGTAGTTCACATCCTAAGAATTGATGTTAAAGACAACAGAGCAAGGGCAATCATTACGCTAACAAACTACGATGTAAAATCCTATGATCTTGATGGCAATATGTATCCATCAAACTACCCTATAAGCGGGTCATATCCCTTTAACCCAAAAGGAGGTGAAAAGAACTTCCATGGACAA
>CAZTJM010000340.1:0-2363 GCA_964613865.1 uncultured Limnohabitans sp. | reverse complement strand
GCTGTGAAATGCACTGCCGACGCAGTCGGTTTAGTTCAACTCGTCTATTGCTTCACTTTTTTCTCCTGCTATGGACAATCTTGGTCGCATAGAGGAAGTTTTGTCTCCTTTTATTTTTTCTACAGATCATCGAAGGGCGATTTGATTTTCTCAAGGCTCTTTTGGCTGACGTGCGTATAGAGCTCCGTAGTCTTGCTTGATTTGTGGCCCAGAAGTTCTTGAATGTAGCGCAGGTCTGTCCCTCCTTCCAACAGATGGGTCGCATAGGAGTGCCTTAACCAGTGCAGCGTGACTGGTTTTTTAATTCCTGCCTTTACCAAAGCCTGCTTCAATACCTGCTGCAGGCTTCGCTCATGGTACTTCTCACCCAGTATCTGCCCTTCAAATAAATAGCTCTTGGGCTTCTCATATCCCAGATACTCCGCTATCAGATCCAACATCCTCCCTCCTATGGGGACTACCCTATCCTTCCTCCCTTTCCCTTGGTTCACCCGCAACATCCCCCGCTGCCCATCGATGTCCTCCGGCCTCAGATTCAGCAGCTCTGATCTTCTCAGCCCACAGGCATAAATCAGACTCAGCATCGCCCGATGCTTGATGTTGGAATGGGCGTGGAGAATGGCTTTGACATCTTCCTTGGACAGTACATGCGGAAGCTGCCGAGGCTGCTTGGGCCGCCCGATAGCTGCAGGCTCCAGTTTTCGCCTGAGTCTGATCGAATAGTAGAGTTTCACCGCGTTGATCACCAGCGATTGGAAGGATGCCGAATATTTTCTACTAATGATATAATTTTTATGAAAGGATTCCAAGTCTTCCTGCGTAACTTCCTCTGGGTTTTTATTTCCCGTAAACCGGAAGAAAAGACGAAGTCCGCTCGAATAATTTTTGATGGTGGACTCCGAATAGCGCCTGTTCCTCATCCAGTCGACAAAGCCCTGGATGTCTTCCTCCAGCTTGGGTAGCAGCATGGGCAAGTCCTCCGGCGGGACCTCGACCCTCACTTTTCTGAAATCCCCATAATCCAACCAAGCCTTTCCCTTAAAAACTGCCAAAAGATCGGAAATGACGGTATCCGAGTATGGAACGGTCCATGCTTTTAGGACGGGATTCCAATCCGCTCCTGGGACGGTCTTTACTACCTCCTTCAATTGGAAATCATATGGAAACTCCAACAGCGCCAAAGGCTTACCGCAAAACTCGCCGTTTTTGACAAAAATTGTTTTCATCCTAAAAAACCAGTAGCTCAATATACGTCATTATCCTATTCCCTAAGTTACCTTGGCCGTATTGGTAAGAAGTCCCTTTTAAGGAGTCTTCCCCCGTACCTCAGACGGTTCAGCTGACTCCAAATCCCCGCTTCCTACTCCGGCCCCGGAAATCCGCCCCCATCCGCCTATACGGCACATTATCCGACAACAAACGACTACTATCGAATACAAGCGACTAGCTACCGACTGCTTTTTGGCCCCTCCCCCAACTTTGGTTCATCAACAAGCCTCTGGCGAAATCTTTCACAATCCAAACTTTTAAAATCATGAACACGCTAAGAAACAAAGTACAACTCATCGGCCGCCTCGGCGCAAAAATCGACCTTAAAACACTCGAATCCGGAAAGACCGTGGGGCACTTCACCCTGGCAACCAACGAGACCTACAAGAATCAAAAGGGAGAGCGAGTAGAAGAAACTACCTGGCACAACCTGGTCATTTGGGGCAAGGCCGGAGAGACCCTCGCCAAGTACACCGACAAGGGTTCGGAGATCGGCATCGAAGGCAAGCTCACCAACCGATCCTATGCGGACAAAAACGGCGAAAAAAAGTACATCACCGAGATCGTGGTCAGCGACTTTCTCCTGTTGGGTAAAAAGGAAACGGCGCAGTAGGCAGTGATCAGTTGGCTGCCTATGGACTCCGGTCAGGATGACAAACGTGTCAGGCTGAGCGGAGTCGAAGCCTTCTACAAAGATGTTTCGAAACATCACCTTTCGACTCCGCTCAAGGTGACAAAACTGTCATCTCCTTTGTTTGCTTTCACCAATATTGAAAACCAAGGGGGAGTGAACTAACATATCAGGTTGAGAACAGGAGTAACAAAATCTACGAAGTCGAAGCACATTCCCTGAATAGAGCGGCTGTGGACGGCCCTTCGGCAAGCTCAGGGGCCGACGGAATTCAGCAATCCATACCCAACTCTTCGATGTTAACAAGATTATCAAACGGATAGGCGCGGTGGGCCGACGCAGCAGCGGGGTGCGCGTAGGAATCGTGCGGCTGGAGTCCCGCATAGCTATCGGGACTGCGTCTTGACTTTTTGGTCCTTTTGGGTCAAGTGACCGGCATTTTAAAAAATGACACGACTAGAGG
>CAZTJM010000339.1:1203-2364 GCA_964613865.1 uncultured Limnohabitans sp. | reverse complement strand
AGGGCGAGCACCGCGACTTCCCCAGCGATCCGGACTGCATCTTTCTCTCCGAGTCGGGCAAGTACACCAAGCGCAAGTTTTCCATCTCGGGTGGTTCCGTGGGACTCTTTGAGGGAAAGCGGATCGGGCGGGCCAAAAACCTCGAAAAACTCGACAAGGAAATCAAGGACTTGGGCAAAAAGGTCAGCAGCACCCGCGCCAACCTGGACCAAAAGCTGGGCGACCTGATCAAGCTCAAGGAGGTCAGCCACAAGAAGAGTTTGGAAGAATGCCAATCCCAGATCAACGAGCTCAACTCTGCCTACGTCTCCGTCCGCACCAAAAAGGAACAGCTGGCCGAGCTCCTCAGCTCCAATGCCAACAAGCGGGAGGACATCCTCGACCGCATCGCCGATTTGGAGGAGAGCCTGGCGGAGCTTTTGCCCCAGCTCAGCGAGGAAAAAGCCGTCTTCGAGGGCCTCTCCGAGCAGGTCTCCCAACTCAGCGAGGAGCTGGAGCTGGAAAACAAAAAGCTGGCGGAAAAGTCCCAGACTTTCAACCAGGAAAACATCACCTACATCCAGCAGGTCAACAGGGTCAACAGCCTGGAGCAGGAGATCGAGTTTAAGCAGAATGCATTTGACAGCTCCAAGGAGCGCATCGAAAAGTCCCAAGCAGAACTCACCCAGCTGGACTCCGAAGTGAAAACGCTCCTCGACAACAACGAGGTGAAAGACGACGAGCTGATTGAACTTTACGCCGAAAAAGAAAGCATAGAAAAAGGCGTGACCGAGGCCGAAAAGGACTACTACGGCGCACGCGGATTCATAGACGAGACCGATACCAAGATCCGCAGCCTGCAAAAGTCCAAGGAAGGCTTTGACCTCCTGCTGCAGGAGCTGCAAAACAGCATCAACGACATCAAGCTCAAGATGAGCGGGATGAAGGAGCGACTCAGCGTGGAGTTTGAGCTGGATCTGGATGCGCTGATGGAGGAAAACCCCGGCTTCGCCGTGCGCACGGTGCGGGTGCTGCCCACGGAGCGCAGCCGCACGCCCTGCAGCGGGCTCAGCTGCGAGGCGGCGGCGGTGCCCTCCAGGGCGATGAGGACTTCCTCGACCAGCGCGTCCATGGCGCCTTCGAGGTCGGTGTGGATGTCGGCGATGACGTCGGCGGCGAACG
>CAZTJM010000339.1:0-1193 GCA_964613865.1 uncultured Limnohabitans sp. | reverse complement strand
CGGATTGGATCCCGAATTCTTGGACTTTGCTGAGGACGAGCTGCGCGAACTGGTACGCAAGCAGAAGGAAAGACTGGAAAAGATCGGCCCCATCAATCCCATGGCCATGGAGGCCTACGACGAGATCAAGGTACGCTACGACTTCATCACCGCACAGCGGGATGATCTGGTCAAGGCCAAAGAATCCCTGCTCAATACCATTTCGGAGATCGACCAGGTGGCCAAGGATACCTTCTTGGATGCCTTTGCCAAGATCAAAGAAAACTTCGTGAAGGTCTTCCGCTCCCTCTTCACCGAGCAGGACGACTGCGACCTCACCCTCGTGGATCCCGACAATCCCCTGGAGTCCCCCATCGAGATCATGGCCAAGCCCAAGGGCAAGCGTCCATTGACCATCAACCAGCTTTCCGGTGGGGAAAAGACCCTGACCGCCACTTCCCTACTCTTCTCCATCTACCTGCTAAAGCCGGCCCCCTTCTGTATCTTCGACGAGGTGGACGCCCCGCTGGACGATGCCAACATCGACAAGTTCAACCAGATCATCCAGCGCTTTAGCGGCGAGTCCCAGTTTATCATCGTCACACACAACAAGCGCACCATGGCCAGCACCGACATCATCTACGGCATCACCATGATCGAGGCGGGCGTATCGAGAGTAGTACCGGTGGATTTGCGGGAGTTGGCTTGATTGACTAGGAATATGGCTTTAGCCCATTCCTCCAGAAATCACACACCCCAATTCCGGCTTTAGCCGAATGTAAAGATTGGGCTAAAGCCCATAAACCTCTTAGCATTCCCTTTTGCCTCCAGCTAAAGCAGGAGGCAAAAGATTTCAAACCCTCCGACCAATAAGAGATCAAATCGATCCTGATGATGCCTGACCGGCAAAGCGGCTTCAATCCTGCCGAAAACCTCACTAGGAATGCGGCTTTAGCCCATTCCTACCAAAAAATCACCGACCCCGATTCAGGCTTTAGCCGAATGTAAAGATTGGGCTAAAGCCCATAAACCTCTTAGCATTCCCTTTTGCCTCCAGCTAAAGCAGGAGGCAAAAGATTTCAAACCCTCCGACCAATAAGAGATCAAATCGATCCTGATGATGCCTGACCGGCAAAGCGGCTTCAATCCTGCCGAAAACCTCACTAGGAATGCGGCTTTAGCCCATTCCTCCAGAAATCACACACCACAATTCC
>CAZTJM010000338.1:0-2404 GCA_964613865.1 uncultured Limnohabitans sp. | reverse complement strand
TGTTGCACTAAACCTGCGGTAGTTTCTCCGAATAGCAGCCGGAAAGAGGTAACTTTTTGATTCATTCATAACCTCTTATTACTCATGAAAAAAAAGAGAACCTCCTCCAGGCCGCCTGCTCCAAGATAGCGGGATTTGGTGAACTACTGGCCAAGTTTGAGCAAAAAGTTGTCGTGGCGGGCAAGAGCAAAAGCACCCTGACCAACTACGCCCGCCACCTGGCCAAGCTTGCGCTCCACTTCAACGAACTGCCCACCGAAGTGGACCCCGACCGGGTCAACGACTACCTCCATCTGGTCAAGCGGGGATACAACACCCCTTCTGACTCGTACTTCAAGTTCACCGTCTATGCCCTGCGCTTCGCCTACCGCATCGAGGGCATGAAGGACAAGCGGATCGAACTTCCCAGCATCAAGCGAAGCAAGAAGCTTCCGGTTGTCCTGAGCCAGGAAGAAGTGCGCAGGCTCCTGAAAGCCCCCAGCCTGCTCAAGCATAGGATATTGATCGGGTTGCTCTATGGTTGTGGACTTCGCTGTTTTGAGGTCCGGAACCTCAGGATTGCCGACCTGGACTTTGATAGAAAGATGCTCCATGTCAAGGATGGCAAAGGCAAGAAAGACCGCTACGTCCCGCTGGCCGACATCCTGATCCGGGGTCTGAAAGCCTACCTGGAAGCCGAGCAGCCCCATATCTGGGTGTTCAACAGCGCCGACCGCGAGATCCGCGGCCGCGCCGGGGGCGACTTCGACTCCCGCTATTCCCAGCGGGGCGTACAGTGGGCGGTCAACCAGGCCAAAAAGAAAGCAGGGATACTCAAGCCGATGAACGTGCACACGCTCCGGCACACCTACGCCACCCATCTGCTGGAAGAAGGACTGGATATCCTGACCATCAAAGACCTGCTCGGCCACGAGTCCATCGACACCACGATGGTCTACCTGCATAGCCTGTCCCGAGCATCGGGATGGCCCAGACCGACAAGTGCCGTGCCTTCAGTCCGCTGGATCGGCTCTACCTGTCCCGTCGGTGAGAGCCAACTTCGAAGTGGCCCAGTTGTTCCGACAGCACTGGGCCCAGGTAGAAAACCATCCCCGGATCAACCCTTGGCAGCTGCGGACGCTTTCTGCGCTGAAGCGGTGCAGGACTTCCGATCTGGGCGGACACGTGGACGCCTGTACGGATTGTGGCTCGGTCAGAATCAGCTACAACAGCTGCAGAAACAGACATTGTCCGAAGTGTCAGGGAAAGAACCGGGAAAAGTGGCTGGAGGACCGGGAAGCCGAACTGCTTCCTGTGCCTTACTTCCATGTCGTGTTCACGCTGCCAGACACGCTGAATCCCCTGGCGATGTACCAACCCAAGGCCGTCTATGACAGCCTGTTTGAGGCGGCATGGCAGACGGTCCTCTGCTTTGCCAAAGACCCCAGGCATCTGGGAGCCAAAGCGGGAATGATCGCCATCCTGCACACCTGGGGACAAACCCTTGGCCTGCATCCCCACCTGCACTGCATCGTGCCGGGAGGAGGGCTGACCAAAAGAGGCAACTGGAAGACGGCCAAAACCCAGGGCAAATACCTGTTTCCGGTCAAAGCCATGAGCAAAGTCTTCCGGGCCAAGTATGTGAAAGCACTCAAGTCCCGCATCGAACCGGGGATGGGACTGGTCAACCAGCTTTTCCAAAAAGACTGGGTGGTGTATGCCAAGCGGCCCTTCGGCCATCCCAAAGCCGTGCTCGAATACCTCGGCCGCTACACCCACAAAGTGGCCATCTCCAACCACCGGATTCTCGACATCGGTCAGAAACAGACCGCCTTCAGCTACAAAGACTACCGCCAGGGAGCCCAAAAGCTGGAGATGCGTCTGGACAACCTGGAGTTTATCCGGCGATTCTCCCTGCATATCTTGCCCAAGGGATTGGTGCGCATCCGCCACTTCGGGATATTGGGCAGCTCAGCCAAAGCCGTCACGATCCCGCTGATCCACCGGGAGCTTGGAATCCCGGTTCCGGAAAAGGAACCCAGGATTCTCGACCTCTACAACCCAAGGTACTGCCCCTGCTGCCAAAAGGAATCCATGGTCAGCATCCAGCGACTGCCCAAACGCGGCCCACCCAAGCCGGTCTTTTCTCCAGTCCCCACCCAGTTTTGATCCCCGGTCTTGATCGGGCTGGAACACCTATGCCCCAGCCACAAAAAAGCCCTTCCAAAACAGGTCTGGAAGGGCAGTAAATGCTTTGATTGGATGACTTTTTAAACGTAATAAACAATTCTGAAGAAACTTTTTCAGCTGAAAGGACCTAAAAATCCAACTGAAATCCTGACTCAATCCCCATAGGCACCTCACCGGTTAAGTGCAATCGAGTAGACGGCCTCTCCAGATCTCTCTGGCGAGGTGCGCCTCTCAC
>CAZTJM010000337.1:0-2427 GCA_964613865.1 uncultured Limnohabitans sp. | reverse complement strand
CCCCGCACCATCCTCACCACGGACGGGGAAATAGACGATGTGGATTCTTTTATCCGAATGCTGCTGTATGCGAATGAATTTGAGATCGAGGGTTTGATCTATTCCTCCAGTATGTGGCATTATGCCGGAGATGGGAAGGGGACGGAGTTCACCTCAGAGATGGAGATGACCAAGCGGATGTACGGGGCGAAAAGGGACTTACGCTGGCCAGGAGTGGAATGGATGAATCCACTTCTCGATGCCTATGAAGAAGTTTATCCCAAACTAAGCCAGCATGCCGAAGGCTTTCCCACGGCAGCCCATCTGAGATCTTTGGTGCGGGTGGGGAATGTCAAATTTGAAGGAGAAATGGAAGAGGATACGCCGGGTTCGGACTTTATCAAAGAAAAGCTTTTGGACGCGACTACCGAACCTATTTACCTGCAAGTCTGGGGAGGAACCAACACCATTGCGCGGGCGCTGAAATCCATCGAGGATGAACACAAAGACACGCCTCAATGGGACTCCATTTATCAGAAAGTCATCGACAAAGCGATCATCTACGCGATACTCGATCAGGATGCGACCTACCGAAAGTATATCGCGCCCAACTGGCCCGACCTGAAGATTTACTACAATTCCAGCCAGTTTTGGTGCTTTGCCTATCCCTGGAAACAAGCTGTGCCGGAATCCCAGCATTACCTGTTTGAAGGGAAATTTATGGGTGAGGAAATCATCAACGACCACGGCCCACTGCTCAAGCAGTATTACAGCTATGGGGACGGACAGAAGCAGGCAGGGGATGACGAACATATCCACGGCGACTCTACCAAGCTGGTCAATGCGCAGTGGGGCACCTTTGGGGTGTATGATTTTATCTCGGAGGGCGACTCTCCGGCCTATTTGCACCTGATCGATGTGGGCCTGGACAATCTGAACCAGCCTCAGTGGGGTGGTTGGGGAGGTCGATTGGTGCAGTCAGCCGAGCAGCCCAACCGTTGGGAAGACGGTGAAAACGTTCTAGACTTCAATCCTTTTACCGATACGCTCGACGCAACCTATCCCCAAATACGCTGGGTGGAGGCGATCCAGCAAGACTTTGCAGCAAGAGCGGATTGGTGCGTGATGGACTATGCCGAGGCCAATCATCCTCCTGTCGTAAAGGCGAAAGGGGCTACCCGACTTTCCGCCAAACCCGGAGAAAGTCTGAGTTTGGAAGTGCAAAGCAGCGATCCGGATGGAGATCAGTTGAGCACTATTTTCTGGGTATATAAAGAAGTGGGAACCTATACCGGAGAAGTTGGCCTCAGCCAAGCCGGCAATCGAGTCACCCTAGACCTAGATCCAAGCGCCAGAGGGCAACTGCATGTCATTGCCGAAGTGAAAGATGATGCCGTGCATCCCATGACCAGATATGCGCGATTTGTCGTGGAGGTAAGGGAGTAGGAGGCTTGGAAGTCGGGAGATAGGAGGTTAGATGCCGGGAAGTTGGAGGTTGGAAGTCGAAAGCTCGTATTTCGCGCCTCGTAGCTCACAGGGCTTCGATCTGCTTTCGGGATTTGGCAGGGAGCTTTTCGAACACGAGACTATAAGATTTTACGATGAAATCCCTCCATTCCCCGTCGCTGAGGCAGGCGAGGCCTTCGTAGTGTACCCATTTGTGTTTGGCCAAATACGGGGCAGGAGAAAGGCCGCTCCGAGCGATCAATTCTTCAAAGTGTTCCGGAGTGGTCTTGAAAGACCCCGTGACAGGGACTTGGTCGGGGCAAAGTACGAAAAACATCTTGTCGCCAATGCTGAAGCAGAGGTGATCGTCCCATTTGATGGATTCGGTGACACCTTTGAGGCCAAGGCAGTAGGAGCGGATTTCGGATGGGTTCATTTTCTTTTTTTTACAAAACTCCAAAATCCGCGGCAGAAAATCCGTGAGTTTTTAGACAACCTACCTCCGATGCGAAGCAGTTCCAAACTATTCCGCCTTCACTTTCAATTTGTAAAGGATGATTCCCTCATCTTCCGTCTCGGACAGGCCAGCGAACTTGGAAACGACGAGTTCGCCGTTTTTATTGACCACGAGTGGTCGATTGCTTGCTGAAGGAAATGGGATATCGGATGCCAGCTGCTTGAAGTCTTGGTCGAAAACCGCAGCGAAAAACAGATCCGCCCTTCGGACGTTCAATCCCGCGGTAGTTCGGTCGCGGCGATCTGGCATTTTCTCCTCTGGAATCCCTTTGGAATACACTGCCAAATAGTATCCTTCTACTTCGAGTACTTTGTGGAGGATTCCGATTTGCTTGGATTGCATTCCGCTGTAGAAGCGTTCCGCATCCTGCTTTTCTACCGTATCATAGGATACCCAGTCCGATACGTTCACCGCTACAGTTTGCAGATACTTAGGGTCTGCTGAAAAACTCAAGCGGCACGAGCTAATAAAACCAGTCCAGACTT
>CAZTJM010000336.1:0-2442 GCA_964613865.1 uncultured Limnohabitans sp. | reverse complement strand
GGGGATTGTTTTTTGGAATTGGAATAGTGGTCTCGGGAAGGCTGTTGGAACGGAGAACAAACTCTTCTGACCGATGGCGAACCGACCCCTAACCATGAACAAGATTAGACAGATTTTAAGAGGCCACTCCCAGGGCCGCGGGACCAAACAGCTGAGCCATCTGACCGGAATTTCCCGCAACACGATCAAAGGCTATCTGAAACGGTTTAAAGAAACCGGTCTCGGCTTTCAGGAAGCCGAGAGGATTACAGACGAAGGGCTTTCCGAATTGATTCTAGGCCCTCCCATTCCCAAACAGGCCGGAAAGCGGCTGGAAATCCTCAAGGCGCTGCTTCCCTCACTTGCCAAGGAGCTCCGCCGAAAGGGGATGACCCAGCAGTTGCTCTGGGAACAATACTACGCCAAACATCCCCAGGGGTACCGCTGCAGCCAGTTTAAAGCCTACCTGGCCGAATACCTCAGCAAGAGGAGCCTGACCATGCACTTTGAGCACAAGGCAGGGGACAAAACGTTTATAGACTATGCGGGGAAACCCCTGTACATCACGGACCCTGAGACTGGGGAATACAAGCCCGTGCCGGTCTTTTTGGGGGTGCTCGGCTGTAGTCAGCATACCTACCTGGAAGCGGCTCCGTCCCAGAAAACTGAATCCCTGACAGAAAGCTGTATCAGGATGTTTGAGTTTTTCGGAGGAGTTACTGCCGGAATCGTGCCTGACAACACGAAAGCTGCGGTGATCAGGGGCAGTAAATATGCTCCGATTCTGAATGAAGCCTTTGAATCCTTCGCCGAACACTACGGGACCACCATCCTTCCGACGCGTCCCCGCAGTCCCCGGGAAAAGTCCCTGGTAGAAGGAGCCGTAAGGCTGGCCTATCAGCGGATCTACATCCACCTACAAAACCGGGTATTCTTTTCTCTGGAAGCGCTCAACGAAGCCATCCGCCCCCTGTTGGCCGCATACAATGACCGTGCACTGCGGGGTGAAGAAAGCCGCAGGGAGCAGTTTGAGCAGCTGGAGCGCCAGGCATTGCAAGCCCTTCCCGAGTTTCCCTACCAGTTGATGCAGGCCAGGATGTGCACTGTGATGACCAACTCCCATGTCTGTCTTGCCGAAGACAGGCATTACTACAGTGCCCCCCATCAGTTTATGGGGAAAAAAGTCAAAGTCCTCTACAATCTCGACCGGGTGGAGATCTACTACAAATACCACCGGATAGCCCAACATCGCAGGGATTTTCGAAGACATAAATACACCTCATCCCCGGATCATCTGTCTGCCGGCCAAAATTATATGTCCAACAGGAGTTTTGAGTTTTTTGTGCAGGAAGGAAACAAGATCAACCCCGAGGTCGGAGACTACATGGCCATGCTGATGGACAGAAAGGCCCACGCCGAACAGGGATACAATTCCTGTTCGGGAATACTCAACCTGGCAAAAAGAGTCGGGGAAATACGACTGGCCAACGCCTGCAGAAGGGCCTCTGAATACGGGATTTACAACTACCCCATTATAGAGGACATCCTTTCCAAAAACCTTGAATCGCTGACTTATAGCGATGAACAACCCGACGAAACGGTCCAGACCCCCAATCATGTCAACATACGGGGCAAAGAATACTATACCTAACCCACAAACCAATGATCGAAGAAACACCCGAAAAAATGAAAAGAATGAAGCTCTACGGAATGTACCGAAGCTTCCACCATGCTACCCAAGCCCAGTCCCTGTCCGGCCTTACAGCCGATGAGCTGGTTCAGCTGTTGATCGAAAACGAATGGGATGAACGCCAAAACCGCAGCATGGCCAGAAGCTTGCGCAATGCAAAATTCCGATATAAGGCGGCGGTGGAAGAGCTCGACTTCCAGCCCGACCGCCTGTTGGACAAAAACCTAATCCTCAGACTGGCAGAGGGAGGTTATATCACCAAGGGGGAAAACATCCTGCTGACAGGCAGTACCGGTACAGGCAAAAGCTACCTTGCCTGCGCCTTGGGAAACCAGGCCTGCAGCAAAGGAAAAAAAGTCCTTTACGCCAACACCACCCGATTGCTCACCCAGCTCAAACTTGCAAAAGCGGATGGCTCGGCAATCAAGGAAATGATCAAGCTCGAAAAACAGGACGTGCTCATCCTGGATGACTTCGGCATCCAGCCACTGGACACCCAAAGCAGAATGCTGTTGATGGAAATCATAGAAGATCGTCACGGCAAAAAATCCACGATCATCACCTCGCAGCTTCCCGTCCAGGCTTGGTATGAAGTGATAGGTGACCAAACCTTAGCCGATGCGATCATGGACCGGATTGTTCATGATGCTCATCGGATAGAATTACGGGGGGAATCCCTGAGAAAAAAAAGAAAAATTAATCAACCCAGCACTTAACTTCGCATTCCTGAGTAGCTACTTTTCCACCCCAAAATTCCAATTAACTCGAGGGGG
>CAZTJM010000335.1:0-2466 GCA_964613865.1 uncultured Limnohabitans sp. | reverse complement strand
CCTGAGGGATCTTCAGCTCACGCCCTACCAGGAAATAAGCGATATCATTGATCGCGTATACAATAACCAGGAAATCATTGAGACCGAGTTTTTTTTAAAAGGCCGGAGGTATCATAGGACGATAAGGCCCATCGTCATCCAAGACCAGGTGAAATATGCTCTCAGTATCGTGAGGGATGTTCAAGACGAATACCAAGCTAAACTTGATCTCTTACAATCTGAGGAGAAATACCGAAGGCTGGTGGAGGAATCTACGGAAATCATATTCTCGCTGACTGAAACCTTCATCATCCACTACGTTTCGCCAAATGTGAAGCAGTTTCTCGGATACGATTCTGAGTGGGTGACCGGTCGGAGTATTTTTGATTTTTTGCATCCGGACGATTTGGGGGTGTTTCAGGTATTGCTAGGAGAAAGTAAGGATTTCCTGGCGAACAATCAGTTTCTGGAATATAGGCTCAAGCATTTCAACGGCGAATATCGGGTATTCAATTCCAACGGGAAGCTGATCGAGGACAAGAACGGAATCCATCGCTATTACACCGGTGTGGCACGTGACATTTCCAAACTGAAGGAAACCCAGCGGGAGCTTTTGCTGGCAAAGGAAAAAGCGGAGCAGGCCTCTCAGGTGAAATCCCAGTTTCTTTCGGTGATGAGTCACGAGATTCGCACGCCGATGAATGCCGTCATTGGATTGGCCCATCTTATGATGGAGGAAAATCCTAGGGAAGACCAGCTCGAAAACTTGAAGACGCTCCAGTTTTCGGCGGAAAACCTAATGGGGCTAATCAATGATATCCTCGACTACAACAAGATTGACTCGGGAAAGGTGGAATTGGAAAAGGTGCCATTTGATCTGAGAAATGTCATTCACCGGATCGTCCATTCCCACAGCTACCAAGCCCACGAAAAATCCATCAAAGTCACCTGTGAAATAGATGAAGGCATTCCCGAAACCTTGATCGGAGACTCACTTCGTATAGGTCAGATAGTCAATAATTTGGTGTCAAATGCCATCAAGTTTACCGAAAGCGGATTTGTGAGGATTTCTATCTCGAGAGAGTTCACTTTGGACAATAAGACCGACATTCGCTTTGTCTTTGAGGACACTGGCATAGGAATTCCGGAAACGAAGATGAAGTCGATTTTTGAGGCCTTCACCCAGGCATCATCTTCTACCAGTCGCAAATATGGGGGCACAGGCTTGGGCTTGGCGATTGTTAAACGTCTCGTGGAGTTATTCGGCGGGGAAATCGAAGTGCATAATAGAAAAGGAGGGGGCAGTATATTCGAATTTACCATCCCTTTCGAATTTGTCGACTTGCGAAAGATCGAGGCAGAAAAAGCATTGCAAGCTTCCCAGCAAAGGACGCTGGAGAATGCCTCCATCCTAGTGGCAGAGGACAATGTGGTGAATCAGATTTTGATCCGAAAATTCCTGAAGAAATGGAACGCGGGACATCTTGTGATTACTTCGGATGGAAGGGAAGCTTTGGAGCAGTTCGACTCAGGAGACTTTGATCTGGTACTTCTTGATCTCCAGATGCCCGAATTGGACGGCTTTGCTGTAGCCCATGCTATCCGCAACAATACCGATCCAAAAAAGAGGAATACACCAATTTTGGCTCTGACTGCGGCCTCCCTCAATGAGGTGAAAGAGGAGATGAGGGTGAGCGGAATGGATGACTTTGTCCCAAAGCCTTTTTCTCCGGAAGTCCTTTTTGAGAAAATTTTGCGGCACCTCAACCCAAAAGTTCGGGGTGCGAATGGGGTTTAGCATTAATTTTGCCCAGTCGCAGCGGAATGACTCCGCTTTGTCACAAACCTGAATTCATGACACCCTTCAGAAGGCTACTGCTTTTTATTTCCCTGATATCAATACCCAACTTCATAAATGCGCAAGAGCTGATCAACAAGCGTTCTTCATTTTATGCTTTTACAGGCATTTCGGGAGCCAAACTAAGGCAGTTTAACGAGATGCTTTCAGATCGGGGTTTGTCGCCCATGCGCAATAGGTACCGCTCCTATGGGCTCGGCTATCAGGCTCGAATCAACGATTTTGTTTTGGGTTTTGAACTTTCCCAACACCAAAGCAAGACGAGCCATTTTGACGAGTTCGAAATCAAATATCGAACCTCCAGGGCTTTGGTAAATGTAGGATATGCATTGACCGAAGAGGGCAAGTTTCAGCTGATTCACTACATGTCCTTGGGAGTAGGCTATCTAAACTTTGAGATGCTCCCATCCCAGCAGACTCAAAATCTGGAGGATTTTCTCTCTGATCCGAGCGAGGGGTTTGTCCTGAGGGAAAACAATATCCAAAAAGGCACCCAATATTTCGGGGACTTTCTCACCGAAATCGGCTTTCAACTGAGCTATGATTTTGATCTTCCAGGAAGAAAGGAAGCAGTAGAGGTATTGGCTAAGGTAGGTTACTCTTTCAGTCCCTTTGAGGAGAAGTGGCAG
>CAZTJM010000334.1:0-2466 GCA_964613865.1 uncultured Limnohabitans sp. | reverse complement strand
GTCTGGGTTAAGTACCATTTTACCCAAATCATCGTTCTGAGCCATGTTAGCTACAGCGAAGTCTTTGTTGTCGTGGTACTTGAACCAGTTGAATCGACGTACTTTATATGGACAGTTGTTGGCACAATACCTCGTACCGATACATCTGTTGTAAGTCATCTGGTTGAGACCCTCAGAAGAGTGCGTAGTCGCAGCCACAGGACAAACCGTCTCACAAGGAGCGTTGTTACACTGCTGACACATCATCGGCTGGAAGGTCACCTCAGGATTCTCGGCAGCTACTTCCATTCCTGAAAGATCGTCTGCTGGAGCATCAGAAGAATAATAGCGGTCAATTCTGATCCAAGCCATCTCTCTTCTGTTTAATACTTCCTGCTTACCTACTACAGCGACGTTGTTTTCTACCTGGCAAGCAACGGTACAAGCGCCGCAACCTGTACAGGAAGACATGTCGATCGCCAAGCCCCAGTGGTGCTGGCTGTATTTATGTCCACTCCAAAGAGAGATTTTGGATGGCTTCACAAATTCCCCGTCTTTGTAGATCTCAGGTTTGTATCGGCCAGCAGAAGCGTCTTGCTTATACTCAGCCAGTGTAGTTTCCTGAATTACGTTTTCACGACCCATGAAAGTCTGGTGAGTCTGCGTACGGGCGATTTTATAAGAATCACCAGTCACAGCTACTTCTACACCAGCAGTGATGTCAGTCTGAACGAAGCCTTTGGAAAGATCAAGCAGGTTATAGGCGTTAACCCCTACTCCATTTCCGGCTCTGCCAGCTGCAGTTCTACCGTATCCGATAGCCAAACCGAATGTTCCATAAGCCTGACCTGGCTGGATCAAGATCGGAACGATCAAGGTTTTGCCATTTACGGTCAGTTGAGCCTTTTTGGTGTTTTCCTCTACCATGGTCACCCCGTTTTCGTTTGCCCATCGCTGGGAAACGGTCAGGTAGTTATCCCATGTAGCCTTGGTAATAGGATCGGACATTTCTTGAAGCCAAGGGTTGTTGGCGTAGGTACCGTCACCCATACCTACTTTGGAGTAGATCACCAGTTCGCTACCCGCATTGTCAGCAGAATAGCTTTTTGCTACCTCAGCAGCGGAAGCAGAAGTATCGGCAACAGCAGCGACTGCAACAGAAGCAGCAGTACTACCTACGACACCGTTGTAAAGTGCTCTATCCCAGAACTCTTGAAAAGAAGCGGCATCCGCACCGTAAGCAGGGAAGAAAGCCTGAGTCCAGTTTGCTTGAAGGTAATCGTAATAAGAAGTTGTATTTCCTGCCCAAGTCAGGAAGGAATCCTGAGCTTGTCTAGTAGCGAATAGTGGGGAAATGGTTGGTTGAGCCAAAGAATACAATCCTTTCTTAGGATTGTAGTCATTCCAAGACTCCAAGAAGTGATGGTCTGGAGCGACGATCTGCACCAAGGAAGCAGTCTCATCCAAAGTCCCGTTGGTAGCGATGCTGACCTTTGCCTTGGCAATTCCCGCTGCGATAGCTTCACCCTGTGGATGATCATACACTGGATTACAGTTGTAGAAGATCACTCCTCCAACTCTACCAGCACCCAATTCAGCAACGAACTGAGCCATTTTGGCGTCGTCGCCTTTTCTGTAGTTTACTGGATTGGAGAAATCAACGGTAGAACCGTTTGCTCCCAAAAGGTCGTTGATGGCATTGATGCCCATCTGCACATTTGGATCATTGGATCCAGAGATCACCAGACCCAGCTCTTTCGCAGCCCAAAGGTCGTTGGCAGCCTGCTCCAAATGAGCGATTTCCACTGCAGGAGCGGAAAGAGTCGCAGCCCCGGCCTTCTTGGCGATCAGGTTATACAGTGCCAATACCGCCAATCCGCTTTGGGAAGCTTTGATTGGAGTTCTGTAATCCGCGTTGGCACCAGCAAGAGACAAATTTGACTCAAACTGATAGTGACGGGACATTTCAGGCTTCGCCTTGGTTACTTTTCTATTCGAAGTATAGGCTTGAGAAAATTCGATTGGAGAAATCCAAGTTCCCAAGAAGTCGGCTCCAAAGGAGACGATGACCTTGGCCTTGCCAAATCTATAGTCAGGAATCATTGCTTGGCCGTAAGTGGCCTCGGCAGCTTTGGCAATACCGTAGTTGGAGCGGGGATCGTAGGTTACTACTTCCACGTTTCCAAAAGCTGCGGCAAATTCCTGGATGGCCTTCTCAGTAGTTGGAGAGAAAAGCGAGTTGGTCACGATCTTGATCGCTCCCGCAGAGGCGAGCTTGGATTTCACCTGCTCGTCTACTGTTTTCCAATCAGACTTAGAACCACCTACCATAGGAGCCGCCAGTCTTTGCTTATCATATAGGGAAAGGACAGCCGCCTGCACGATCGCATTGGAACCTCCTTTACTAATAGGAGATAGTTCGTTGCCGTCGATCTTGATAGGACGTCCTTCTCTTGTTTTTACCACGATGGAGGCATAGTCCCCACC
>CAZTJM010000333.1:0-2487 GCA_964613865.1 uncultured Limnohabitans sp. | reverse complement strand
ACCGGTTATACAAATTCAAAAACTCAATTGTCCGATTAATAGGGGGCTAGACCAAGCCCCGCTCCTGCGAAAAAGTATAGTCCGATGCCCAAATGTTTTGCTCGATACGGTGGATATGCTTCCAGCCTTCACTGATTGTTTTCGTTACATTGACCAAAAAATCTACGAGACCTTCAGACCGGTGTTTGATTTCCAAGAGAAACTCGCCGAATAAGCCATTTCTCTTATCGGAGATAAACGGGATCAAAAAAGCCGTCTTCTCCTCGTAGTCAAATTGGAAGTCAGCATGGTTCCATCCCCTTTCTTCAAATTCCCTATCGAGAATAAACCCAAAGGGATTAAAATTCTGAAGCTTGAATATCCAGTCCCCACTAATGTGCAGGGAAGCTGTCTGCCCTGTAAACCAGCATTGCTTATACCAGTTGCCCGCTAAGTCCTGGCGGAAATTGTCTCCATCTGGCTGCGGACAAACTTGAAACTTTTGAAATTCTATTCTGAAGTAGGGGCGATACTGGGGGATCAGGTACAACTTATGGATTCCGAGGAACACCTCGGAGTTGTACTCATATCGCGACTGATGACTAACCTGAATCAGCATTTAACAAAAACCCCAGTAAGCAAACCAAATTCCTTATAGTAACTGTGCGGGTCTTCTTTCAGACTACTAGTGGGTGAAGCCCCTATTTTGCCATGCCAAGAAACGGACGACCGCTCGAGATCCACCTGTCGGAAAGATTTCTTTTTTGCAGGTGGATTTCGCCTTCTCTGATCCGATGTACCCGCTTCGGCAGACACTATCCTTGGACATGGGAGTGCCAAAGCTGGATTTTTAAAGTCGGACTTGCAAGAGGAGTTCATGACTGGGATTGTGACTGGGATGCAGGTTCGAAAACAAAGACCTCCTTTGCCCGGAAATAATTGATATCTATTTGGTCGGAAATATGGTTAATTTTTATCTGAATTGTATCGAGGTATTCATGGAGGCCGACAGAAATAATATCATCGACCTCCGAATACTCCAAGCGAGAACGCATTTCCCCGATCGCCTTTTCGGCGGAGTTTTTGAATCCATCTGAGGTATTGCCGGAGATGCAGTGGAGGCATCGCTCCGCTTCCTTGAGGCAATAGAAGATGGATCTCGGAAAGTACTTGTTAAGCAGCATAAACTCCACGACTCCCGACGGGTCGATATTGCCGTAAAGGCGGCGATAGGTGTTGAAGCCGGTCACCGATTTGAGCAAAGCCATCCAATGGAGAAAATCCAAGGGCGAACCTACCTCATAGGTCGAGGGCAGCAGAATGTGGTACTTCACGTCCAGTATCCTGGATGTTTTGTCCGCACGCTCCAGCAGCTGCCCCAGCTGCCTGAAGTACCAGCCCTCTGTCCTCGCAACCGTAGAATCAGCCAACCCATAGAGCAGAAGGATCTGGTTTTTCACATTTTCGAAAAAGGCACGGGGATCCTCCTTCTTCCAGATTTTCTTTTCCGCTCCCTCCTTTACCATGTAGTAGAGCTCGTTGATTTTCTCCCAGGTTTCCTTGCTTAGGTTTTCCCTGATTATCCGGGCGTTTTCCCGGGCTTTTGTCACGGAGCAAAGCATAGAATTGGGATTGTCAGGATCAAAGGTCAAAAAATACATGACCTGATGGCGCTCAAATCCCTCGTTCTTCTTCTTGTAAAGCTCCCAATCCCCCGTGGCTGCCACCAATGGAGCCCATTGCTCCTTCATGTCCATGGGGAGGTCCTGCATGAGATTGAAATTGACGTCAATGAACCTGGCGTAGTTTTCCGCTCTTTCCAGATATCTTCCCAGCCAATAGATGTGACTTGCTACCCTACTCAGCATAATGTTTCAGTTTAATTGTACAGAACCCAAGTATCTTTACTTCCACCTCCCTGGGAGCTATTCACCACCAGCGAACCTTTTTTCAGAGCGACCCTGGTCAAAGCGCCCGGAATCACTTCGATTTCCTTGCCATAAAGGATATACGGTCGTAAGTCCACATGCCGCCCTACAATTCCTTCGTCCGTGAGGCAGGGAACGGTAGAAAGCGACAAGGTAGGCTGCGCTATATAGTTTCCGGGATTGTTTTTGATCAGTTGGCGGAATTTGTCATGGTCTTCCTTGCCGGACTTGGGCCCGATCAGCATCCCGTAGCCCCCCGCCGCGTTGGTCTCTTTCACCACCAGCTCGTCTATATGGTCCAACACGTACTTTCTATCCTCTTCCTCTCGGCAGAGATAGGTCGGAACGTTGTTTAAGATCGGATCTTCGCCGAGATAGTATTTGATGATCCTCGGAACGTAGGCATAGACAGCTTTGTCGTCGGCTACGCCTGTCCCGGGTGCGTTGGCTAGGGCGACGTTGCCAGCCTTGTACGCATCAAATATCCCGGCCACGCCCAGCATGGACTCCGGGTTGAAAGTCAGGGGATCCAAAAAGGAATCGTCAATCCTGCGGTAGATCACATCGATCTGCTGGAGCC
>CAZTJM010000332.1:0-2500 GCA_964613865.1 uncultured Limnohabitans sp. | reverse complement strand
ATCTCTAATCTCAGCCAACCCTATACTTACTCTAATGCATAATGCGGGTTTATTGATTCAAACAGAAAAAAATCCGCCAATTGGCTTGACGAATCTTTTTCTGAATTCAGATTTTATCGAATCGCTCCGGAAATCTTAATGTGGGTAGGATCGAGGAACCAAACCTTTTGGGTGGTTTCGATAGCATAGTGGTCTATCTTTTCTGTGGCTTGGTTCATGTAGAGCTCTCCGACGGTTGTGCTTGAGAAAAAGAGATTTTTCTCGGTGGTGCGGATACTGATAGCGACAGGATATTCTTTGATATACCTGATTTTTATCTCCTTCACTTTTCCCTTCGAATCCGGCAACAGCCTGTGGATAAGGTATTCCCCCTCGGTCTCAGTAGAATACGAAAGCGCAAGTGCAGGGGTATTGATGTCGGCGCTGTAAAATGCCTCAAACTCCTCTTTCCAATCTTGCAGGGAAAATGTCTTGTCCACCGTAGTTTCCTCGCCGTTGATTTCTGAAATCTTGGCGACCGTCGCACCGTCCAGCTTGGAAAGCTCCAAGTCCACAAAGCCGCTCAGGTTGAAGTACGGCAGCTTCTCCATCTTTTTGTCGGCTTGGCCTGATGTACAGGAAAAGGCTGCCCAGATGAGCAGCCCGAATAGCAGTTGATTTTTCAGATACATTAGTTTAAGAGGATATCTCCGGTCATTTCTCCCGGGATAGCAATACCCATCAGTTTTAGAATAGTAGGCGCGAGGTCTCCCAATTTTCCATCTTTGACTCCGAGCTGCTCCTGATCATCCACCATGATCACGGGGACGAGGTTGGTGGTGTGAGCTGTATTTGGTGTGCCGTCTTCGTTGATCATCATGTCGGAGTTGCCGTGGTCGGCAATCACGATAGTCGTGTAGCCATTGGCCAGGGCATTGGTGATGACGCTCTGGGCACATTCGTCCACGGCTTCGCAGGCTTTGACGGCGGCATCGAAGTCACCTGTGTGGCCTACCATGTCGGCATTGGCAAAATTGAGGCAGATAAAATCAGCGCTTTTCTTTTTCAGTTCGGTGTTGATCTTGGAGGCGATTTCGTAGGCGCTCATTTCCGGCTTGAGGTCATAGGTAGCGACTTTTGGCGATGGGCAGAGGATTCTGCTTTCTCCCTCAAACTCCGTCTCCCGTCCTCCCGAAAAAAAGAAGGTCACGTGGGGATATTTCTCAGTCTCGGCGATGCGGATCTGCTTTTTGCCCGCTTTTTCCAGCACCTCGCCAAGTGTGTTGTTGAGGTTGTCTTTTTCGAAAAGCACCTGCACTCCCTGGAATGTGTCGTCGTAGTTGGTAAAGGTGATGTAGTCGACGTGGAGCTTTTTCATGTTGTAGTCCTCAAAGTCCTTTTGTGTGAGGACTTGGGTGATTTCCCTACCTCTATCGGTCCGGAAGTTGAAGCAGATCACCAAGTCGCCTTCCTCGATGGTTGCCAGTGGTTTGTTGTTTGGACCTACATGGATGATGGGACGGATGAATTCGTCGGTGACATTATTGTCGTAGGATTTCTTGATCGCGGCGAGGATGTCTTTCGACTTTTCACCCTCTCCTTTCACCATGGCATCATAGGCGAGCTTGACTCTTTCCCAGCGGTTGTCGCGATCCATCGCATAATACCTGCCAACGACGGATGCAATTTGGCCGGCGGAGTTTTGGAGGTGTTGCTGCAGGTCTGCCAAGTACTTGATGCCTCCTTTTGGATCGGTGTCGCGACCGTCGGTAAAGGCGTGGATGAAGACCTGCTCCATGTTGTGGAACTTGGCTGCGTCGCAGAGACCTTTGAGGTGTTCTATGTGGGCATGGACGCCACCGTCAGAAACCAGTCCGATGAAATGCGCTTTTTTGCCGGCGGCTTTGGTTTTGGCAAAAGCCTCGGCCAAGACCGGATGGGTATTGAGTTCGCCGTTGGCTACGGCAAGATTGATTTTGACCAAGTCCTGAAAAACGATCCTGCCGGCGCCGATGTTCATGTGGCCTACTTCGGAATTTCCCATCTGACCTTCGGGAAGTCCCACTGCAAGTCCGGAAGCTTCCAGCTTGGCATGCGGATATTTGGTGTAAAGGCTGTCCACAAATGGCGTTTTGGCTTTGTCAATTGCAGAAACCGCTGGATTGGTAGCGATGCCCCAACCATCCAAAATCATCAATAAAACTTTCTTGTCCATGCGGCAAATATATTACTTTTCAATCCAAACTTCCCCCCGGTATTCAATTGTAAGCGCCCGTATCCTGCTTTCTTTTCGCCCGGGGAAATAAGATCCGCCTCGGATTTTTTTGGCTTGGAATTTGCCAACTAAGGCTGATGCAAGTGCTAAGTCTTATTTTATCGGTTTTCCTTTGGATCTCGGTTCCAGAGCTAGAAGGAACTCCGGACGCCAATATAGGGCCTGTCGTATCTGCTCTGGAAAGTGGTTCCAGCAGCGATTTGGCTCGTTTTTTTGACTCAAGCATTTCCATGAACGTCAATGGGC
>CAZTJM010000331.1:0-2514 GCA_964613865.1 uncultured Limnohabitans sp. | reverse complement strand
ACGACACGTCGTACGGGTACCGCGCTGCGTTCTGGCGCGCGACGAAGCTTGCTCAGAAAAACAGCGGACGTACCGATATCTGGAGCGCGCGGAAGTACGCGGACCGGTTCGGCGAATTTCCAGTCGTGGCCGGCGGCGAACTGGTCGATACAGAGAACGCGACCGCGGAGCAGAAGCAAGCGGTCTATGAAGACCTGCTCGCGACGGCGATGCGCAACGGGTACCGCGACGGCTGGGCGGCGCATCGGTACCACGAGGCGTTCGGGGTCTGGCCGCGCGGATTCGTCTGGCGAGCGCGCGTGCGCGCACGGTTCGAAAGGTTGCTGAATGCGCGAGCGTGACGTTCAGAACGAGATCGTCCGCGTCTTCGGCACGCGCGCCGACATGCGGCTGTGGCGCGCGAACGCTGGACGAGCTGTGTTCGACGGGACGCGCATCGTCACGTTCGGCGTGCCAGGCCAGGCAGACCTGACGGGCATCCTGCCTGGCGGCGTGCGGCTTGAGATCGAGGTCAAGGGGCCGTACGGCAAGCAGTCGAAACAGCAGGCCGACTACCAGCGGATGATTGAGCGGTTCGGTGGCGTATACGTTCTCGCTCGGTCGGTCGATGACGTGTGGACCGCGATCCGATCGCGGCTGTCGGGGGACTAGCGATGAGACGACGAACGGACCCGCCGGCGCTGAGCGGCAGCGCGTCGCGGGGTGATAGGTGTGCGCCTGCCGCAAAGGAGTCCGACGATGGCCTGGTACATCGCCGAGATTTGGCGAGCAATCAGCGGAGCCATCGACTGGGTTCTGCTCGGGACCGAAGCGATGCCGTGATTGCCGGCACGCTTGCTGACGGCTTAGCGCTCGCGGCGGCGTTCGCCGCGGGCGCGGCCGTCGGTTGGGCGTGGCTATAGGAGACGACCGATGACGATGACCGGTGAGCAGATCATTCTTGCCGCGGCGCGGCCGAACCTGTCCGCCGCAGAGGCAGCCACACTGTGGCGCGCGACGCTCCTCGACACGCCGGCCCGCGCCGCGGTCGATGCCGCGATCATGCGCATCGCCGCGCGTGACGACCTGACCGCCGCAGAGGCGGACACACTGTGGCACGCGACGTTCCCCGGCACGGCGGCCGCGGCCGCGGTCGATGCCGCGATCGAGCGGAGCGCCGCACGTGCCGACCTGACTGCAGATGATGCGGTCGAGCTGTGGGACGCGACGCGCGAGGGTACGCCGGCGCGCGCCGCGGTCGAAGACGCGATCATGCGCATCGCCGCGCGTGACGACCTGACCGCCGCAGAGGCGGACACACTGTGGCGCGCGACGGGCCGAGGCACGGCGGCCGAAGCCGCGGTCGATGCCGCAGTCATGCGCATCGCCGCGCGTGACGACCTGACCGCCGCAGAGGCGGTCACACTGCGGCGCGCCACGGACGCGGGCACGCCGGCGCGCGACGCGGTCGATGCCGCGCTCATGCGCATCGCCGCGCGTGACGACCTGACCGTCGCAGAGGCGGTCGAGCTGCGCTGCGCCACGATTCCGGGCACCGCCGCCGCCGCCGCGATCATGAGGCTCGCCGCGCGGCCGGACCTGACTGCAGCTGATGCGGTCGCGCTGTGGCACGCGACGATCCCCCTCACGCCGAACGGCGCCGTGGTCGATGCCGCGATCATGCGCATCGCCGCGCGTGACGACCTGACCGTGCGCGAGGCGCGCACACTGTGGCGCGCGACGTTCCCCGGCACGACGCCTCGCGCCGCGGTCGATGCCGCGCTCATGCGCATCGCCGCGCGTGACGACCTGACCGTCGCAGAGGCGGTCGAGCTGCGCTGCGCCACGATTCCGGGCACCGCCGCCGCCGCCGCGATCATGAGGCTCGCCGCGCGGCCGGACCTGACTGCAGCTGATGCGGCCGAGCTGCGGCGCGCCACGGACGCGGGCACGCCGGCGCGCGACGCGGTCGATGAGGCGATCATGCGTATCGCCGCGCGGCCGAACCTGACCGCCGCAGAGGCGGTCGAGCTGCGCTGCGCCACGGTCGCGGGCACGCCGGCGCGCGCAGCGGTCAATTCCGCGATCGAGCGTATCGCCGCGCGACTGGACCTGACCGCGGCGGAAGCGGCCGCGCTGTGGTACGCGACGGCACGGGGCACGCTTGCACGTGTCGCGGTCGATTCCGCGATCGAGCGTATCGCGGCGCGGGCGGTCGATGCTGCGATCGAGCGGATCGACGCGCGATGATCTCAGCTTCTACGCGCACGCGCTGCCTGCGGGGCTGCCGACGATCGGCGCCTCATAATGTAAGGAAACTCACCAGGAGACTTGATTATGCGAATCTTGGTTCCAAATTCGATCGCGCATCTGGCTAACGTACTCGCAGACCCGGGGACGTTCACCACACCGATCGATTGTGTTCTCGTTGAGCGCGGAGACGAAGAGGTGGTCGCGGTCGCGACCGACGGCCGGGCCATGGTGGCCACGCGGTGTTGTGTCCAGGAGGACTCCAACCGCCCCTATCCCGACTGG
>CAZTJM010000330.1:0-2517 GCA_964613865.1 uncultured Limnohabitans sp. | reverse complement strand
GGCCTTCTCAATTGGATCTGTTTGATTACAAACCCAAGCTCGTCGATCTGCATGGGCAGGAGCTTCCCGATTCGGTGCGGGACGGGCAGCGACTCACCGGAATGAGCGCAGACCAGAGTTCTTTTCCGATGACTTCTTCTGCTTTCAAATTCCAGCAATACGGCCAAAGCAGGGCCTGGGTCAGTGAACTTATGCCGCATACCGCGGAGTTGGTGGATGAGCTTTGCTTTATCAAAAGCATGCAAACCGGGCAGATCAACCATGACCCGGCGATTACCTTTTTCCAAACCGGCCATCAGCTTCCCGGGCGGCCTTCGATGGGTGCTTGGCTGAGTTATGGCTTGGGTTCGGACAATCAAAACCTGCCTTCTTTTATCGTTTTGGTTTCCAAGGATGCTGTGCTGGATCAGCCGCTTTATGCCAGATTGTGGGGAAATGGCTTTTTGCCTTCCCAGCATCAGGGAATTCAGTTTCGGTCAGGAAAAGACCCGGTGCTATATCTTGGAAATCCGGAGAACTACGAGGGGAAAGACCGGAGAGAGATGCTGGATTACCTGAAATCCTTGAATGAAGTGCAGCTGGACTCCTACGGAGACCCGGAAATCAATGCCCGAATTGCGCAGTATGAGATGGCTTTTCGCATGCAGACCTCTGTGCCTGAGGTGACGGACATGTCCTCGGAACCGGACTGGGTGTATGAGATGTACGGGGAGGAAAGCCGCGATCCAGGTACCTATGCCGCCAATTGTCTGATGGCGAGAAAGCTCATCGAGAAGGATGTGAAGTTTGTGCAACTCTACCACCAGGGTTGGGATCAGCACGGCAACCTTCCCGGGGCTATCAAAAATCAATGTAAAAAGACCGATCAGGCGACCGCGGCGCTGATCAAAGACCTGAGGCAACGTGGACTTTTGGAAGACACGCTAGTCGTCTGGGGTGGGGAATTTGGCAGGACGGTTTACAGTCAGGGCACGCTTTCACGGGACAATTACGGCCGCGACCATCACCCACGTTGCTTTACCAAGTGGATGTGTGGGGCAGGAGTGAAGCCGGGTTTCACCTATGGGGAGACCGATGAATTTGGCTACAACGTGGTCAAAGATCCGGTTCATGTCCATGACCTGCAGGCGACGATTTTGCATCTGTTTGGCATCGATCACGAAAAGCTCACTTACAAGCATCAGGGACGTCGGTTCAGGCTGACCGATGTGGAAGGTCATGTGGTCAAAGGGATTTTGACTTAGCAGCAAAGAGCATGAACCAAGACTTGATCACATTCATCGGCCGTTTTCACCCGCTTTGGGTGCATTTACCCATCGGGTTTTTGATGATTGGAGTGCTGTTGAAGACCTATGTGATTTTGCTGAAAAAGCCGACGCTCCAGGAAGCGGTGAATTTCATTCTGTTTTTGGGGGCGGTCAGTGCTTTGATTGCAGCCTTGCTTGGGTTTCTACTTTCCCAAAGTGGCGGCTATGAAGGAAATTTGCTGGACATCCATTTGGCTGCGGGTTGGCTCACGGTGGTACTTTCCGCCGCGGCTTGGTGGGTGAATAAACACGTGGATCGCTTTTCCAAAAAAGTCAACTATTCAGTTTTGGGAACGCTCATGCTCAGCCTTTTTGTCACCGGGCATTTTGGCGGGAGCCTTACTCATGGGGAGGATTATCTGACTGCTTACGCGCCTTTCGGGGAGAGGCAGGAGGAAGGCAAGGGCAGGATTTTGGCGAGTGTGGAAGAAGCTGAGGTTTTCACGGATGTGGTTCAGCCGATTTTAAAAAGCAAGTGCCAAAGCTGCCATCGGGCTGGGAAATCCAAAGGGGAACTGGATATGAGTTCCTACGAATCCCTGCTGAAAGGCGGGGAAAGCGGCCCGGTAATTTTGATTGCAAATCCTGAAAAAAGCGAACTTATCCGGCGGGTGACTTTGCCTTCCGAGCACGAGGATTTTATGCCTGCCGAGGGGAAAAAGCCGCTGACGGAGGAGGAAATCGAACTGATTACCTGGTGGATTGAAAAAGGAAATGCGGATCCTAAAGTTCTTTTAACCGAAGCGGATGAAGAATTGATCGAATGGGCAAAACCCAGACTGAACATCCTGGGATCCGAAAATGTGGCAGCAATCCAAATCGATACAGCCCAAATTCAGGGATTGGAGAAATTGGGATTTAGGGTCAGGGTACTGTCCCGGGAAACCGGGGCTTTGGATGTGGTGTTGCCGGAAGAAGCCGCCAATGGAAAAGCATCCGAGCTTCTTAAAGCCTTGCTGCCCCTTAAGGATCAGATTTTATGGTTGACTTTGGCAGGAGCTGGCATTCAGGATTCTGACCTCAGTCTGATCACCCAATTTTCCAAGTTGCAGAGGCTTCGAATCGAAAACAACCCCATCACAGACAGCGGAATTTCAGCTTTGAAAAGCCTTTCCAAGCTTGAAGTTCTCAATCTAAACGGGACAAAAGTAAGCGGTGAGGGCTTGGAACCCCTTTATGAAATGAAGACTTTGAAATCCCTTTACCTCTG
>CAZTJM010000329.1:0-2519 GCA_964613865.1 uncultured Limnohabitans sp. | reverse complement strand
GGCGCCGGCTAAACTGGCCTTCTCCTCAATAATCAGAGCGATCCCCGCCCCTACCAACAAGCCTTCCAAACTCTTCGCATCGTCCAATCCGTGAATTTCTTGGAGAGTAACCATCGTGCCGGGTAGGATCCCTGAAGCTCCTGCAGTTGGGGCTGCTACTACTCGCCCCATACAAGAGTTTACCTCCTTGGCTGCCAGTGCACGGGAGATAAGCTTTTGGAACTCTGGCGAAAGGACAGTCAACGGATGGTTGAAAACCTTTTTTGCCCCGTTGTTGATCATGCCGGACCTTGAGGTCATCTCTTCCCCAAGGCCGGTGGCAACAGCTTCCTTCATCACTGTATAGGCATTCTGCAGACCAGACCAGATCTTTTCCTCGGAGGAATTCTTCTGCTCTACTTCGTACTCGATCACTGACTGGACTAGGCTGGAATTATGGCTTTCGCAATACTGTTTCCAGCCTTTGAAGCTTTCGAAGAGATAGCACATGAATACTTGGGTTTATATGAATTAAAAGCAATCGTTGGGAAATTTCGTTCCGATCAAAAATCGAAATTCACCGTCTGTTTGATGGCCGGATCTAGACTCAGGGCCACAGGGCAAGTCAGCGCGGCATTTTTCAGCTTCTGGATCATCACTCCATCCTCCACAGGATTGTCCCAATGAAAATCCACCACGATCTCTTGGATCTTCCGCGGCGACGCCTGCATCACTTTGGTCACCTCCCAGCTCAGCCCATCCAGCGAAACGCCATTCCTCTCCGCTACAATCCCCATGATCGTCACCATACAGCTTCCCAAAGCACTGGAAACCAAGTCTGTTGGAGAAAACTTTTCACCTTTCCCATTGTTGTCCACTGGCGCGTCGGTGAGCAATTCAGTTCCGGATTGCAAATGCACTGACTGGGTCCTTAAATTCCCCAAATACGAACTTTTAATAGTGGGCATAAACTCTTACTTTTAAAATTCAGTTAAATACTTAAATCCAAAAATAGAGCAATATTTTCGACCAATTCGAATGAGCAAGCTGAAATTAATCCTGCCCGCACTTTTCTTCCTATTCAGTCTGGAGGCATTTTCCCAAAGGGAGGATGTCGGAAATTATGAATATGATAAGGAATACCTTTTTGGAATCAACAAAAACACCAATGGAGGTTTGATAGGGGGATTTGTTTTCAAGGCAGGCACCCGGATCGACGACTCCCAATTCTCATTTTGGGGGGTAGAATTGTCAAACGTAAAAAACCCCAAAGAGGCCCGATACAATACGGTCTTGGGGAACAGCTATATTTTCGGCAAGTCCAACTACCTTTACGCTATCAGACCACACTACGGTCGAGAAATCATCCTTTTCAAGAAAGCTCCCAACCAAGGCGTACAGGTATCTGCCTTGGCCGCCGCCGGCCCCACCATCGGCATTATCGCCCCCTACTATATCGAGTACGCCATCAACCGGGTGGAGACGGTCACAGAGCAGTATGACCCTGAGATCCACCAAAGCCGCTACAATATCCTGGGAACAGGAAGACTTTTTGAAGGTATCGGCCAATCCGAAGTGGCTATCGGTGCAACTTTAAAGGCGGCGTTGATGTTTGAGTTTGGAGTGTTCAGAAGCAGCGCAACAGGACTGGAAGTCGGGTACATGATCGAAGGATACAATAAGGAGATCCCGCTCATCCCTACCACTGAAAACAACCAGATTTTCCAATCTGCCTATTTCACTTTCTTTTACGGCTTCCGTAAGTGATTGGAATTGGCTGTTGAGCCCTTCTAGATTACCTTTGCACCAAATCCGAATGTGATGATTGAATTACCCGTAATATCCGAGGAGGCGACACGACGTAAAAAGCCTGATTGGCTACGCGTCAAGTTGCCCGTGGGAAAAGAATACGCCAAGGTCAGAAAGCTGGTAGACGAGCACAAGCTTCACACCATCTGCGAAAGCGGCAACTGCCCAAACATGGGCGAATGCTGGGGAGCAGGGACTGCCACATTTATAATCTTGGGAAATGTCTGCACTCGCTCTTGCTCTTTTTGCGCGGTAGCGACTGGCAGACCACCAGAATATGATACCGACGAGCCAAGACGAGTGGCCGAGGCCATTAAGCTCATGGGCGTAAAACACGCAGTGATTACCTCTGTGAATCGGGACGAATTAAAGGACCGTGGGGCTGAGATCTGGTATCAGACCGTGGTGCAGACCAAGGAAATGTCTCCAGAAACCACTATTGAAACACTGATTCCTGATGTGAAATCCAACTGGGATGCGCTCTACAGAATGATAGAAGGCGGCCAGGAAGTGGTTTCTCACAACATGGAAACGGTGGGAAGCCTCTACCGTCGAGTGAGGCCACAAGCGAAATACGAGCGCTCACTGGAACAGATCAAATTGACCAAGGAGTTTGGTAAACGAACCAAGACGGGTATTATGCTCGGACTAGGCGAGACAAAAGAAGAAGTCTATACTGCCATGGACGATCTGGCCGCGCATGGCTGTGACATCCTCACATTAGGCCAATA
>CAZTJM010000328.1:0-2550 GCA_964613865.1 uncultured Limnohabitans sp. | reverse complement strand
CGAATTGTAAGAAATTTTCAATTAAAAGTCACCAACTATTTTTGACCACATTACCAAGGGATTTGAAACCCTTGGAGAATTCGCAAACAAGAAAGGCTCCGTTTCGGGAGCCCTTTTAATGTTTAGGTGAAGAATTTCAGTCGGATCACTTCCTGTTCGGTGAGGAATCGATAGTGACCACGCTTGAGATCTTTTTTGTCCAGTCCGGCATACATGACACGATCGAGGCCTATGACCTCATATCCAAGATGTGCAAACAGGCGCCTTACTATTCGGTTTCTGCCAATGTGTATTTCCAGTCCAAGAATAGTTCGATCCTTGGAGAGGACCTGCATGTCATCTACTTTCACGTCGCCATCCTCTAGAGTAAGCCCTTCCAGGATTTCCTTTTCGTGGTTTTGAGTCAATGGCATGTCCAAAGTCACCTGGTAGATCTTTTTTACCTCATTGGATGGGTGAGAAAGTTTCGCAGTCAGCTCCCCGTCATTGGTGAAAAGCAACAAGCCCGTCGTATTTCTATCCAATCGTCCGACGGGGAAGATACGCTCCTCACAGGCATTTTCCACCAGCTTCATCACCGTCTTGCGTTCCATAGGATCATCGGTAGTCGTGATGAAGTCCTTTGGCTTATTGAGCAACACGTAAACTGGCTTCTCCGGATTGATCTTCTTTCCTTGATAGACCACACGGTCGGTCTTCTTGACCTTGAAACCCATCTCGGTCACCACCTCGCCGTTGACGGTGATCAGTCCCCTGGCGATCAGGTCATCAGCCTCTCGTCGACCGCAGATGCCCGAATTGGCAATGAATTTATTCAGTCGAAGCAGTTCGCTTTCCTCTTTTCCTTTGGTCTTTCGGGCAGGAAGTGCATCGAAATTATAATCAGGTCTGTCTGGATTCAGCTCTTGACGGTTTGGTCTGTTTTTTCCAAAACCGCGTTTCTCAGTAGGCTTGTCGTCAGAAGACTTGGGCTGCTCAAAGCCGAAGACCGGCTTCTGATCTCTCCCCCGCCCCTTGTACACCAATTTCTCGCCAGAATCCCTTGGTGAGGAGTCTTTCGAAAAGTCCTTTTTGAAAAATGGCTTGTCGGATGAGTCGTCCTTTCCAAATTTCTTTTTTGGTGAAAAGTCATCGTTTTTGAATCGCTCCTGCTTGTCTCCAAAGGATTTCTTGGGAAAATCTCCTCCATCCCGCTTTTCGAATTTCTTTCCGGAAAAATCGTCCTTTTTGAACCGTTCGGATTTCTCCCCGAATGTCTTCTTCTGAAATCCGGAATCCTCTCTTTTGTCGAATTTCTTCTTAAAGCCTTCTCCCTTGTCAAATCGCTTGTCCCCAAAGGGTTTCTTACCGGAGTCCCTAGAGTCAAAGCGTTTACCGTACGAAGGCTTGTCAGAACCTTTTTCATCGGAATTGAAGAATCTTCCCTTTGGCTTATCGCCGAATGAGCGCTTATTGTCAGAATCGAAGTTTGTTTTTTTGCCAAAGGAAGGCTTGCCGAAGGACTCGTCTTTCTTGTCAAACGCCTTTCCCTTCTGGAAAAATTTCCCTTCCCCTTTATCAGATCTGCCTCCTTTTGGAGTATAGTCCGACTTTCCGGAGGATTTTCGAGGATCGGATTCTTTACCTCCCTCGTTGAAAAAAGGCTTTCTAGGATTGTTCTTTTTCATAAGTATGCAGCATCACTGCTGTAGTTTGAGATGAATAATAAGCAACTGACATCAAGTATGACAAACAAGTCAAACACCGGTCTAAAGATTCATTTTGCGAGATTCCTCCCGATAGCTATCGGGATGATCAATGAAAATAAAATCATAAACACATGAAATTCAAACGCTTATTAGGGCTGCAAAGATACGCGTAAAGGCAGCAATTATTACTATACGATTCAAAATATTCCTTAAGAATCTGCCCTGTTGTTGTAATAATATTCTGTAGCACTTCGGACTGATCCTTGAGAAATCAATAAACCATTCGCCTCCGAATAGTTCAGACCGGTCGCCTCCATGATCATCTTGGTACCCCGGTCTACCAATTTCGCATTGGAGAGTTGCATATCCACCATCTTGTTTCCTTTGACTCGGCCCAATTTGATCATGACAGTCGTTGAGATCATGTTCAAGACTAGCTTCTGCGCGGTTCCGGATTTCATTCGTGTACTTCCTGTGACAAACTCCGGCCCAACGACTACCTCGATCGGGAATTCCACGGCTTTTGCCAAAGGTGAATCCACATTACAGGTAACACATCCCGTGAGAAGCCCCTTCTCCCTGGCCATTTTCACTCCTCCAATTACATAGGGAGTAGTGCCAGAGGCCGCTATACCTATGACTGTGTCGAGCTGAGAAAAGCCATAGGCCTGGATATCCCGCCAAGCCATCTCTGGATCGTCTTCAGCATTCTCTACCGCCTTGCGAATCGCTGTATCCCCACCAGCAATGAGGCCAACCACCCAATCGTGAGGCACCCCATAGGTAGGCGGACATTCGGAGGCATCCAAGACCCCAAGTCTTCCACTGGTTCCCGCACCAATGTAAAAAAGCCTTCCTCCTT
>CAZTJM010000327.1:0-2595 GCA_964613865.1 uncultured Limnohabitans sp. | reverse complement strand
CAGAACTACGGGGAGATCTATCAGGTAATGGCACACCGCAATTACAATGAGGAGATCTTCACGGATAAGAACATGGTGTTTCCGCTTGCTTCGGCGATAGAAGCGGAGTTTCCCGAGGTGGAGAAAGCAGTGATGGCGACCTTTGCAGAGTCCCATATTCTAGGCAATGGCGATACCAAGTCGAGAAAGATTGGCATCACCTCCAGTGACAACTTTTTTGAGGTGTTTTCTTGGGAGTTTATTCAGGGAAACAAAGCGACTGCGCTTCCCGATCCAAACTCCATCGTCCTCACCGAGACAGCGGCGGAAGCACTTTTCGGAGATGAAGATCCCATGCACAAGACCGTCAAACTCGACAACTCCAAGGAACTGACGGTCTCAGCGATTCTCAAGGACGTTCCCACCAATTCTACCTTTCAGTTTGACTATATCCATGCTTTCAACTATTCGGATGAGAACCTGAAGCGGTCGATGACCAACTGGACCAATTCCTCATGGAACATTTTTCTGCAGGTACATCCCGGAACAGACGAAAAAGCCCTTTCGGAAAATATAACAGAGTTGAAAATCCGAAACAGTCCGGGGGACCAAGGGATTGCTCAATATTTTGCCTTTCCGATGAGCAAATGGCGTCTGTACGGGGATTTCAAGGATGGGGTCAATACGGGGGGTATGATCCAGTATGTGAAGCTTTTCTCGATCATCGCAGTCATCATCCTACTTGTGGCCTGTGTCAATTTTATGAATCTGTCCACGGCACGTTCAGAAAGAAGGGCAAAAGAGGTGGGGATACGCAAGACCCTGGGTTCCGACAAAAAGCAACTGATGCTCCAGTTTTTTTGTGAATCCATGATTTTGACTTGTGCAGCCTTTGTTCTGTCCCTGATCGTGGTTTACATGTTGATGCCGACTTTCAACCAGCTGGTGGGAAAGACCCTTTCATTGGATTTCTCGTCTTCTATTTTCTGGGCGATTGCCGCATTGATTGTGCTCTTCACGGGTCTAGTAGCGGGTAGTTATCCGGCCCTTTATCTTTCCTCCTTTAGTCCGATCAAGGTTTTGAAGGGGACATTTTTGGCGGGGCAAAAAGCTGTCATGCCGAGGAACGTCCTGGTGGTGGGTCAGTTTGCTGCATCCATCCTTTTGATATCCGGTACGCTGATCGTGTATCAGCAGATCCAGTATATCAAAAACCGGGACATAGGATACAACCCCGACAATCTGGTCATGGTCTCAAGTTCCGATGATATTCAGAAGAACTTTTCGGCCATCAAGGATGAACTGCTCAAATCAGGAATGGTTCAAGCCACCACAAGGACTTTTTCGCCGATTACCAGTATTTGGTGGAGGTCTCCGGCTCCGGACTGGGAGGGAAAGCCTACCGACATGAACTTGCTGCTCACTGGTCTCTATACGGACGTCGGGTTTGCCGAAACCATGGGTGTGAAGATGCTCCAGGGAAATGATTTCACCGGGATGCCCTCAGACTCTTCGGCGATTATCCTCAATCGCGCCGCGGTCGAGGCGATGGGCTTGGAGGAGCCAATCGGGATGCAGATGCGATATCTGCAAAAGGCCTACACGGTGATTGGCGTCACGGACAATGTTGTCATGGACTCACCCTTCAAGCCTGTAGATCCCATGATGATGTTTTTTTCTCCTGAGCGCACCTATTCGATCAGTGTACGCTTCAAGGACGGCGTAGCCATACAGGACGGCTTGAAGGCTATGGAGGGAGTTTTCAAAACCTACAATCCCTCCGTTCCTTTCGAATATCAGTTTGTCGATCAGGAGTTTGGCAGGAAGTTTCTGTCCGAGGATCTGGTGGGTAAGCTCACCAATATTTTTGCGGTGCTTACCGTCTTCCTATGCTGTATAGGCTTGGCCGGTTTGGCCTCTTATACGATAGAGAAGCGATACAGGGAGATTGGGATCAGGAAGGTGCTGGGAGCCTCCGTCCCACAAGTGTTGTTGTTGATTTCTTCGGATTTTCTCAAGCTTGTTCTCATTGCCTTTTGCATTACAACGCCTTTGGCCTACTGGAAAATGGGGGAATGGCTCGAAACCTATACCTACCATGTGAGCATCAATTTCTGGCTTTTTCTTGGGGTAGGTGCCCTGGTGGTGCTATTGGCCCTGGCTGTGGTGACGGCAAATACTCTCAAGGCTGCCTTGGCAAACCCGGTGAAGAGTCTGAAAAGTGAGTGAAGTACCAAGTACAAAGTATCGAGTAATTTGACCCTAGACATTAGACATATAAATTTATGATTTGGGATTTTCGATTTAGGAGGTCAAAGGATTGTTGGTGTTGGAGTCTGAGGTTTGGCCTTTGAGGTCCTAGACCTTACAACTTTTCCACCTTGAAACTTTACAACCACTATCCCAAAATTTTCAAATTTTCCAAATTTCCAATCTTTCAATATCATGTGGAAAAACTACCTGAAAATCGCCTGGAGAAATATCCTTAGAAAAAAGGGCTTCGCAATGATCAACATCGGAGGACTTGCTGTCGGCATGGCTGCCTCTATATTGATCGTTGTTTGGATTCAGTTTGAGCTTTCGGTAGACAGTCAATATGAAAAATCCGAGCGGATT
>CAZTJM010000326.1:0-2604 GCA_964613865.1 uncultured Limnohabitans sp. | reverse complement strand
TTTGAAGCTAGTCGGTAAAGCTCCTTTGGAGATCGCCAACTTAGCCTCGGCAACGACCTTCGCAATTAAGCCGACAGACTTTCCGGGGATCCAACGCCCTAAAGTACTTGTCAATGAAGGGGATACGGTGAAGGCCGGCACTCCCATACTGATCGACAAAGCCATGGATCAGGTGATCTATGCAGCCCCGGTTTCCGGTGAGATTGTAGAAATCAAGAGAGGCGACAAAAGGAAGCTGCTTGAGATCAAGATTTTGGCGGATCAAACCATCACCCACGAAAACTTTGGAAAGATCGACCTAAACCAGGATCGTGACGCTTTGGCTGTCAAGCTGGCGTCTACCGGGGTATGGCCCAACATCCTCCAGCGTCCGTACGGAGTAGTGGCCAATCCGGCAGATAGCCCCAAGGCGATCTTCGTTTCGGCATTCGACACCAACCCCTTGGCTCCGGACTACGGATTCACCCTCCAAGGGCAGGAGAGATACTTCCAAGCTGGGATTGATGCTTTGGCAAAACTCACCAAGGGCAAAGTCCATCTCAACGTGGATGGTTCCAAGCCTGCTCCAGCGATGTTTTCGGGAGTGAAAAATGCACAGATCAACCAGTTTTCCGGACCTCACCCGGCTGGAAATGTGGGCGTGCAGATCCATCACCTAGACCCAATCAACAAGGGCGAAATTGCTTGGACCGTGAGCCCCTTAGGTGTCGTTCAAATTGGCAAGGTGGTCTTGGACGGCATTTTTGATGCCTCCAAAGTCGTGGCGCTTACTGGTTCCGAATTGACTAAGACCGGCTACGTGAAGACTTACTCTGGGGCGAACGTCTCCACTTTCGTCAAAGGAAACCTCAACTCTGGCCACGTACGGGTAATATCCGGTAACGTGCTGACTGGAGAGAAGGTAAACCTGGACGGATTCTTGGGCTTTTATCACAACCAGGTCACCGTAATCCCTGAGGGAGACCAGGAAGAGTTCTTAGGCTGGCTTTTGCCAACTACCTCCAAGCTGAGCTTCCACAGAGCCTTGGGCATGTTCTCCTTCCTCAACAAGGGAGAATTCAAGGTGGACACCAATACCCACGGAGAAGAGCGGGCTTTTGTGGTGACCGGGGAATTTGAGAAAGTACTTCCTATGGATATCCTGCCTACCTATCTGTTCAAGGCCATCATCGCCGAGGATTATGACGAGATGGAGGAGCTGGGACTGTATGAAATCGTGGAAGAGGACGTAGCCCTTTGCGAATTTGTTGATCCTTCAAAAAATGAATTGCAGGTGTTGGTAAGACACGGGATTGAATTATTAATGTATAGATAAGATATGAAGGCATTACAAAAACTCTTCGACAATCTAAAACCGAACTTTGAAAAGGGAGGCAAGTGGGAAAAGTTTCATACCCTTTATGAGGGACACCGAACGATCGTTTTCGCTCCTGACTTGACTACCAAAGCCAAGGGAGCCCAGATCAAGGATGCAACTGACCTGAAGCGGGTGATGATCACCGTAGTGATCGCCATGATTCCCACCTTGCTGTTTGGCATTCTCAATGTGGGCGAGCAGCACTTTCTGGCCATCGGCGAGGACGCCACCTGGGTAGACAAGGCGCTCTTTGGAGCGATGTCCGTATTGCCAATCCTCATCGTGACTTACGGCGTGGGTTTGTTGACCGAATTTATCTTTTGCGTAATACGCAATCACCCCATCAGTGAGGGATACTTAGTGTCGGGTATGCTGATTGCCTTGGTGATTCCGCCGCATATTCCACTTTGGCAGGTAGCGCTGGCGACAATCTTCGCGGTCGTAATTGGCAAAGAGGTGTTTGGCGGAACTGGGATGAATATCCTGAACGTGGCTATGACCGCCCGTGCGTTTCTTTACTTCGCTTACCCAGCCAATATCTCAGGTGACCAGGTTTGGACTTACCTGGCTGACAAGACACCTGTTGATGGATTCTCTGGAGCGACTGCACTTTCGGTTGTTTACAATGCGGGAGTTCAAAATACCGATGCGGTGGAAGCGCTCAACCAGCACAACTCCGTCATCGGCGATGGGCTATACAGCCTTTCCAACATGTTTATGGGTTGGATCCCAGGCTCTATCGGTGAGACGTCTACGTTGATGTGTCTGATAGGGGCGGTGATTCTGATCGCTACCGGAGTAGGAAGCTGGAAAATCATCGTTTCCGGATTTGCCGGAGCTTACCTGATGGGCTTAGTGATGAACCTTTTGGCGGTAAATGAATACATGGCCCTTCCTCCACAGTATCACTGGGTGATGGGAGGCTTGGCTTTTGGTATCGTCTTTATGGCAACAGACCCGGTGTCGGCAGCGCAGACTGAGACGGGCAAGTGGATTTATGGTTTCCTGATTGGGGTATTCACGATCATCATCCGAGTGACCAACCCTGCGTATCCAGAGGGAATCATGCTTGCGGTTCTGTTCATGAACGTAGTAGCGCCGCTGATCGATTATTATGTAGTAAAAGCAAACAAAACAAGGAGGTTACAACGTGCAACAGTCTAATACTTATGTAATTGTCTTCTCAGTAGTATTGACGATAATTCTCGGATTACTCCTATCTGGAACCTCCCAAGTTCTGGGTCCAT
>CAZTJM010000325.1:0-2609 GCA_964613865.1 uncultured Limnohabitans sp. | reverse complement strand
GTCGCAAGGTTTCTTTTGACTTCATAGAGATCCACATAGCCATTGATGAGCACGGCGAGGTTGTCTCGAATGGTCTGGACACTTTGCTTTTCAAGCGTGTCGTCGGCCAACTGGTCCAGTTCGTCCAGCTTTTCCTGGAGCAGGGAAATCGTCGAGTCATTGACCCTGACATCTGCCTTTAGACTGTCGCCCCCTATGCGAGTGATTCGAAAAATCTCGGTCTGTAGGTTGTTGAGCAAATCCAGTTTATGGTTGGGCTGGGCCAGCTGCCTGACAGATTCCTCCAGTTGGTTTAGGGTAAAATAGGTGAGCCCGGCTACACTGATGAGAACGCACACCGCGACAAAAAAACCCGCGGCAACTTTTCTGCCTGTGGAAGTGATTGAGGTAAAGGGCTTCATGTACTTTAAATGTGAGCTTCTTCCAGCCCAACAACTATTCCAAAAGACTCAAAACTTCAACAAAATATAGCCTTGAGGCACATAGGTAGTAATCGTCGTCAACGCAGAGTGCGCCACCCGCACACCGGACCAAAGGTCGCTTTGGATCAGATTTCTGGCCCGGAGTGATTGCCCGCAAACCATGATGTCCGCCCCTACAGCCTTCAAGGCCTCAAATACCTTGGTATTGGGATTGTCTACTTCAAACCTCCCCTGATAGTTTTTGTCATTAAGCAGTGTGAAAATCGCACCGCCATGAACAACCACTTTGACCTTGATATTTTCCTTCGGCACTCCCGCCAGACCGTGTAGGTTTATCATCCGGGCTATGTTATCCACCCATCTGGACACCTGCTTGTTGTCTTCCGCTCCAGTAGAAAGATCCACCAGAATCCTATATTCCAACGTGGAATCGGGACGCTCGGTCGCCTCAGGAATTTCATAAATCCCCCCAAAGTCCCTGACAATTGGAAATTGGACGGTTTGGGAGTAAGTGCTAAAAGTGAAAATCATCAAAAACCCAATAAGGGTCATTTTCAAAGCCTTTTTCATGGATGAGAATTTTTTGAAAAGTAATTAAAAATAAGGCTTGCAGAGGGGATTTAATCAAAAAAGCCTGATCGAAATACGACCAGGCTCTGTGCGCATGAGAAGATTCGAACTTCCACACCCGAACGGGCACCACCCCCTCAAAGTGGCGTGTCTACCAGTTTCACCACATGCGCGTTTTAGGGTCTGCAAAAGTAGAAATCCAATTCAATCGATGCAAACGCAAATCAAGGATTTCTATACTTTTTTTTCAATTTTATCCAAAAACCTTCTTTTCCGCAGACTGCAGCGTGTTGTACAGCAGCGCGGCGATGGTCATTGGCCCTACCCCACCAGGTACCGGAGTGATGGCTGAGGCCTTTTCGGCGACCTCGTCAAACTTCACATCACCGATCAGCCTAAACCCAGACTTCTTGCTCGCATCCTCGATTCGGTGAATTCCGACGTCAATCACGACAGCACCAGGCTTCACCATGTCTGCTGTCACAAACTCCGGCTTCCCAATCGCCACGATTAGAATATCGGCAGTCCTGCATATCTCCGGAAGGTTTTGGGTTTTACTGTGGGTCAAAGTTACCGTGGCATTGCCGGGATAGCCATTTCTGCCCATCAGGATACTCATCGGACTTCCCACAATATGGCTTCGGCCGATCACGACGCAGTGCTTTCCTGCCGTTTCGATTTGATATCTTTTCAGAAGCTCAATGATGCCGTAGGGTGTTGCGGCAACATAGGCGGACCAGTTGAGCGTCATTCGTCCCACATTGGCGGGCGTGAAGCCGTCCACGTCTTTTTCCGGTTTGATTTTGTTGGTGACCTTGTCCACGGAGATGTGCTTGGGAAGGGGGAGCTGCACGATCAAGCCGTCGATGTCGGAATCGTTGTTTATGTCTTCCACCATTTTGAGGAGTTCCTCCTCAGAAATCGAAGCGTCCAAACGAACAAGTGTGGACTTAAACCCCACTTCCTCACAAGCCTTTACCTTTGCGCCCACGTAGGTTTGGCTGGCTCCATCACTTCCAACAAGCACCGCCGCCAAATGTGGCACTTTGCCGTCTGCCGCTTTAATTTCGGAGACGCGTTGCGCTATTTCGTTTTTGATTTCGGTCGATGTTTTTTTACCATCTATCAGTATCATGATATTTTTGATTTATGATATACGATTTACGACGTTCTGAATCAAGCAACGCCTAACTAAATTTCAAAGTCTTTATACTGGAAACGACAATGGCGACAAGTTCGTCAGCTTCTCTCCTCAAACGATCAATCTCCCCAACCAACGCCGAATCCTGCTGAACTTCCAATAACAATTCGAGAAAATATTGGCTTTCGTCAGCTTCTTCCTCCACGATTTTCAATTTGTTGACAAAATCAGCCGTCGATTTTGCTCGGGTAGCTGCTCGATAATTTGCTCCAACAGGACTTGAGGATCTTATGATCTGGTTTAGGTAGCCGTTAAATTCACGGGAATGGGGAAGCTTTGAACATAGAATCCACACATCAATCGCAAACTTTTTAGTCCTCCTCTGCATTGCAAACTTATCCATGTGATTGAGTCGCTTGAAGTCCTATTGATGTCGTAAATCTGATATCAAAAATCCCAATTCTTCTAGTCTAGCT
>CAZTJM010000324.1:0-2623 GCA_964613865.1 uncultured Limnohabitans sp. | reverse complement strand
CATCTTTTCAACAGCATGCGTTGGACTTATTCCTCCGCTTCAAGGCACACATATGATTATCCGCAATTTTTCCAGTTACTAAAATTTCTTTTCTTCCCGACTTCTTTCTCCCGTCTTCTGACCACTGAAAACTGCCTCCCCTACATTTCCACCAAAGCCTTGATCACTCCGGTTTCTGGATTCAGCCAGGACTGGAAATCATCCTTCACCTGATCAAATCGCACCTTGTGAGTGATGTATTTATCCTAAGCTATTTGGCCTGCTGCCATGGCGTCCAAGACCTGGTCAAAGTCTTCTCTCGTTGCATTTCTGCTACTCATCAACGTTGCTTCACGCTTATGAAACTCTGGGTGTGAAAAAGCAATTTCACCTTTCTGCAAACCCACCAATACGTAATTTCCTCCATGGGCAATGTATTGAAAACCTTGATTAATAGCTGTCAAGCTACCAGTAGCATCAATCACTGAATCGCAGAAATCCCCGTTTGTAATTTGCTGAATTTCCTCGTTTGCAGTTTTTCCAGCTTTCACCACATGGGAAACACCCCATTCATCTTTGCAAAATTTCAGTCTATTCTCATTGATATCCATCGCGATCACTGTGGCTCCGGCGATCTTGGCAAACTCCATCACTCCTAAGCCAATCGGCCCTGCACCGATTACCAACACAACTTGCCCGGGCTTCACTCCTGCTCTTCGCACTCCATGCGCACCAATTGCAAACGGCTCAGCCAAGGCCAATTGCTCCAACCTTAAACCTTCTTTTTTCACCAAAGAAGAAATCGGTAAGGAGACATATTCCTGCATTCCACCGTCCTCATGAACCCCAAAAACACTGATTTTTTGGCAGCAATTGGGCTTTCCATTTCTACAAGCCACGCAGATTCCACAACTGAAGTATGGAATCACAGTCACCTGATCTCCTTTGCGAATGGCTTCGCTTTCCCCGATTTCCAAGACTTCACCCGCCAGTTCATGGCCTAAAATTCTTGGATAAGAGAAATAAGGCTGAGTGCCTTCAAATGCATGTAGATCTGTTCCGCAAATGCCTATCCTCTTGATTTTGACAATGGCTCGTCCTTCGGACAGCCGTGGCTTTTCCCCTTCTTGATATTCAAAATGACCTGGAGAGGTACAGCTTAAGAGTTTCATTTTGTTTGGTTCAAGTTATATTCTGACAAATACTCGGCGATCAAGCCTTCTTCCTTACAAGCATCCCAAAATGAATCTCTTATGGTAGTTTGACAAAACTCCGAATTAGCCCGTATTCTATACATTGACGTGGAGTTAAGAGCCAGGGAATTGACCCCTGGAAGCTGAAGGGCAAATTGGATACAGGCGTGGGCAGGATCTACCGCATAGGCTTCGCAGATGGCATAGAACTTCCTTCTCCAGAGCAATCTTTCATTGAAGGCAGCGGCATTGGAATTCATTTTTTGATAATCAAAGTAATCTCCCCCCACCAAGAATCCTGAATGAAAAACCGCCGAGTTGACTATCCCCACGCCATCCTTTTCCAGTAATCTCATAAATTCAAACAGCTCCGCAGGATGATCGTAAATCGTCATGCTATTGGCTATCATCACCCAGTCGAGTGGGAAATGCTGATAAATCTTCTGGATTACCTTCCAATCTTTCGCCCCAACTCCGATTGCCTTTACTTTCCCCGCAGTTTTCAGCTCCTCCAAAGCCTCATAGCCCTCCAGAATATCTGCAAATCTCTTGTCATATTCTATTGGCGAATCAGCACCTTCCAAATATTCGTCGGGATCATGTATGGAAACCAACTGGCTTTCATAGCCTTTCAACAGCTCATTTCCCTCCTCGAAACAAGTTAGGATCCCTTGGTAACTGATATCCTGAACTGCGTCATGCGCCAAATCTTTCCAGACATCCCGCTCAAAAGTGGGTTCAGGACCAATTAAAGGAGCTCGTTTCCATCCCAGTTTGTTGCTAATGAGCACCTTGTCTTTTGGGACTTGCAAATCGCAAAGCGCCTGTCCCAAGGTCTCCAGAGCCAATCCAGCACCATATTTCCCCGCCGAATCGAAAACTGCCCCATTTGGAAAACATTCAATCGCTGTTCGAACTAATTCCAGCTTGTGAACACAAGATCTAGCTTCATAGAGATTTCCCAATGAACTAGTCCCGACAACCATAGAACCTACCTGTATCCCCGTTTTTCCTAACATCATGCTACTACTCTAGGACTTTATCACGTACAAGACCTAATTTTATTTGGAATAAGCAACCCCTATCAAAACAATAATTCAATATTATAAAAAAGATGAAGAGTATGTTGGTCAAACGATTGACCTTAACGATAGCCGATCCCGTCAAACAAGATCCTGAGCTCATACTTTTCAGCTAAATTAGAATTGAGGTTTGGCCTTAGCTTCCAAAATGAAAAAGAAAAGAACGAACATCTCAGACATTGCCAAAGCGGTACAGGTGACTCCATCGACGGTTTCCCGAGCGCTGAATGGTGGCGGAAAAGTCAGTGAGAAAAAAAAGCAGGAAATCATTTCTTTGGCTAAAAAACTCGGGTACCGACCCAATCCAATAGCAAAATGATTATTTCACTCAAACTGACCCATGTGTTTCGCTCTAAACTGACCCACCCC
>CAZTJM010000323.1:0-2632 GCA_964613865.1 uncultured Limnohabitans sp. | reverse complement strand
TATCACGCACGGTGCTGTGAGAGGTTTGGGGTGAAATTCCCCTTACCTACTCGACGAATATTAATAACATACCCAAAATGCCTAGTAGTAAATATTATTTAAGAAGCTTTTTAGCCTTGCTTTTTCTCGCTTTTTCGCTACAGGTCAAAGCCCAGGAAAGCTCCCAGCTCATCCTTTGGTACAAACAACCAGCTGCAGATGTGTGGACGGATGCCCTGCCGATAGGAAATGGCAGATTGGGAGCCATGATCTATGGCAACGTAGAAAATGAGCTGATCCAATTAAATGAGCATACCGTTTGGTCTGGCGGTCCCAATAGGAATGACAACCCCGATGCACTGGCGGCTTTGCCCGAGGTCCGGCGATTGATTTTCGAAGGGAAGCAAAAAGAAGCGGAGGAACTAGCAGCCAAAACCATACAAAGCAAGAAGTCGCATGGACAGAAGTTTCAGCCAGTAGGCGATTTGAATATTGATTTTGATGGGCATTCTACTTTTACAGATTATCGCAGGGAATTGGATATTGAGCGGGCAATCTCAAAAGTGAGTTATGTGGTTGGTGGCGTGACTTATACCCGGGAGGCAATTGCATCATTTGCTGATAATGTCATCGCTGTTCACCTGACAGCCAGCAAGCCTGGAATGATTTCTTTCACTGCATCCATGGCTACGCCACAGCCGAATGCAAGTATTGCGCTCAATTCTGATAATGAATTGACAATTTCCGGAACTACCACAGATCATGAAGGAGTGGAGGGCAAGGTGAAATTTAAAAGCATCACTAAAGTCAAAAACCAAGGTGGAAGTATCAACACATCGGATAGTTCTATTGTAGTTAAGAATGCCGATGAGGCGACGATTTACATTTCCATTGCGACCAATTTCAATAATTACCTGGATCTAAGTGGTGATGAAGATGCAAGAGCTCAGGCTTTTATGGCCAAAGGGTCCAGTGAATCCTTTGATGCTTTATTGAAGAAAAACGTAATTGACTACCAGAAATACTTCAATCGGGTAAGTTTGGATTTGGGTGAAACAGAAGCCTCCAAACTCCCAACGGATGAGCGTCTAAAAGGCTTTCGGGAAGGTGATGACCCGCAATTGGTTACTCTCTATTATCAGTATGGCAGGTACTTGTTGATATCTTCTTCACAGCCGGGAGGACAACCGGCGAACTTGCAGGGGATTTGGAATCAAGAGATGTCCCCGCCTTGGGATAGCAAATACACCATCAATATCAACGCGCAGATGAACTATTGGCCGGCTGAGAAAACCAACTTGGCTGAGCTTCATGAGCCTTTCCTGAAAATGGTTTCTGAGATGGCAGAAGCAGGTGAGGAGACAGCTAGGGTGATGTATGGAGCTAGAGGTTGGATGGCACATCACAATACCGACATCTGGAGAATCACCGGACCAGTGGATGCGATCTTCTGGGGAATCTGGAGTGGAGGAGGAGCTTGGACCAGTCAGCATCTTTGGCATCACTTCCAATACAGTGGAGATATGGAATACCTAAAGTCCATCTATCCAGTTTTAAAAGGCGCAGCGCTGTTCTATGTAGATTTCTTGGTGGAGCATCCAGACAAACCGTGGCTGGTGGTCAATCCGGGAACTTCTCCCGAAAATGCTCCTGCTGCCCATGAAGGATCATCTTTGGATGCAGGAACAACAATGGATAATCAATTGGTTTTTGATGCTTTCAGTGCGGTGATCCAGGCTTCGGAGATGCTAAATAGGGATCAGACTTTTGCGGATTCCTTAAGAGTCATGAGGGATCAACTTCCTCCTATGCACGTCGGTAAACATGGACAATTGCAAGAATGGCTGGATGACATTGATGATCCATATGATCATCACCGACATATTTCCCATTTATATGGTTTATTCCCATCAAATCAGATTTCACCGCTACGCACACCAGAGCTTTATTCTGCTTCCAAAAACACCTTGATTCAGCGAGGAGATATATCTACCGGTTGGAGCATGGGCTGGAAAGTCAATTGGTGGGCAAGAATGCTGGACGGCAATCATGCCTATAAATTGATTCAAAATCAGCTTTCTCCTGTAGGATCTGAGCGTGGCGAAGGAGGTGGCTCCTACAACAATCTCTTTGATGCGCATCCTCCATTCCAGATTGATGGCAACTTCGGTTGTACTTCCGGGATTACCGAGATGTTGGTTCAGAGTGCTAATGGGGAGATTCATTTGTTGCCAGCCTTGCCGGATGTTTGGCAGGAGGGAAGCATTACAGGAATCAGAGCCAAAGGTGGTTTTGAAGTAGTGGAACTGAAGTGGAAAGATGGGAAGGTTGTAAAAGCGGTGATCAAATCCACCATCAGAGGAAATCTACGAGTGAGAGTTCCCAACACCTTGAATCTAGAAAATGGGCAAGCACTTAAGCAAGCGAGTGGAGAAAATCCTAATCCTTTCTATCAGGTGCCGGTCACTCCTGATCCTATTGTATCGCCAGAGGCTGAGATTACTCCCGCAGACCTAAGTGATATGAAGTTATTTGATATCAAAACTACTAAGGGAGAGGTGATTACTTTGGTTGCAGGAAAATGAGTTAGACTACAGGCAGTGGTCTAGCCCCCTATTAATCGGACAATTGAGTTTTTGAATTTGTATAACCG
>CAZTJM010000322.1:0-2661 GCA_964613865.1 uncultured Limnohabitans sp. | reverse complement strand
CGATATCAGTCAGCTTAGCACCCCGTGCACGCATAGCCGTAAAGGCTTCGTGACCCGGAGTATCCAGGAAAGCAATCTTGTGTCCGTCTTTGGTCTTCACGTCATAAGCTCCGATGTGCTGGGTGATACCCCCTGCCTCGTCTGCAGTCACTTTGGACATTCGGATGTAATCCAGCAAGGATGTCTTACCGTGGTCGACGTGTCCCATGATAGTGACAATAGGCGCTCTCTCGACGAGATCTTCATCCTCGTCCACTACTTCCTCCACCATTTCGTCTTCAATAGACTTGGTGAATTCCACATCATAGCCAAATTCGTCGGCAATGATGGTGATGGCTTCGGCATCCAGTCTCTGGTTGATGGAAACGAACATGCCGAGAGACATACAGGTGGAGATAATCTGGTTTACAGATACATCCAGCAATGCCGCGAGGTCATTGGCCGAGATGAACTCGGTTACCTTTAGTACTTTGGACTCATCGCCCTCGATCTCGGTATCGCGGTCCCTTTCTGCTCGCTTGTCTCTACGGGATTTGGTCTTTCCTCCTCCTGGCTTTGAGCCCTGAAGGCGCGCCAGTGTCTGCTTGATCTGATCTTGAATCTCCTTTTGGGTAGGCTCGGCTTTCTGCACACGCTGAGGAGCTTGATTTCCTCCTCTTTGCTGATTGCCTCCAGGTCGATTTTGCCCTGGTCTGTTTGGCCCTCTCTGATCCTGAGGAGGCCTGTTGCCTTGGCCTGGCTGTCCACCTTGATTTGGGGTTCCTGGCTTGTCTATTCTCTTACGTGGGCGCTTTTTGTCCCTGTTTCTCTCATCGGAAGACGCTACTGGACCGGATTTCTTCTTTGCCCGATCCACAGGCAGTTCGATCTTTCCTAGAACGGTCAGACCCTTGAGAGAGTCTGCTTTCGCGGCAATGACCTGATCCTGTGCAGGTGCAGGCTCCTCCTTGTTTACCTTCGGCACCTCAGGAGCTGGTGTAGCCGGAGGTGTCGGGGTTTGCGGTTGAGCTGGTCTAGGCGCTTGATAAGCTGGCCTTTCGGGCTGGCTTGGCGCAGGCTTTCTCTGCTCCTGCGGCTTATCCGCTTTTGGCGCAGCAGGCTGTTGAACCGGTGCGGGCTTCGGAGCAGGCGCTGGCTTTGGAGTCAAATCGATTTTGCCCAAGATCTTGATCCCCTCCAGTTTGGGAGCTTCGGGAGTGATCTTTTCCGGCTCCGGCTCTGGAGCGGGAGTGGGAGCAGGCGCTGGGCTTGGTGTGGGTGCGGCAGGTTTTGGTTCTTCCTTATGAACCGGGGCAGGTGCAGGCTCGGGAGCCTTCTCCTGTTTGGGTGTTTCAGGTTCGAGCGAAATAGGCTCGTGACGCTTCCCTATTGAAAGGTGGGAAGCTTCCTCTTTTTCAAGAGCCGAGGATTTGAACTCTTTTTCCAACATAGCCACTTGTTCCATGGTTATCTTGGAATTAGGATTGTTCTCTACCTCAAAGCCCTTCTTAGCCATGGACTCAACGAAGGTTGCCGTACCCACGTTGAGTTTTCTGGCTATTTGGCCTAAACGCATCATTTTCTCGACTGACATAAGCAAAAACCTCTTTCGAAATCTTAAGTAAAATTAGGTATTCTAAAAGGGAAGTCCCTTTTTATTGTTCAAATTCTTGTCTGAGGATTCTGAAGATCTCGTCGACCGTCTCCTCCTCCAATTCCGTACGACGGGTCAAGTCCTCTTTGGTCAGAGCCAAAACGCTCTTGGCTGTGTCCAAACCCGTCTTTTTCAATTCATCGATGATCCAAGCGTCGATTTCGTCTACGAATTCGTTAAGATCTACATCTTCGTCATCGTATTCGTTCAATTCACGGAACACATCGATTTCATATCCTACCAATCGGCTTGCCAATTTGATATTGAAGCCTCCTTTTCCGATAGCCAGGGATACTTGGTCAGGCTTTAAGAAAACGGAAATTCGTTTTCTCTCCTGGTCAACATTGATCGAAGATACCTTTGCCGGGCTGAGTGCACGGGTGACGTACAGGTCGAGGTTCTCCGTATAGTTGATCACGTCGATGTTTTCGTTTTGCAATTCCCGCACGACGGCGTGGATTCTGGATCCCTTCATCCCGACGCAAGCGCCTACCGGATCGATACGGTCGTCATAAGACTCCACGGCCACTTTGGCACGCTCCCCTGGCTCACGCACGATCTTGACGATTGTAATCAAGCCGTCGTATACCTCAGGAACCTCGTTTTCAAACAAGCGCTCCAAGAAGACCGGGGAGGTACGGGAAAGGATGATCTTCGGGTTGCCGTTGATCATGTCTACACGATGTACGATTGCCTTCACGGAGTCCCCTTTTCTGAAGCGGTCTTTGGAGATCTGCTCTGCCTTTGGCAGGATCAGTTCGTTGCCATCACCATCGATGAGGAGAATCTCGCGTCCGAGGATCTGGTACACCTCTGCGGAGATGATCTCACCTACCTGCTCTTCATATTTGTTGTAGAGGATATCCTTCTCTAGATCTTTGATTCGCTGGATCAAGGTCTGACGGGCCATTTGTACGGCTCGACGCCCAAACGCCTCCAATTCGATTTTCTCATAAACCTCCTCGCCGATTTCAAAATCCGGCTCGATCTTTCTGGCCTCTGTGAAGCTGATCTTGTCAAAATCCCAA
>CAZTJM010000321.1:0-2730 GCA_964613865.1 uncultured Limnohabitans sp. | reverse complement strand
TGGAGGGATTTTGCGCGATTTGGCTCTCGCTGGATTCGGCGGGTTTGCAGGCAAATGCCAGGCAGAGGGCTATAAGGCTCGCGTTGATTTTGAATGGTTTCAGCATGTTTTCAGTTCTGTTTTTTTCTGTTCTTTTGGCTTGACTTAGGGCCGAGAATAATAAAATGTCCGGTGGACATTTTTATCGAGGAGCCAGGTGTAGGGGAGGTAAAGGTCAAGACGCAGCAAAGCTCCCACCGCACAAGGCCGAACGCTGGCTCGCTGCTGCGTCTGACCACCGCGCCTATCCAACTATAATTGGTGCTAGATAGGTGGAATTCAAGCGTCAAATCCATATGATTGACGCCATCTAGCGTCTTGATACTTTTGTCTAGCGTCTCCCTCACTTCAACTCGATCTCTCCGGCTTCCGGGACTTTGTTTCCCACGATTCCTTCGTAAAACCGGACCATTTCCTCCAGCTTTTCGGGTTGGGCATCGGCGAGGTTTTTGGATTGGGAAATGTCTTCGCCTAAGTTGTATAATTGGTACTCCGCCAAATTCCCCGTTTCGATGTTGACAGGCTGAAGCACAGGATTTCCTTTGTGCGGCGGGATCATCACCCAGTCGCCTTTTCTCAAGGAGGTCCGGCCAGTAGCCTCCAAAATCAGACTTTCCCGGCCTTTTGCGCTTTTGCCCAGAAATGCATCGAGGATGTTTTCACTGTCTTGGCCTTTAATGGCGCTTCCGGCGAGGGCGGCAAGAGAACATAAAAAGTCAACCTGACAGACCAACGCGTCAGAGACCTGAGGCTGTACGGTCCCTTTCCAATAGACCAGAAAAGGTACACGAGTTCCTGCTTCGAGGAGACTGTACTTTCCGCCACGGAGGGGCCCGGCTGGGGTATGCGTGCCGTTTTTTTCCACGGCATCGTCGTAGTAGCCATCATTCAGCACCGGGCCATTGTCACTGCTGAAGATGACCAGGGTATTTTCCAGGATGCCTTCCTCTTCCAGCGTTTTCATGAATTCTCCGATAGCCCAATCGGCTTCCAAAATGACATCTCCCCTCGGGCCGAGTCCGGATTTTCCGACAAATCTGGGATTTGGCGTACGGGGTACGTGGGGCTGCTGTAGCGCATAGTACAGGAAAAATGGTTTTTCCTTGTTTTCCTTCACAAAGGCCTGGGCCTTGGCAAGGAAGTGGTCAGCCATCGTAGTATCATTCCAAAGCGCAGTTTTCCCGCCTTTCATAAAGCCAATCCTCGGAATGCCGTTGACAATACTGTTGTTGTGGCCATGGTGCCATTTCATGGTGGTGAGCTCGGGATTGTCTTTGCCGGTGGGTTCTCCTTCAAAGTTTTTCTGATAGTCCACTTGGATGGGATCGTTGGGGTCTAGCTTGTCCACCCGGTCATTGTGGATATACACGGTCGGTACCCGATCCTGCGTTGCCGCGAGGATGTAGCTGTAGTCAAATCCGACTTGATTCGGACCGGGACTGATGCTTCCATTCCAGTCTGTCTGGCCAGAGCCTAGACCGAGGTGCCACTTGCCGACCACTCCGGTACTATAGCCTTGGGATTTGAGCATCTTCGGTACGGTCATCTGGGCCGTGTCGATTAGGAGAGGAGCGGTACCGGGGAGGATTTTCGCATCCTTGTTTCGCCAGGGGTACACTCCGGTGAGCAAGGCGTATCTGCTTGGCGTGCAGGTGGCTGAGGTTGCATAGCCGCTCGTAAAGCGAATGCCTTCATTGGCAAGCCGATCCATATTTGGAGTGGAAAGCTGGGTGGCGCCGTAGGCGCTCATGTCCCCGTAGCCCAGGTCATCGAGGTAAATGATGACGATATTGGGTTTGGTCTTCTGTGCCGTGGCCTGCTCCTGTTCGGTTTTTGGTGAGCTACAAGCCCAAGCGAGGCAGGCTGTAAGCGCAAGGCTGAGAATTCTGGTATGCATGGGAGTTGGATAATTTCTGATTTGGTCTAGGAGAAAATCACCAGGATTTCCTTTTCGTTTTTTGGGTTGGGGGTCAGCTTGGGAAAAGTTTTGGTTTCGCCAGTTTGCAGGTTTTTGACCTCCACGCGATGGGTGGCGCTGGAGAAGACCTTGGGCTGAAACAGCCCGCCCAAGGGCCGGAGATTGTACTGCAGCTCCCCGCTCTTTTCATCAAAAACCGAAACCAAGGGGCTGTCCACCCCCTGAAACCTGAACTTGTCCAGGTAGGCACTGGCCTTCCTGCCGTAGTTGTCCGCCTCGGTGATCTGGATGGGCCAGCCTGCAAACTGTCCGGCCGGGTTTTCCACCGGATTGACGTACCTCGGCCAGCATGCGATCTCCATGGACTTCTTGCTTTTGTCAAAAGTTATGATGCCGTAGCCGGTGCTCCGATCATGGATAAGTGCTGGTAGCACGCCGGTTTGGTAAGGATTTCCGACTGCATGTATGGTCATTTTGTTGCCAAAGCCATCATGATAGTTCCCGGTATTGGGAGTTTTCCCAGGGATGGGTTGATGTCCTTCCGGGACTTTGGGCCACCATCTTCTGGGGAAAAGATTGTTGAGCGCCGGACCGGCAAAAGCGAATCCTGAATCGCCAAATTCATCTACGCCGTACTGCACCGTGCTCGGGAGATGCTGATCTCCGGCAATGTGGAGGGCAAAGGACTTGCGGATCAGGCGAACCGCCTCATCCCGGCCTTTTTGCGGCCAGCCGTTGGAGTCCATATCGGTAGTGGGGGCGTCGCCTGTCAC
>CAZTJM010000320.1:0-2747 GCA_964613865.1 uncultured Limnohabitans sp. | reverse complement strand
GGCAAATCGGGATTGATGGTCCAGTCCTGGAGGAAGTTGGCGCGGTAGTGGAAGATCTTGCCCAGCTTGCCTGAAGCCACGATGTTCTTGGCCAAAGTCACAGCGGGGATGCGACGGTAGTTATACCACACGGTGTTTTTTACCCCAGCTTCTTCGACGGCTTTGAGCATGCCCTCTGCCTCAGCCACGGTGCGGGCTAGAGGTTTTTCGCAGAGGATCATCTTGCCTGCTTTGGCAGCGGCGATAGCAATCTCCGCATGCGAGTCATTTGGAGTACAAATATCCACCGCGTCAATGTCGTCCCGCTCGATGATTTTTCTCCAATCGGTCTCGATGGATTTGTATCCCCACTGGTCGGCAAAGGCCTGGGCACGCTCCGCTTTTCTGGAGCAGCAGGCTTGCAAAACCGGATTGTATTCGTATTCAGGGAAAAAGTCGGCCAAACGCTTGTAGCCGTTGGTATGGATACGGCCCATTAGCCCTGTGCCGATGAGTCCGATTCGGATTAGTTTTTTATTAGCCATAATTGGAAAATTTTAAAATTGGAAGGTTGGAAAATTGAGTTGAAAAGAGGCAATGTGGGAAAGTAGAAAGGTTTCAGTGCTTCAACGGCTCCTCTCTAACTTAAACATCAACACTTCTTTTCCCGCTCATAAATCGTCTTTCTTAAACCGTAAATCAGCCTTTCCAGCCATGCGCTTCACGCACCTTGATCATAGCGGCCAAAATGTCGTTCCAAGTTTGTTGGTTGTTCATTACTTGGTTGGGGAACATACAGCCATCCCAACAAATGTGCAGAAAAGCCTTGGTCAGCTGTCCGTTTTCATCCCTCAGCCAGTAGCCTGCATCATGCGCGATGTCCAAAACGCCATTCGGGTCCGTGGCCTGGCAGTGGCGTCCGGTCTTGTCGTGTGACCCCGAGCCGAAAACAGAGCCGTCATTTTGAGCAACGTGGAAGTCGATCGTCCATGGACGAAGTGCGTCAGTTACGGTTTTCAAAGCGGCTTTGACTGCCTCTCGATCTTTCAAGTCAGCTCCCTCCGGAAGGATTCTATGTTCAGGCGCATTGTAACCCATGGTATAAAGGAAGGTATGGGACATGTCGGCTTGGAAACCTACATTCTTTCGATCCACCATTTCCAGCAGTTCCACCATGTGCTTCCAGCTGTGCATGGCTCCCCAGCAGATTTCACCTTCCGCCGCGAGTTTCTCACCAAATCCAGCCGCGACATCCGCCGCCTCTTGGAAAGTCTGTGCAATGAGCTTGGTATTGGCTACCGGATCCTTGGCCCAATCTGATACTCCAGCAGCGGAATCAATACGTACCACGCCGTAGTTTCTCACGCCAAGTTCTTTCAGCTTCTGTCCAAACTCGCAGGATTTGCGCACCATCTCCACAAAAGTCTTACGCTGATCGGCAGTTCCCATCGCGGAGCCGGCCCAGATCGGGGCTACCAAAGACCCAACTTTGAGGTTATGCTTGGAAACTTTATCGGCCAATTTCTTGGCTTCGTCGGGATTGTTAAGGTCAAAATGCGGCTCCAAGTGCCCCACATCAATGCCGTCAAACTTGGCGCCATCCACCTCTGCGGCAGCGGTCATCTCCAATAGAGAATCAAATGGAATCACCGGCTCGGAGTCGGGACCTTTTCCGACCAGTCCCGGCCAGGTGGCATTATGGAGTTTTGGGAAGTTGTTCATTGTTACAGGTTATTAAGTTATAGGGTTATTAGTTATTGATACGTCACCTTGAGCGAAGTCGAAGGGTTGTAAACGGTCAGTCCACCGCATTTCGGTCAACCGTGGACTTTTGACGATTATTTTACCACCAAATCCGGGTTGTCCGGACCAAAGTGCTTCAACATCACGATAGGATCGGTCTTGGAGAGATTGGTGATCTTCACACCGGCCTTTGCGGCCTTTTCGCTGACAAAATATTCGTCGTGTGTCAGCTGTCCAAATCGGATCAAAGAAGGCGTTTCGATATCCCATGCGCCCATGGTGCCGTGTCCCTGCATCATGATCATCCCGTAGGCAGCGCTGTCCGTGATGGTGACGGTTTGCCCGGGAAATACTGTCAACTCCTTCGCCGAATAATCACGTGAACGGTAGCAGATCCATGCATCGTGATAGCCTGCCGCGTGCATTTTTTCTACTGGCTCTACAGGTCTCGGCTCCATGTAGTGATTGTCCATCAGATTTGGATTGACGTTGAGATCCCAATCGATCATCTCCACAAGCAGATCGTAGTCACCCCATCTATCTTTTGGAGTAGCATTCCAAAGCAATTCCTCGGGAATAATCGCCTCGTTAACCAGAGACTGGTACATCGCGAAAATATCGGAAGCTTTCTGTGGCTCATAAGTGCACAGCGAACCCGGCGCATGGAGCATGCCCGGAGGAACGTCCCAGCCCGTTCCCGGCTGAAGTCTAAAGGCTTGGGAATAATTCGTGATCTTGTTGTCGCCTTTTTTGAAATCCTTCAAGCATTGGAGAATGGTCTCCTTGCTAGTGCCAGGGGCGATGCCAAAAAAAGTGTAGGGGAAATCACCACCGTGATTGTTGACCTGTGGGGGAAAATAGTAGGCTTCAGGCTTTCCGTTTTGCCCAGTGAGCTTACCGAATTCATCACTCGGGTGGATATGGTGCGGCAAAGGGCCCATATTGTCGAAAAACTTGGAGTACATGGGCCAGGACTTGTATTTGTCCCAAAGTCTGGAACCGATGATTTCGCCTCCCAATTCGGC
>CAZTJM010000319.1:0-2782 GCA_964613865.1 uncultured Limnohabitans sp. | reverse complement strand
GTTCTGGGCCTCCTAAACCCGTACAGAATCTCTGTCGATCAAAAAACCGGATTCTTGTATTGGGGTGAAGTTGGTCCCGATGCCAACAACGACTCTCTGGATGTCAAAGGCCCAAGAGGGTACGACGAAGTCAATCAAGCCCAAAAAGCGGGACATTTCGGATGGCCATACACCATCGGCAAAAACTACGCCTACCGTGAGTTCAACTATGAAACCGGCCAAACAGGGCCTGCTTTTGATCCAGCTGGACCTGCAAACAACTCACCTAACAACACCGGCTTGAAGCAATTGCCTCCGGTGGAGCCTGCATTTATCTGGTATCCCTACGCAGCTTCTCCCGACTTCCCATCCGTGGGACAAGGGGGAAGAAACGCCATGGCTGGCCCGATATACTACTCAGACATATACCCGGCAGAAACGAGAATGCCAGACTATTTTGATGGCAAACTCTTCATCTACGAATGGATCAGAGGCTGGATCAAAGTCGTCACGATGAATTCGGATGGGTCTTTCTCCAAAATGGAGCCTTTCATGCCAAGTACTAAGTTCAATGCAATGATGGACATGGAAATGGGGCCTGATGGCAAAATCTATATCCTGGAATACGGAAACGGCTGGTTTAGCAAAAACCCGGACGCTGGACTTTTCCGAATCGAATACAATGGCGGCAACAGGGCACCTGTGGTCTCTGAGCTGAAAGTGGACAAGACTTCCGGCAAAAATCCATTGACGGTGACATTCACTGCTACCGCAAGCGATCCCGAAAAAGATCCGCTGACTTACACGTGGAATCTTGGAAAAGGTGAAACCAAAACCAGCAACGAGCCTACCTTGACGCACACCTTCAGCTCCATTGGCGACTTTGAGGTGACCGTGGAGGCCAATGATCCAGACGGACTCTCCGGATCCAGCCTGCCGGTAAGTGTCTACGCAGGAAACACTGCACCTGAAGTACAGATCGCCATAGATGGCAACCAATCCTTCTATTTCCCTGGAAAAAAAGTAGCCTATTCCGTTGCTGCCACAGATCCTGACGATCCAGCTGCCGCCATGGATATGGGCGCGCTGTTTGTATCAGCCGACTATATCTCAGGTGTCGACCTGGCGGAAGCTGACATGGGACACAAAGTCATGAGTGAAGCCATGACGGGCAAGTCTCTATTCCAATCGATGACTTGCAAGACCTGTCACAAGGAAAACGAAGCTTCTATCGGGCCTTCCTTTGCAGAAGTAGCCAAAAAATACCGAGAACGAGACCGCGACTACCTTTTGAACAAAATCAAAAACGGCGGAAGTGGCGTTTGGGGCGAGACAGCCATGCCTGCCAACCCAGACCTGAATACGACCGACGCCAACGCCCTCGTCAGCTATGTCCTGTCGTTAGGTGCGGATGCTAAACCAAGCCTGCCCGCGAAAGGCACCTTGGATGCCACTTTGGGTAAAACCCCTTCCCCAACCGGAGCATTGGTGATTTCAGCGACTTACACCGACAAGGGTGGTGAAGCCATAAAGCCGTTGACCGGTGCAAACTCCCTGGTATTGACATCCAATACCGTGGATTTGGCGCAAGCGGGCGAATTTGAGGTGTACACCAAAATGGTATATGATGGACGTCATCTGCTGATGGTTCCGGCTACTCAAGGCTCCTTCGCTTTGCCTGCCATCGACTTGACAGGAATCGGATCCGTGACTATGATGACCGCCTCTCAAGAACCGATCAAAGTTCCCGTGGATTTCGAAATCCGACTGGATAGCCCAACCGGAACGGTGGTTGGCTCAGGAACCCAGCAGCCAAGTGAGGGTTTTGCCGCTCCGGGGATGCCAATTAAAATGCATCAAGCACAACTCCAGATCACTGGCGCAAGCGATGGCAAAAAGCACAAACTTTACTTTGTCAGCGATGCGAAAGGTGCTGAACTAGGTACGTTCATTCTGATGGGCATTACCTTCAACGCCAAGTAAAGATTAGTGTATCTTCCTGCGATAGCCATCCTGAAACCATTCGGGATGGCTATTTTATTGGCAGAACTTTTCCTCCAAATTCAAAGCCGTAACATCACGTAACCATGAAGCCAGACACTGAATTTTTGATACTCGGCGGAGGAATCGCCGGACTTGCCACTGCGATCGCTTTGCAAAAAATCGGCAAAGATTTCCTTGTGGCGGAGGCTTCTGAAGCTTTCCGACCTGTCGGTGCGGGAATCGCTCTCGCCGCCAATGCGATGAAAGCGCTGTCCAAGATCGGAGTGGCAGACGCAGTCATACCCAAAGGAAACCGATTGGAGGACTTTAGTATCTATGACGACCGAGGAAAGCTGATTAGTAAAACCCACGCACACAATCCCGACTATGGCAACTTCACCATCCATCGGGCGGATCTTCACGCTGCTTTGCTTTCCTTTTTGGAAGAAAAGAAGCTGTTAACAGGAAAAAGATCCGAGCGCTTTATCAAAGAGTCCAAGGGTTATACTGTGTTTTTCGAAGATGGTTCTGAGATCTCGGCCTCCCATCTGATCGTGGCGGAAGGAATCCATTCACCCATCCGCAAGCAACTGCTTCCCAATATAAATCCACGTTTTGCTGGCTATACCTGTTGGAGGGGAATTGCCGACAATGGACAACTTCACATCAATGAGACCTTCGAAACCTGGGGAAGAAAAGGACGAGTTGGAATCGTTCCGTTGAGAAATAAGCAGATTTATTGGTTTGCCTGTGTCAATGCCCCACACGCCGACTCGGACAAGAAGAACTTAAAAAAAGAAGACCTCCTAGAGATTTTTAG
>CAZTJM010000318.1:0-2837 GCA_964613865.1 uncultured Limnohabitans sp. | reverse complement strand
GAGCTGTGGCAGCAGGCGCGGCACCACGCCGAATGCCTGCGTCACGGCCGATGGTTCCGCAACGTCTCGCAGATGACCTGCAACCACTGCGAGTACTCATCGCTGTGCCTGTACGGCGTTCGCGTCAATCCCGACGCGCCGCCGAGCGGGTTTGTCAGACTCGACAACGTTCATCCCGAACTAGGAGACGCCAATGTCAACCGCACCGAGCAGACCAGCACCCAGGCCGCCGAGTGAGCGACCAGCCGCGACCGCAACCGGCGGCGGCGTGAGATTCGGTTCCATCCGCAAGGGCAACGGGCATCGCGTCCTGCTGTACGGCCCGGGCGGCATCGGCAAAACAACGCTGGCATGCTCAGCGCCCGGGCCGGTCGCTATTTTTGACTTCGATGATTCGCTGCCGCGGATCGCCGGCTCACTGGCCGGCGACATCCGCGTGATCGATGGCGTCGAGACCTGGCAGGCCATGCGCGACGCGCTCGCGTCGCCGGGCTGGGACGAAATCAGAACGATCATCATCGACACGCTGACGCGCGCCGAAGAACTCGCGGTCGCGCATACGCTCGCGACTGTGCCGAGCGATGGCAAGAACAACTACGTCAAGCGCACTGAAGACTACCCATACGGCAAGGGATACCAGTACATCTACGATACGTTCCTGCCGCTGCTGTCCGACCTCGACGCGCATGTGAAGCGTGGGCGCAACGTCATACTCGTCGCGCATGACTGCACGACGAACGTACCGAACCCCGGCGGCGCGGACTGGCTGCGCTACGAGCCGCGGTTGCAGTCGCCGCCGTCCGGCAAGGGATCGATCCGCCTGCGCGTCCGCGAATGGGTCGATCATTTGCTGTACATCGGATACGACGTGGCCGTGAGCAGCGACGGCAAGGGCGTTGGCAGGGGTACGCGCACGGCGTACACGCGAGAGACGCCAACTTGCATGGCGAAGCGGCGCAAAGAAACGGATATCGCCGACTCGATCCCGGTCGCACCGGGAAGCGTGGATGTGTGGGACCAACTCATGATGGAGGGCAAGTAAATGACGCCGACGAGACCGGGAACGTATCGAGCGAAAGTGTTGAACCGCGGGGTCGGAGAGGTCGGACGCGATTCGCGGCTGCTGGCACTGACTGCGGAATACCACATCGTGCAGGAGCGCGTCAACGGCGAGTGGTACGAGATGGGCCAAGATGAACAGAACTGGACCATCACCGGAACGCACTTCATCGAGAAAAAAGACAGCACGATGAACGAATTCACCGTCAAGAAACTGATGGCGGCGTTCGGCTGGAACGGAGTCGATGTGTTCGCGCTCGACGACGCGCCGCTCCCTGACGACCACCTGGTGCGCCTCGAACTCGACTGGGAGACCTACAAGGACAAGAAGCAGATGCGCGTGAAGTGGATCGACGCGGCCGACTCCGAGGCCGGCGGCGGAATCGTACGCGCGTCCGCGAGCGAGCGATCCGCGATCGAAGCGAGGGTTGGCAGCAAGCTTCGCGCGCTGTTCGGCGGGACGCAGCCGCCTGTCCCGGCGAAACCGGCCGGCTCGCCAACGCGACCGGCCCCGGCACCGGCGCCCGCGAAACCTGCGGCGACTGCGCCGGTGCCCGCGACCACGACCGCGGAGTACAACGGTCCGCAGAACGTCAACGACCTGTGGGCGTGGTTCGTGGCGACGCACGTTCCCACGATCGCCCAGACGGACCAGGAACGCGCGTGGTTCAAGGCGCTGCGTGACGTGTTCGGTGATCGCGAGCGATACGACTCGCTGACACCGGTCGAGTGCGAGCGATTCGTTGCCGAGGCCGGCAAGTACGTTCTGCCGTTCTAGGGGCTCGTCGTGCCGCATGCGCTCCGAGACTACCAGGCCGTCGCGGGCGAGCGCGGAATAAGCGCGCTCGACCGTCGCCCGTGTCTCGTCGCGCCGACCGGCAGCGGTAAGACCGTGATGGCGGCCGCGATGATCGACCGCCTCGGCGTCGATACGCTGTGGCTCACGCATCGGAAGGAACTCGTCGAGCAGGCGGCGCGGCACATCCGCGACGTTGGCTCCGTGTGCGGAATCATCATGGCCGGCGTGCCGGCGATGCCGTTCGCGCCGATCCAGGTCGCGTCGATCCAGACGCTCACGCGACGCGAGGCCGGGCGCGCGAGCCTGGTCGTGATCGACGAGGCGCACCACGCGACCGCTCGAACCTACCGACGAGCACTCGACGCGATCCCCGGCGCTCGCGTTGTCGGCCTGACGGCGACTCCGTTCCGGCTCGATGGATCGGGCCTCGGCGACCTGTTCGGCGAGCTCGTCGTCGCGGCTTACACCGACGAGCTGTGCGACGCGGGCACGCTGCACCGGCCGCGGGTGTATGCGTCGCTGGAGCCGGATGTAGACGGCGTGCGGATCGTCGCCGGCGACTACGTGGCGCGCGGCATCGCGGAGCGAATGCTCGCGCCGAAGTTGACCGCAGACGTCGTGCAGACGTGGCAGCGGCGCGCCGCGGGCAAGCGAACCGTCGCGTTCGCCGCCAGCGTAGCGCACTCGCGCGTGATCGTGGATTCGTTCAGCGAAGCCGGCGTGCCCGCTGAGCACATCGACGGGACGACCCCGCGTGACGAGCGCGACGCGATCCTCGCGCGGCTGGCGAGTGGCGAAACGCTCATCGTCTCGAACTGCATGGTGCTGACTGAGGGCTGGGACCTGCCCGCGCTCGAGTGTGCGATCATCGCCCGACCGACGGCATCACTTGCACTGCACCTGCAAATGATCGGCCGCGTCATGCGGGCCGCGGCCGGCAAGGACGGCGCGATCGTGCTCGACCATGCGGGCAATCACC
>CAZTJM010000317.1:0-2843 GCA_964613865.1 uncultured Limnohabitans sp. | reverse complement strand
CGGTACCGGCAAGATACAGGCCTCGATTCTGGTTGCCGATAAGCTGGAGCACGATCTCCATCACCTTGCCACCATACAGAATGTGGCAAAAATACAAATAGGGCTGCATCCCTACCTGCATGCTTACTTCACCCAAGGCCTGATTAGCCAGCGGGTCAAGTGGTTTTTCAAATATTACAAATGGATAAAACTGATCAGAGATTCTTCCCTGCCCGTGACGGAATACAGATTCCTCGATGAATCTGGTGAAGAAATCGAACTACAAGTAAAAAGCGAGACTGAGTAAGTCTCGCTTTTTTTTATGGCTTGATTTTGGAAAAATCCACGCGGGCATAGGGAACCTGATCCTCCCATAGTTGCGTCACTATTGGGAAATAGATTCCGTCCGGAGTTTGAAATGCATAAGGCGTAATGTCCCAATCGCTAAATGCGACTTCGGCTAATTTTTCTCCGGCTGAATTCAAAACTAGGAAGACATGCTTTGATTTGATGTTTTGATCAAGATCTCCACTTTTGATTTTGGCATGTCTGAATATCAGGCCAGTATGATGGTCTTTTTGTAAGGCGGTGTATTCTCCGCTTTCATCATTCGGATGAAACGCCGTCCATTCCCCTTTCTGCGATGTCGATCCTCGCAAAAATTCGAGGTTTTCTTTAGGTTCTACCAATATCCAGCTGGATTGACCTTCCTGCACTTTTAAAATTGAGTCCGAAGCCGAAAAGGAGATCCAATGTGATTTGTCCGAGGCATCATACAAGTGAAAGTATTGCCCCAATTCAGGATCATCCAGGAAATTTCCGGCAGAGGAAGGAAATGAAAAACTCACATGACGGAAACTACTGTCCTGAAGAGAAAAATCCACAATCCAGTCGGTGTATCCCCGTAATGACTCCTTGAGCACAAAGGGAACATCGGATATAAAAAGACCCCTTTCGGATTTGAAAATGGGATTAAACTGAATGGTAGAATAGTTGCTTGCCAACCTCGCAGGCGGTGTCTCAGGGAGTGCGATTCGTCTTTTTACAAACCCGTCGAAATCAGCTTCAATCAGTTTTTGATCTTGAGAAAGGAAATAGATAAAGTTCTGATCTATAAAAAATCCAGCAATAAAACCTCCGATTCCATCCGGACCTTCCTTTTCAAATTTTATTGATTCAAGGATTTTTCCTTCTGGATAACTGTAGGTCAAAAGCCGATGCCGATTGAACGTCATCAGCACTTCTCCCGAGTCAGTTTGAAAGTGCGTGAAATTAACCCCCAAATACTTGGTCAGAGTATCCTTTTGCAGAAGAAGTGTATCTGCAATCAAATCTGTAAGCTGGTATTCAACTGGCTTATGGGTTTTGGTGCAGGCCGTCACAATCAGGAGGAATCCCAGATAGAATAATCGATTCATAGGAAGATTTTTAACTAAGAACCGAAAAAAATCAACTTAGTCAATCTCCGAAATCAAACAAATAGTCCCCAGCCGTCATCTTGGCGATTGTTGGGATCGAAGCCTTTCACCCAGTCTACAAATAGATTTTTAAATTCGCCTATTGCCTCCCTGAGGAGGGCGAGATGCTCTTCCGCATGGGTTTCTTCCATGGCGAGCTGGTAGGTCATGGAGTTGAGATGTCGGGCGTGCACCTTCATGATGGTCGCATTTTCCATCTTGAGGATATAATCATCGATGGCTTCAGCACCGGCGAATTTGGAGCACATGACCGTCGCATCCTCCATCATCATGCCCCCATAGAGTTCCTTTCGGGCCTCATCCAAGCTTCCGACCAGCGCATGGGTGAGCGAGATTACTTCGGTAGCCTTTTTCATGAGTGGGTGGGAGTAAATTTGATCCCGTTGTGCCTTTGGATCAAATTCACTCTCCTCGTCCCAGTCTTCGTTTTCATCGAAATCATCCCACATTGAAAAGTGAAGTTTAAAAAGCTTGAGAATACCTCTGATTGTTAGAACGGCAGTTTGTCCTCCTCGCTTTCGGAGTAGAAAGTATCTACCTCAGGCATGGAAGCGGCTCCACCGCCATTGCTGGCTCGGTCTACCTTGAAGGCTTTAACTTCGGTATACCATCTTCCATTGTATTCGCGGCTCTCCACATCTACTCCCAGGGTGACCTGTTCACCCACTTTGAGGCTAAATTGGTCAATTTTGTCACCCCAAATCGAAACGCATACTTTTTTCGGGTATTGTCCACCGGTTTCGATGATATATTCCTGCTTTCTCCAAGCGTTGCCGCTTTTGGAATTTCCGCCTACTTCAGGGAGTTGGTTGATTACTTTTCCGCTTAAATCCATGGTAATTGTATTTACTTGATAAGATTACGAAGGTAACGATTGAAGGGAATTTTTTGGGTTCAAATGAAGGGGAAATGAAGCTTCTTTTTCCTAAGGTTTAACATTTTTTGGCATAACATTGGCGTCTTTGGATTTATTGAAAGCTTTATTGTCGATAGAAAAGGCTGAAAAAGAACAGGTTTCCAAATTTCCTTTTGAATTTTTGCCAATGCTTGACAAGTATTCAAAAAACACCTTAGATTGGATTCCATTGGCTGAATGCGGCAGCCCCTCTTCATGAATTTATTTCTTTCACTTTTAACAGATACTATGGTCTAGACTTCTACGTTGTTCATAAACCAACTGAAAATGAGTAAGCGAATAGGTCCGCAGGACAGCGAGTTGATAGCTCAGTATCGAAATGGCAGTGAAGCTGCATTTGATGTTTTGGTAGACCGTTACCAAAGTAAAGTATTTACCACAATCTACTTGATCGTTAAGGATCAGGACATAGCGGAGGATTTGCTTCAGGATGTCTTTGTAAAAGTCGTGCAGACGATCCACTCTGACCG
>CAZTJM010000316.1:0-2846 GCA_964613865.1 uncultured Limnohabitans sp. | reverse complement strand
CGGTGATTATCGCCTCTATGCAATCGTCCTGCACATTATGGAGCACCACTGCACAAACTCCCCCTTTGAAGGGGGCTGGGGGATTTGGTTTTTGCTCCGTCCTCCGGCATTGGCATCTCCATTCCCAGGGTATTTCCTGCGACTGAGGTGAGAGGGATATATCATTTTTGCCACTGGAGCTACAAAGCTGTCGCTCCTACGGAGCTTTGACTTCGTTTACGTTGTTCGGCATTTGCAATGGCGAACTAAGTGGAGAAAGAGAACATTTGACCTTGTCAATGTCATTACCATCGTCAATGTGCCCACAAACAGTAAGTCCCACAGTGAACTAAAGCGGTTTAATTTCTTGATCCGTAGAAATTAGAGGGAAAGCCAGTCATTTTTTGCCCCTTTTCTTCCTTTTTGTTTTTGTTTCTTTTTTTGGATCAAAATCCTCTCCTCTGAGTGGCTTGTCAGCCCATTTAGCAGTGGACTTTGCAAAATCTTCGCTGAATTTGCCGCTGTCATCGAGTCTCTCCAGAATTTCATCGTTGGGTTCTAAGCCAGGTACCCATCCCCGGATATTTTCGTGAAGTCCTGCGGTGTGTCCGGTAGACCTATACTTCACGACCATCTCGTTCCACTCGTCAGCATGGGGATTGGCTTTTGAATGCTTAGTAAAGGTTTGGTAAAATATCGCAATTGAACGAAAAGGATCATGGAGCTTCTGATCAAGGCTCTGCCTGAGTGGGTTGTGGCCTAGGCCTAGATCGGAATGGGTTTTGCGTACATGAGGTCCCGGGGCCTTGTCTTCATGTTCATATGCGCCGGTTGAAGATTGAATGTCTTCTTTGTTGTAGAAAACAGGCCGAGTCACGCTGGCACGCATTTCTTTGGCGTGGGTGTTCAGAGCCTGAGTCTCTTCGTCCCTTTTGTCCTCTGGCGTCTCACGCATCCGGGACTTGACAGTCTCATTATAAGCGCTAAATCCAGCATAGAGGTTTTCTGGTAAAAGTGCCGTCGCAGTACCTCGATCTTTGTTAAAAACGGTGTTTTTTTCTCCTGCATACAGCACCGACGAGGGTACAGCCCCCAAGGGGATAAGCTTGGAGCCTTCTTCTTTGCTTTGTTCTTTATATGCCCTGAACCTTTTGGGGTCACGAGAGACGTTGAGGCTGTCAGGCCCCACCAGCTCCTGGCCATCGGAGTTTTCATGGTCGGCGGATTGGGATATACGGGCCGGTTTGTGCCAAGATCTGTAAATCGCCCGGTTTTCCTCAAAGGCTTTCTCCAGCGTGTCGCCTTCTTCGTGCTGGTTGATAGATTCCTCCAGTTGTTTGCCAAATCTGTGTATTTCAGCGACGGGCAAGGTTTTTAGATGTTGATGGAATTCTAAAAGCAGACGGGTTTTCAGTTTTTGCTTTTGTACTTCATTTTGTTTTTCGTCTGGATCCAGATTTGCGTCGTCCACCTCTTCGAGATACCCCATAAATGTGCGGTAGGTGTCTTCATTGCCATATTGCCTAAGGGGCTGGAGTTCTGAATGTTCACTTTTCCAAATCACGCCAGACTCACTGGGATGGGGCGCACCGTCCTCTAGTTTCCCTTGAGGGGGATCCAATTCGGGAAGGATCTTGCCTGTCAGCACTCGAACCCAAGGATTAAGCTTTGCCTGCACCTCGAACCTGTCTCCTGAACCTTGGTGAATTCTGGTGGTCTGGGCTCCGAGTTTGCCCAGTTGCTGGGCAATGGTGTTGGGCTGGGAAGAACCCTCTATTCCGTGCATTTGAACCTTTCCATCACGAATACTGGCTGAATTTGAATTCAAGGCATCCGCTACGGGCATCGAGCCGCTGTTCCGAAGTGGCTGAAGGGATTGTTTAAGCTCAGGAAGACTTACATGGCCAACTTCTGGCCTATGTACTAACTCGACCTCACCATCTTTTAATTTTCCTGATTCAGCTCTGGAACGCAGATCCTTGGCCCGGCTATCATAAGCGTTGGTCACAGGGTGCCTGTCTCCTACAAAATGTTCCCCTTTTTTTTGGCGCTGGACAATAGGTTTTGTCCCACTATTGACCATCGCCTGCAGTGTTTTTTGAACAGCCGTCTCGGGTCTACGATCAGCAAATTGGAAAATGGTATGTTGGCCAACAGAAGCTGAGCTTGGAGGGCTCTGTTCATCATGTTTTTTGACCTTTGGGGCTTGCGACTTATGGACGTTCATTGGTCTTTAATGGCTAAGAATTTTTCTATTCTTCGACAGCACGCGGGTATTCCGATCCAAATCATAATGCCTAGCTACTTTATCTTCAAATCCTAATCGGCAATTGGGCCAATAGTTGAACAAAAATATTTGTTACAGGTAATATGCTGATTTTAAGTGATAAGTCTAGTGGAATTTTGCGTTAAATACATGGTTTGGAAGTTTCCATATGCAAGATACCTGTATGGTGCATCAGTTATCCGATACCATACATTTTTCGCCGAGGTTTGTCTCTTAAACAACAAGATGCACAGCTGACATCTGTGCCAAATCACCCTGATTATCAAATAATCGTTCTCCGTCCTCCGGCATTGGCATGGCCATTCCCACGATATTTCCTGCGCCGGAGGTGATGGAAATATGCGTTTGTTGCCTCGAGGCTACAAAGCTGTCGCTCCTACGGAGCTATTTCCCGCTGTCCTGCTTCTCCCACGACTTTTAGCGGGACCGGACTCCGTTGCAACCTCCCGTCTCCGTACACCTGTACTGAGCTTGTCGAAGTATCGGCATCAGCTTTCCAATTCTCACCATATCACTGCGCCGAGGTCATCGGTCTTTATTTCTTTTTACCGTGGGTTCCGCTGCGCTCAACCCTAGCCTA
>CAZTJM010000315.1:0-2856 GCA_964613865.1 uncultured Limnohabitans sp. | reverse complement strand
ATTCAGGATTTTCTCAATCTGGAGAATTAGGGTGTTTTCTCTCCACAATTCCGGCAATACCTGTCTCCCCGATCCAATCGGTCAAATCCGCAAAAGGTGCAGGATTTGAGATCTTCGAGGCTTTCCGATTTTCTCCGCCTTGCCATTTCGGAGGTCACGATCCCTGTGGGTACGGCGATGATAGCATAGCCCATCAGCATGATCAATGAGGCCATCAGCTGCCCCAATGCCGTCACGGGCGTGATATCGCCAAACCCCACGGTGGTCAAAGTGACTATCGCCCAATACATCCCGACTGGTATACTGGTAAAGCCGTGCTCGGGACCCTCCACCACAAACATCAGCGTGCCCATGATCAGCACGATGGTAAGGACCATAAAAAGGAATATCTGGATTTTTGCGGCGCTTGCCTTTAGTGATTCTCTCAGGAATTCAGCCTCCGCCAGGTAGCGTCCAAGTTTCAGTATGCGAATCACCCGAAGCAGTCTCAGCGCCCGGACTACGGAGAGCAAATGGGTATTGGCAATGAAAAAACTCAGGTAGACCGGTAGGATTGCGAGCAAATCCACGATACCGTAGAAACTGACCACATATTTGAGAGTCTTGCTCGTAAGCCATACCCGAAGAACATATTCCAAGGTAAAGAGCAAGGTGAAGGCCAATTCCAGCACGAGAAAAATCCGGCCATACTTCAAATGCAGCTCAGCGACCGAGTCTAATATCGCGACGATGATCGATCCGAAGATCAGTAAAAGCAGAACCAGGTCGAAAGCCTTCGATGCCCAATCATCTGATTCAAAAACGATGTGCGCCAGTCTTTTTTTGGATAAAAGCATGCAGGAATTTAAAGAAAAATCCGCTTACTCGCGGCCTTGCCGGAACATGGGAAGGAAGGAAATCCGACTTCAATCCAAGTAGTAGACCCTCTTGACCCGGGTGCTGATGTTGGTCAAGAGCTCGTAGGGAATGGTGCCAATTCGATCAGCTAATTCCTTGAGCGAAATCTTATCCCCGTAGATGATGGCCTCATCCGCTTCCTTGACATCGATTTCGCTAACATCCACCATCACCATGTCCATGCAGACGTTGCCGATTACGGGGGCTTTTTTTCCGTGGATTAGGACGTATCCCTTTCCCTGCGAAAACCTCCGGTCATAGCCATCCGCGTAGCCTATTGCCAATGTGGCGATTTTTCCTCCTTCGGGAAGCAGGCCTTTTCTTGAGTAGCCGACCGTAGCCCCGGGAGCGAGCGTTTTTATCTGGGAAACGGAGGTTTTCAGTGTGCTTACGGGCTTGAGGGCTGAGTCGTGTTTTCCGGTTACTTCTACTCCATACAGTCCTATTCCAAGTCGGACCATGTCCATCTGGAACTCGGGGAAGTGTACTATTCCAGCGGAATTCAGGGCGTGTATGAGCGGCTGATAGTCCAAGATTGCCTCGATCCCGGTCTTCATTTCGATGAATTCTTGCAGTTGCAGTCTTGAAAACTCCTCGTGCACTTCTTCATCTGCACCTACGAGGTGTGTATAGAGGCTGGCAATTGTCAACTCAGGAAATGCGCAAATCAGGTCTTGAAGTTCCGAAAGCTGTTGCTTTTCAAATCCAAGGCGGTGCATGCCGGTGTCCAGATCGAGATGGATGGCCAGTTGGCACCCATGGTTTTGCGCGTATTTGCCAAGTTTTCTGAAAAATTCCGGACTGAATACAACCGGTTCCAGCTGATACTCGCGTAACAAATCGAATGATTCTTCCACCGGATTGAGCACCATGATCGGGAGTTTGATTCCCTGTTTTCTCAGGGAGACTCCTTCGTCGGAAAAGGCCACGGCAAGGTAGTCTGCTCCGATAGTTTGGAGGTGGTTGGCGATCTCGGCCGCTCCGCCCCCATAAGCAAAGGCCTTCACCATGACCATCATTTTGGTTTCCGGTTTTACGAGGCGTTTGTAAAAATTGAAGTTGTGGGTCAGTGCATTCAGGTTGATTTCCAGCGTGGTGCCGTGAACTCGGAGCTGGAGACGGTTGACCACCCGCTCAAAGGTGAAGGACCTCGCTCCGGTGATCAGGATCAGGTCGTTTTGAAAAGTGTCAGGATCCAAAGCTTGGAGCAGGAGATCAGTAGAAGCGTAATTTTCGAAAGCCGCCCCGAAATGCTCCTCCAAACGACTGATCTCAGTGCCTACACCGATGATTTTGTCCAAGCCATACGAACGGATCAACTCGGCCACTTCAGTATAGACTTTTTCGGGCAAGCCCTGCTGGAGAAGGTCGGATAGGATCAGGATTTTGGATCGCTTGGGACGCTGATGGCTGAGGAACTCCAGCGCTACTTTCAGTCCAGCCAGATCATTGTTATACGTGTCGTCGATGAGCAGTGACTCATTGAGGCCGGGCTTCAGCGTGAGCCGCATGTCGACTGGCTTGAGCTGGCTGAGACCTGCCTGGATAGCCGGAAAGTCCTGCCCCAGGGACAGCGCGGCTACGATCACGTGGGTGATATTTTCTATAGAGGCGTTGTCAGTGAAAGGTACTGAAAAGGTAAAAGTCCTCAGGTCACTTTTCAGCAGGATGATCTTGGACTGGACTTCCAGTCTTTTCACAGAAACCGAAAAATCCGCACCGGGAAGGGTGGACCAAGAGACCAGCTTTTGCCCGTCAACGGAGCGCTCAATCTCATCCCGCAGCAATTCTTGGTCGCGGCAATAGACGAGCAGCTTGGCGTCGGCGAACAGAAGTAGCTTTTCCCTGATTTTTTCAACTATGTCCTCAAATCCCTCCTGGTGAGCGCTCCCGATGTTTGTGAAGATGCCCAAGTCAGGAAGGATAATTTGTTGGAGTGAGCCCATTTCTCCAGTCTTT
>CAZTJM010000314.1:0-2891 GCA_964613865.1 uncultured Limnohabitans sp. | reverse complement strand
GACGCGAAAATCTAAATATTTTCTTCACCATTTAGAATATTTAGCAGAGTTCGGCCCCATGTATTTTCCCAAGTGAGATTATTCTCGACATATTTCCTCGATTCAGCTGGGATTTCTGAATACTTACTAGGATTATATAAAGCGTCCAAAAGCTTCGATTTCAAATCGTCCACGTTATCGGGCTCAAAAAGAATGCCTGTGGAAGAACTGAGAACCTCTCTATTACATAAATAATCCGGTGCGAAAACCAATGTTTCTGCTGCCATATACTCCATAATCTTTATGGGACAAATAATATCTGTAGATCCTGGCAAAACCGAGAAATCTACGCTAGACAAAATCCACGGAACGTCTTCCTTTGGTACTCCATCTAGCATTATCAATCCACTATTTAAAATCCCTAGTTCTATGGCTCTATCCCTACACATTTTATAGTCTTTGCCATTTCCGACTAATAAAAAGGTTACTTCCTTAAACTCCTTTAACACAAGTGCGGCAGTTTCCACCAATAAAATAGTATTATGGTAAAATGCGTAGCTACCCAAATATCCTACTACTTTATGATTCGGAGAGATATTATATTTTTCTAAAAAATCTACACCGATTTTCGGATCTCTAACAAATTCGTTTGGATTGACGGCATTTAAAGAGACAAAAACTTTATTAGGTAACACTCCTTGTCTTACAAGATCATTTTTTAATACTGTCGACTCCACAACAATAAAGTCTGCATTTTTTAACTTCCTTTTTTCAATGTACAATGCATACCACTTAAATAACGAAAATCTATAGTCAACCAAATGATCTTTCCATTCCAATACGAATGGAACTCCTTTCTTTTTCGCCAATTTCAGTCCCGAAAAGTGCAGTCTTGACGATCTCTCCCATACTAAATCTACTTTTATATCTTCTGCTAAGATATGTTTGTATACCATCCTGTCGTGAACAATATCTCTAAATTCAGAAACAGAATGCTTTAAGAATTTCAAATATGGTTTATTAACAAACTTATTATCAAAATGAGACTGATTACCATATTCGGATTTTACATCGCCAGAAATAAAATCTCTCCCAAAAACAGAAAAAACATCAACCCCTATTTCTCTCCAAGTATTGATAACCTCACTTATCTTACGTCCTGGAATATTGGAACCGAAACTCCGACCACCAAGAATATATAAAACGCTATATTTTTTCACTTAATAAAATCTAATACAAAATTTTGAATTCCATCTCTTTGAATTTCATAAGCAAATTTTTTGGCATTAATTATAGAATTAATTGACAATACTTTTCTTTCCTCAATATCACTAACTTTAATAAGTGCATCAAAAATAGCGGCTGAACTACTAGATTTAATTAAAATTCCAGAAGAATTTTGTAATTGCCAATATGTACTGCCTATGTCAGTAGCAATAATTGGACATCCAAAAGATTGAGCTTCTTGTAAAACTCTAGGAACGCCTTCGCCGGCGATAGAAGGTAGAACAAAAACATCTGCATTAGAATATTCTTCACCTAATATACTCCTATCAAAAATAACTCCTTTAAAAACAACATCATCATCCAAATTATAGTCATGAACTAAAGTCTTTAGTTTTTCTTTCAAATAACCTTCACCAACAATTGTAAGTTTAAATTTTAATAATTTTAAACTCTTAATATCTTTTAATGCAATAAGCAAGTATTCTAAACCTTTCCTATACTGAAGTTCACCAACAAAAAGTATATGTAACACTCCTGACTTCAATTCAAATTTATCTTTTGGATTAATCATATCCATTTTAACAATATGATTAGTGGTTGCTAAAAAAGGTCTGTCATCCAAATTAAACTTCGAGATCAATGCGGGTCCAATCGCAATATTAGCGATTGAATTTTTTCCTATTTCTAAAAAATAGTTATCTGCACGTTTTGCTCTATAATTTGCAAAACAAAATTTCAGAATATTTTTTAATCCATTTCTATTATACTTTTCAGATAATAATGATTCCCCCCAGTCACCATGAAATTCGCAAAAATAACTAATTCTTTGTTTAACTAATTTATAGATTTCTAAAACTTTGTAATCAGGCATTCGTAAATAAACCAAATTCTCATTTTTGATAAACTCCCAAACCCTTTTTTTAATTTTATTTTTAATAAAAGGATTATAAGAGTTAATTTGATTTATGGAGCAAAAAACTATTGTTGATGGTATTGAAACCCATCCAAATGGAACCTCACTACCGAATATTTCGCTACCTAATAATTTAACATCTTTAAAAATATCCCAATATTGAGAAAGTGAAATATGAGCATAAGGCTTACAATAGTATGTACCACTTATATTAATAAAATTATCTGCAGATGCTATTACCATTATCGAATTTAAAGATTTATACAGTAAATAAAAGCAATTATTAAATTTTTGCCCTAATAATTCCTATTATTTTCTGATAATGAATAAAATGATTTTTTATGAATGATGCAGGAAAGACTAAGTCCAATAATTACCCAGTATAGAAGATTATTTATCCAACTAATACCAAGTCCTACAATAAAAAATGAAAGAACCAATGAAAAAAAGATCCAGAAAATTTCATTGTTAATCCCCTTATATAAGGACAATAATAATTTAACATTAAACAATATAAATATAAATAAAATAATGAAACCGCCTGAAACCATTATGTCTGAAAAATTATTATGAAAACCATAATTGTATCCAACACCAAATATTGGGTTATCTTCCGCAATATTTAAAGCTAAAGAAAACAAATCACTCCGAGATTGAGCACTTCTATCTGCTTCTAAAGATAAAGTACGACCTCGTGAAATAAAAGTTATAAGACTACTACCCAATGAAATAGCCATTATAACATAAAACAATTTTTTTCTAGTTGATAATA
>CAZTJM010000313.1:0-2906 GCA_964613865.1 uncultured Limnohabitans sp. | reverse complement strand
GCTTGATTTGCTGAATGCTTGTCTAACGTGATTTCCAAGGTATATAGAATTAAACAGATGATGAACTAAAAACCCCCAATCTCTTTCCTGTCTGATCAAAAACAGTGGAGTGATTGAGGGCTTGATGCTGTGCGGATAGAGGGACTCGAACCCCCATGCCTCGCGGCGCTAGATCCTAAGTCTAGTGCGTCTACCAATTTCGCCACATCCGCATTGGATTCAATCAGACCGAGATTATATTGATCAATCTCCTTTTCCAATTGTGGATGCAAAGGTAAAAACAATATTGAATTTTTAACAAGACCCATAAAAAAATATTTCCAAAAATGTGGAATGATTTGATCCCAGTCCCAATTTTGAATAAAATTCCACCCCTATGATCCCTGTGGACGTCGAAGAAGAAAGAAAGGAAATTCTCAAACGATATCGAAAGTTGCTCAAGCAGGCCAAGCCGATCTTGAAGCCAGGGGATACCAAGCTTATCAAGAAAGCCTTCAATATCTCTCTGGAAGCACACAAAGATATGAGGAGGAAATCCGGCGAACCCTACATCTATCATCCGCTAGAGGTAGCACTGGTATGCGTAGAGGAGATAGGGCTTGGCACTACCTCCATTATTGCCGCATTGCTCCATGATGTGGTCGAGGATACTGACTTGGAGCTGGAGGACATCGAGCGGGAATTTGGTCACAAGGTCATGACGATCATCGATGGATTGACCAAGATCTCCGGTGTATTTGAATACGGGAGTTCGCAGCAGGCGGAAAATTTCAGGAAAATGCTGCTCACCCTTTCCGATGACGTCCGGGTAATCCTGATCAAACTGGCCGATCGGCTGAACAACATGCGGACCCTCTCCAGCATGCCAAGACACAAACAGCTGAAGATTGCGTCAGAGACCATGTATTTGTACGCGCCATTAGCCCATCGTCTCGGGCTCTACACGATCAAATCCGAACTGGAGGACCTATATCTGAAATTTACCGATACGGACACCTACAAGGAGATCGTCAAAAAGATCAACGAGTCTAAAAGCTATAGGAATAAATTTATCAAAACCTTCGTCCAGCCGATAGAGGAAGAGCTGGTCAAGCAAGGTTTCAAGTTTACGATCAAGGGGAGACCCAAATCTGTTTTTTCGATCTACAACAAGATGAAGAAGCAGGGTATTCCCTTTGAAGAAGTGTATGACCTCTTCGCCATCAGGATCATTCTGGAAAGCGAGCTCGAAAATGAAAAGGCGGACTGCTGGCAGGTTTATTCTATTGTCACGGACTTTTACCGTCCCAACCCAGACAGGCTGAGGGACTGGATAAGCACTCCCAGATCCAATGGCTACGAGTCGCTCCACACGACAGTGATGAGCAATACAGGGCAATGGGTGGAAGTACAGATCCGTACGGCGAGGATGGATGAGATTGCGGAGCGCGGATATGCCGCACACTGGAAATACAAGGACAGGGATAGTTCTGGCAAGTCGGGCTCAGGCCTCGACGATTGGATTGGTCAGGTCCGCGCTATTCTGGAATCCAATGACGGGAATGCCATCGAGTTTATGGATGATTTTCGGGGAAACCTATTTCACGACGAGGTCTTTGTTTTCACTCCAAAAGGTGATTTGAAGGTGCTTCCGGTCGGCTCGACGGCCTTGGATTTCGCCTTTGAAATTCATACCGAAATTGGGGCCAAGTGCATCGGTGCAAAGGTTAACCAGAAGCTGGTGCCGATCAGCCATAGGCTGAAAAATGGTGACCAGGTGGAGATTTTGACTTCCAGCAAGCAAAAACCCACCGAAGACTGGCTGAACAACGTCGTCACCTCAAGGGCCAAAGCGAAGATCAAGGACGCACTCAGGGAGGAAAAGAAATCGGCGATTTTGGACGGGCGTGAGATCGTGCAGCGCAAGCTCAAAGCCATGAAGATGGAGTTCACTTCGGAGCGAGTCGAGCAGTTGCGGGCCTATTTTGAGCTGAAAACCGCCAATGAATTCTACTATAGGGTCGGAAAGGGAATCATCGATCCGACTTCCATCAAAGCTTTCAAGGACTTTAAGGAAAAGCAAAAGAGCAAAAGTAAGGTCAGTGAAAAGGTGAAAGATGAGACCACCTTCACCAAAGAAATCAAAAGCCTCAAGGGCTCGGAGCACGATCAGCTCCTGATAGGTGAGGATATGGATGTGGTCGACTACATCTTGGCGAAATGCTGCAATCCCATCCCCGGAGATGATGTGTTTGGATTTGTGACGATCAACGAAGGCATCAAGATCCATCGCACTTCCTGTCCAAATGCCCTGGAGCTTTTGTCCAATCATGGCAACCGCGTGATCAAGGCTCGATGGACCAGCCAAAAGGAAATCGCATTTCTCGCAGGCCTGAGAATCCTCGGCACAGACCGTGTCGGCTTGATCAACGATGTGACCAAGGTGATCTCAAACGAACTAAAAGTAAACATGCGGTCTATCACCGTGGATTCCGACGCCGGGATATTTGAAGGGGCTATCAAGCTCTACGTTCATAGCACGGAGCATCTGGACCACCTCATCAAGAATCTTCAGCAAGTCGACGGGATCATCAAGGTCTCCCGATTTGACTGACGGAATCTTTTTTTAGATACAAAAGTTATATTTGAAAAAAAACGCAGAAAATGCCTTTGAATACCACACATTTCGAGGAGGTCAAAAAGATATTCACCGCATATCTCGAAAACCAGAAACTCAGAAAGACCCCCGAACGCTATGCGATTTTGGAAGAAATCTATAGCAGAACAGGGCATTTTGATGTAGAGGGACTCTACATCAGCATGAAAAACAAGAACTATCGCGTGAGCCGGGCGACGGTTTATAACACCCTAGACCTACTTGTCGAATGTGACCTGGTGACAAAACATCAGTTTGGTAAAAATCTGGC
>CAZTJM010000312.1:0-2943 GCA_964613865.1 uncultured Limnohabitans sp. | reverse complement strand
CTTCTAAAAATGAAAGGAAAAAATTTATCCTGCGATATATAATTCACCACTATCTGGGTGAAAGCTCACCGACAGAAGCAACAGAAAACCTAATCTGGCCTCTGCTCATAAAGAAAAAGGAAAAACCCGGCATCGTTTTACTTTTAGATGGTTTCAATGAGGTAACGACCAACCTAGATGAATTAATTTGGGAACTATCCAAGCTATCAACCGAGGCTCTAAATGTTCAAATGGTCGTCACTTCCCGCTATGTTGAAATCCAAAACTATAGCTGGGCGCGCAACTCAGAAGTCATGGAATTAGTCCATTTAGGAAAAAACACGATTTCAGAATATCTGTCCAAACGAGAATTTCCTATCCCAATCGCGGATTCTAAGCTATTCGAAATGCTGGGCAATCCCATGATGCTGACCCTATATGCCAGAACAGAACAAATTTCAAGAGAATATAGCAACCATAGTCTCTTTTCTTTTTTCAAAGTGCAGACCGAGGCAGAGTTGCTTTGGAACTTTAATGAAGCCCTTTTAGCCAAATCGTTTAAAGAATTCGAAAGCAAACGGAATGAATATTTCTTCGCTGCATTTTTGATTCGATATGTGGTTCCATATATCGCATGGAAGATGGAGAAAGAAGGACTTTTCTTTATCTCTCAAAACTCTGCAAAAAACTTCAATTTCAATACAGTAATTGGGGAAGCCTGTGAAAAACTAAAACAAAGAAGCATTCTCGAAGAATTCTCAGACGTCCCAAAGGTTGTTAACCTAATTTCCGGAGAACTAAAGGATGAATTAGGGGACTTCCAACGCTCTAAGGAAATCAAGGATTACTTGACGCGCCACCTAAATCTCTTAGTTCAGGAAGGAAGTGACCTGCGCTTCTTGCATCAAAACTTTAGGGATTTTTATGCCGCTTTGCATTTACGAAACTGCATTACCTTTTCTCTCTCCAGGGAAAAAAGACCCAACGAATGGAAGGAAAGAACATTTCCTACTTATCTAAGAAAAATGATAGGAGAACTGGAGGGGGAATATCTTTTCGATGCACAGGAACTATTGCAAGGAAAAGAAATCCCCACTCGGATCAAAAATAACTTAATAACACGTCTCATAGATTCCTGTAGAGATCAGGATATGACAAATGAGTATACTATTTGGAATTTAGTCACCATTTTGCATGAAGCAAGAAGCACTTTGGCAGGATCGGACCTTAGCAGCTTAGATCTTCGAGGCCTCATTTTGAATAACATCCCAATTTCTGCATATAATGGAAAAAAATATCTCGAAGCAAAATTGAGAAAGGCAATAGTAAATGGAAAAGACTTTATTTTTCAAGGGCATAAGGATCTAGTGAATTCCGCTGTATACAGCCCAGACGGTCAGAATGTTCTTACTGCATCAATCGATGGCACAGTTAAAGAATGGTCTATGCTTACAGGAGAGTGTAAACTGACACTTCCCCATACATCTCCTAGTTTTGAGATTTTAGAACCAGTGATATTTGCAGAATATAGTAACGATGGAAAAAAAGTACTTTCTACGAATGCAACGGGACAAATTAAAGAGTGGATATTATCTGAGAAAAAATTGGCTATGAACCAATTTTCTCCAATAGGTGAGCCTTTTGGAGCACAATACAACGAAGATGGTAATATTCTGATATATTTTTGTAAATATTTCAGCCTTTTCATTTTAGTAAGGATAAAGATTTCATTTTACAACAACCAGATTATTAATAATTTACTCAGAACTTTATCTATGGGATTGCTGAGAATTGTGATGAAGTTGTTTACGTACTATTTTAAACAAACACTAAGATTCAAACTCTACTCCAGAGATCATCGCTTCAGAAAGAGTAAAATAATTAAATATATTTACTTCATAGAAAATATATTATTTTACCACTACCCTAGTGATATTATTAAAAAGTTCCCCAAGACTATATTAGCTGATTTTGTAGTCTTTAATGAACATTTTATCAGTCTGTCGTCTTACTTTACATATAGTAAAAAACACAAAAAATCATTAGTTATATCATATAAAAAAACAAGTGAATTTTCAACCGTTAATGGAGAAAAAATACGAGATATTGACATTAATTTGGACAAAGCAACTAGCATTTCCTATAGCCATGATGGCCAAAACTTAATTGCTGGTTTTGAGGATGGATGGATAAAAGAATGGTCGCTAGACACAGGAATATGTCTTAAGAATTTGAGTTGCCACAAGCAATCAATAACTTCAGTAATGTACAATCCGAAATACTTAGATCGATTTATTTCTGCATCAGATGATGGAACCGTTAAAGAATGGTCCTTAGGATCAGGGAAATGTTTAAAAACTATAACAGTACACTCAAATAAAATTAACCCTATTGCATTCAACGACGAAAATAAAAAAAACAAAACTTTCATCCCTAGAAAGTTAAAATCTAAGTTTAACGTTAAAGAAGATGACAATCAAATTGGGTCTGTCGCTTATAGCCCAAATGGTCAACGGATATTAGTAGCTTCTTTTGATGGAAAAGTAAAGGAATTTGAAGTAAGTTATGGGGTTTGCATAAGGACTTTTCTTGCTCACGAACAAGCAGTAAATATGGCAATATATAGTCAATATGGTAGTCGATTTTTCACTGGGTCAAATGACTGTACAATTAAAGAGCTAGATATATCCACAGGGAAAGAAATAAAGAAGTTCACCGGTCATGATCAGCCAGTATATTTATTAGCACTTGAAAAATATGAAAAAAAAATTCTATCAGTATCAATTGACAAAACAATCAAAGAGTGGGATATTCTCACGGGTATATGTGTAAATAATTTTAAAGGACACAATACTAAAGTTAAATTAATTGTATACAATGAATTAGGAGACAAGGTATTCTCAGTTTCGATAGATGGAACTATTAAAGAATGGTCTGTAGAGTCAGGAAACTGTACTAAAACCA
>CAZTJM010000311.1:0-2948 GCA_964613865.1 uncultured Limnohabitans sp. | reverse complement strand
CCACTGGTATGGCCTTTCTTTCCGAGCTGTACCTTGATGCGCTGACTCTAGGCTATCCCACGGTTGCAGATCCGCTCAAAGAGAGCTATGAGATGGCAAAACGGGCAACCATGTTGGATCCCGAATGCCACCATGCCCACCGTAGCTTCGGTTGGGCAAGTATTTATCTCAAAAGAAAAGCCGATGCCGTTCAAGCTATGGAGCAGTGCCTGAAACTCAATCCCTATTCCGTTTCCAATTCCGGCGCCATGGGCTTTGGGATGGCCTGTGTCGGAGAATACGACAGGGCACTCGAACTGCTGGACAGTTCGGTTTCGCTGAATCCGCATTGCCCCTGGTGGTTTTACCTAGGGTATTTTTTGGTCTACTTCCAAAGAAAGGATTTTACCCAGGCCCTGGTAGCGGCGGAACGGATATCCGTGCCCGAAGTATTCTTCGACCCCCTGACCAAGGCGGCGGCCAGAGGTAAGCTTGGCTTGCTTGACCCCAAAGCCATCGACAATCTTCGGCTGGAGCTATCCGCCTTCAAAGTTCAACTTGACGATCTAAAAGGTCATCTGGAGTCCATGATCCTGGACAAGAAGCTGGTAGATGACATCCTCGATGGGCTGGCCTTGTCGGGATTGGCCAGGGCTTAAAATTAGTGTCAGGCTAACTATTTAACGGTATACCCTTTGGACTCTATGCAGGCTGAAAACGCCTTTTTGAATTCTTCCATTAAGTCCTTTTCCTTCTGTTTGGCAGCCTCGTCGTTGGCTTGTTGCTGTTTCATGTCCCCGGCAACCTTTGCCCGTCTTCCAGCAAGGCTTCCGGCTACCGCCCCGATCGCCGCACCTTTTCCGGCATCACCGGCAATCGCACCGATGGCCACCCCGGCGGCGGCGCCTCTAGCCGCGCCTACGACCGCTGTTCCGTCGGGTGATGTGTCAACCTTTTCGGCCGTGACTTTTTGGGGATTGATCGGATCGGTTCCCGTCTGTTCCACAGCCCATTTGTAACAGGTGGATTCGTCTTGCTCCTGAGTCTGGGCGTCTTGGTTTTTCGCGGGAAAAACAAAAAGACCAAGACTTTTGGACAGCGTGGATGAACTCGTCTGGGCGAGCGTCACCGCTGCCCAAAACAACAGTGTGGCGGTAAGATAAAAGGATTTCATTGTAGTATTTCAGTTAGTTTTAGAGTCGGATTGCGACTATTGCTCGCATAAGTTCAGGCCGAGTTGCCGATAGACATCCGCCTCGTTGTAGAATGTACGACTGAGGGTGATTCGGCCGTTTTCAACTCGGTAGATGGCATTAGTCTGAAGGTGTACCGGTCCCCTTCCATCTTTGAAGGTTATCTGCATGTCTACCCAACTGGAAACGTAACTGCCGGGATTTGGACCGTCCAATACCTCCTCCGCTATAATAAACTTCCTGCTAAAATGGATGGAGTCATACAGGTTTTCCGATACATAGGCCCAGTTGGCCAGCGCATCGATTCGGTTGACTGAATCAGAAACCGAAGGGCCGTAGCCCCAATAGTCCTCGGCAAGCAGCGTTCCCATTTCCTCTGAATCCTTTGATTTGACCGCTTCGATATAGCGTTCGACCAATGCAATGTTTCGTTGTTTCTCCTCCTGGACCGAATTTGGGCCGGAGGACTTGTTTTCACAGGCAAACAGAAAAGCGAGGATAGCCGATAGCCAAAGGGTTTTCATTAGGCAGATGGATTTGAAGGGTTGGTAGAGGCAATGATAAGTGTTTCTATGAGATACCCGGCCAATTAACGGTTAAGTAACTGTCATGTCGGTTTGGGCAGTTAGTACGCTTTTCTGTCTCACCTAAAATGTTTCCGAAGCAGCTAGGTAAAACCCGAATGATTGCTTCCCAAACCCAAAATCGACCGCTAGATTCGTTCTGGATTTCTTGTCTGCCATGACCCTAAGCCCAAATCCGTAGCCTGGCTTGATGGACTCAAAGAGACCCAAGGAAGCCTGTGGGCTGTCAGCTGTCGTTGCATTCATAAACAATACTCCGCCCAAAACGCCACTGCATGGAGATAGCGGAAAACGGTATTCGGCCTCTCCGTAGACCATCTGGCTTCCCCTAAACCTTCCCTGGGTATATCCCCTGCCACTCCTGCTTCGCTGGTCGTATGCCGTTGCCGGTAGGGTGAGGTAGGGTAGTTCCCCCGTTTTGGTGAAATTACCTAACAGCCAGAATGCCATCAGGTGTCGGGGACTGTCTTTTGACAGGGGATGGAAGCTTCTCCATTCCAGGGAAATGAAATGCGTGAACTTGTCCTTCCCGAACACGTTTCCGTTCCAGCTCGCCATGGCAAATTGCCCCTTATAGGGGTTGACCATATTGTCCCGAGTGTCGTAGACCATATTGACTCCGAGGGTGGATACCTGGTATTTGCGCTCATTGAATCCATATCGCTGACTGTAGGCATAGTGGCTCGTGATCAGGGAGTCCCCAGGGTTCAGCCTGAGTTTTTCATCCTCGATCTTTGAGTAGGAATCCAGGTAGTAGCCTACTCCTGCATAGAATGCTTTTTTGATCCTGAAATTTACGGTCTGGTATAGTCTGAGAAAATTGAAGCCCAAAGGCTGGGCCAGGGAATCGTTTGAGGTTTCCTGGCCGGCAAGACTGTACTGGTAGTCCAGGATTCCGCCCTCGGGAGCCTGGGTTCCGAGCCCATAGGTCGACTGTGAGAAGATAGTGTAACGCCAGTCGCCGGAAAGGAATACCTTATTGTTTTTCGTATAGATGTTGTTTTTGAGCAGGTAGATCTGCTGGTTCTTCGTGGTAAACTGCACACTTCCCGATACCATCGAATAGCGCGTGGCGTTTCCCGTCATCCTAAAGGCATATTGGCCTCCGACACCAACCATAAATCCCGTTGCGGGATTGGATCCAATGATGGGAATTAACAGTACTGAGCCTGAATTTTCGGGTTCAGACTTG
>CAZTJM010000310.1:0-3041 GCA_964613865.1 uncultured Limnohabitans sp. | reverse complement strand
TGAACTCAGAAACTTTGTCACTTGCACCGGGGGCATGAACACCATTTACACCTTTTAGCTTTTTCCCATGATACTTGACTAGGTAGACATTCTTCAATTTTTCCGCTGTCAAAATCTCATTTCGCTTATAAAAGTCCTGAATGATCCCTTTGAGTCGATGAATTTCCCTCGCGATAACCCGATTGTGAAACTCGGCATACTGATAGTGACTATTCACCCATTTCGGCGCATTTCCAGACCAGGCCTTTTTTGGAATCTTTTCAAGCTTGAGGTTAATGTAGTGTCGAACCTTCAGATTAACACACAAATAAATGCCCTGTCCACCGGCAGAAGGGATTGACTTGGGATTCAATACTGCAGTGATTTTGATATCGATCATTCCCCAAAATAGTCACAATAAAAAGGGGAGCAAAAAGACCAGAAAAAAACTGGGACAAAAAATGGGACAAAAGCTGGGACAAAAACTGGGACAAATTCATTCGAATCTAACAGAATCTAATAGATTCGAAATAATGCTAAACCCCTGAAAAACAAAAGACTCCGAACAATTTTTACATTGTCCGGAGTCTAAAAGTAGCGGGAACAGGACTCGAACCTGTGACCTTCGGGTTATGAGCCCGACGAGCTACCAACTGCTCCATCCCGCGATATGACTTAAGGCTTAGCCTTTTATTTCTTTTTCAGACCGCCCTTCCGGCGAATTGTGATACAAAGGTAAGGACAAACTCTATAAAATCAAGTACCTTTGCAAAAAAAAACTTCGGAAATGCTCGCCCAAACACACAAAGCTGGATTTGTCAACATCGTAGGAAAACCGAATGTGGGCAAATCTACGCTCATGAATATCCTTGTAGGTGAGCGCCTTTCTATTATTTCTTCCAAAGCCCAAACCACCCGGCACCGAATCCTCGGAATTATCAACACCGAGGAATACCAGATCGTTTTTTCAGACACCCCGGGCATGCTCAAACCCAAATATGAGCTCCATAAGAATATGATGAGCTTTGTGAATCTATCGCTGGAGGATGCCGACGTAATCGTCTTTGTGACGGACCTCTACGAAACGGAGGAAGAAATAGAGGAAGTGATACCCAAGATAAATGCCTCTGGCGTCCCCGTTTTGCTGGTCATCAACAAGATCGACCTCGCCAAAGAAGGCCAACTCGAAGAAGTCACGGCCTATTGGACCTCGCGGATAAAATCTGAAACCGTTATTCCCATATCCGCTCTTGAAAAATTCAACACCGAGAGAATTCTCCAGGAAATCGTCGACAGACTACCGGTTCATCCGCCTTTTTACGACAAAGAGGAACTAACCGACCGTCCCGAGCGGTTCTTTGCCTCCGAGATCATCCGGGAAAAGATTTTCAAGAACTACAAAAAAGAAATTCCTTACAGCACGGAGGTGTCCATTGAAGACTTTTACGAAGAGGAGTCAATCATCAGAATCCGGGCGACAATCTTTTGCGAGCGGGACAGTCAAAAAGGCATCATCATCGGAGACAAAGGAAAGATGCTGAAAAAAGTGGGCATTGAGTCCAGGGAAGAATTGGAAAAGTTCTTTGGAAAGAAGGTGTTCTTGGAAACCTTCGTAAAGGTGGAACAGGACTGGAGAAAAAATAAACTGAAACTTAAAAAATTTGGGTACGACCCATCCTGATCATGGCAAATATTGTAGCAATAGTAGGTAGACCAAACGTGGGCAAATCCACGCTTTTTAACCGACTGGTAGAAGAGCGGAAGGCTATCGAAGACAACATGAGCGGAGTCACCCGTGACCGGCACTACGGACACGCCCAATGGGCTGGAAAGTTTTTCTCCGTGATCGATACCGGCGGATACGTTACCGGATCGGACGATGTCTTTGAAGCTGAAATCCGCAAGCAGGTCAAGCTGGCAGTGGAAGAAGCCGACGTGATCCTGTTTGTGGTCGACTGCTTGGATGGTCTGACCGACTTGGATACAGAATTTGCAAATGAGCTCCGAAGCACTACGAAGCCCCTTTACATTGTTGCCAACAAAGCTGACAACCGCGAAAAAGCGATGATGGCTCACGAATTCTATGCGCTTGGCATCAGTGATTTTGAGATCTACCCCATCGCTTCCGCAAGCGGTAGCGGAACAGGCGAGCTTTTGGACGAAGTCATCAAGCACTTTGAGGACGAAGGGGTAGAGGATCCGGATGCCGGAATTCCAAAAATTTCAATTTTGGGAAGGCCAAATGTCGGCAAATCTTCGTTTTTGAATGCTTTGCTTGGACAGGAACGCTCCATCGTGACCGATGAAGCCGGGACCACCCGCGACGCGATCCATACGAGGTATAAACTCTTTGGCCAGGATTTCATCATTACCGACACAGCAGGGATACGAAAGAAAGCGAAGGTAAAAGAGGATATCGAGTTTTACTCCGTCATGCGCTCCCTTCGGACACTGGAAGAATCTGACGTGGTCATCATCATGGTAGATGCCACCAGAGGCCTCGAAGCCCAGGATATTAATCTGATTTCCCTTGGCATCAAAAACAACAAGGGCATCATGATCATGGTCAACAAGTGGGATTTGATCGAAAAGGACCACAAAACCATGAACAAGATCAAGGATGAAATGCTGGATCGACTGGGTGAGCACAAATGGATACCGATTATTTTCACCTCTGTCACAGAGAAACAGCGAATATTCCAGGCTATCGAACTTGCTGTAAAAGTCTTCGAAAACAAGACCAGAAGAGTGCCCACTTCCAAGCTGAACGATGCAATGCTCCAGGAAATCGAAAAATATCCACCACCAGCTTGGAAGGGAAAATACATCAAGATCAAGTACGTCACACAGCTTCCAACCAAGAATCCAGTTTTTGCATTCTTCTGTAATCTCCCCCAATACATCAAAGATCCGTATACCAGATACTTGGAAAATCGTATCCGAGAAAACTTTGATTTCGAGGGAGTTCCGGTAAAGATTGTTTACAAAAACAAATAAAAAATATTTGAGCGGCACTTGTACAATTGAAAATAATACTAGTACCTTTGCACCGTAATTAAGAA
>CAZTJM010000309.1:0-3076 GCA_964613865.1 uncultured Limnohabitans sp. | reverse complement strand
GCCGCGCTGGAAGGCGGAGTGGCTGCGGTGGCTACCGCGTCCGGGCAGGCCGCGCAGTTTTTGGCACTAAACAACATCATGCAGGCTGGGGACAATTTTGTCTCCACGAGCTTTCTCTACGGCGGCACTTACAACCAGTTCAAGGTTTCTTTCAAGCGCTTAGGGATTGATGCACGCTTTGCGAAAGGTGATTCTCCAGAAGCTTTTGAAAAGCTGATTGATTCGAAAACAAAAGCCATTTACCTGGAAACCATCGGCAATCCGGAATTCAACATCCCCGATTTTGATGCAATCGCAGCGCTCGCCAAAAAACACGACATCCCCTTGGTGGTGGACAATACTTTTGGCGCAGCCGGCTACCTGTTCCAGCCCATTGCCCACGGAGCAAACATCGTGGTATCCTCTGCGACCAAATGGATAGGAGGACATGGGACTTCGATCGGCGGGGTGATCGTGGATGCGGGAAACTACAATTGGGGAAACGGGAAATTCCCACAGTTTTCCGAACCGTCTGAAGGCTATCATGGCTTGAATTTCTGGCAGGTTTTCGGGGAAAACAATCCTCTGGGCCTTCCGAATATTGCTTTTGCAATCCGCACACGAGTTGAGGGCCTGAGGGATTTCGGTCCGGCAATCAGCCCGTTCAATTCCTTCCTTTTGCTCCAAGGAATAGAGACGCTGTCGCTAAGGGTGCAGAGGACCGTAGACAATGCCTTGGAAATTGCGAAATGGCTTGAGGCACATCCACAGGTGTCAAAGGTGAACTACCCAGGACTTCCCTCTTCGCCTTATCATGCATTTGGCAAGAAATATCTCAAAAACGGCTTTGGAGGAGTTTTGAGCTTTGAGATCAAGGGAAGCAAGGAACAGACGTCCGCATTCATCAACAATCTGGAATTGGTATCCCACCTGGCCAACGTCGGTGATGCAAAGACGCTTATTATCCAGCCATCTGCGACGACTCACCAACAGCTATCAGACGAAGAGCAACTAGCTTCAGGGGTCACCCCTACTCTTTTACGAATTTCCCTCGGCATTGAGCATATCGACGATATCAAATCCGACTTGCAGCAAGCATTCGAAAAAATCTGATTGATTACCTAATGAACTTAACAAGCCAATACGCTGAACCAACTATGACCCAGGAAGTTTTCCATTCATCTGAACCCTTGCACTTGGAATCCGGCGAAGTCCTCAAAGCGTTTGAGTTAGCCTACACCACCTATGGGCAGCTGAATACGGAAAAATCAAACGTAATCTGGGTAATTCATGCCTTAACGGGCGATTCCAAGGCGGCGGAATGGTGGAATGGCCTGATTGGCGAGGACAAGTTTTTCGATCCCGCGGATCATTTTATCATCTGTGCCAACCTTCTCGGAAGCTGCTATGGGTCCACCAATCCTTTCAGCGAAAATCCGGAAAGCGGCGAGCCCTATTTCTATGATTTTCCGCAGGTGACCACCCGAGATCTCGCGGCAAGCCTGGAAAGGCTCAGAATCCATCTCGGAATTCACCAGATTCATACGCTGATAGGGGGATCACTTGGTGGGCAAGTTGGCTTGGAATGGGCAGTGACTTTGGGTCAAAAGTTGAAGCATGCGGTTATTTTGGCATCTACCGCCAAGACTTCCCCTTGGGTGGTCGGCTTCAACGAAACCCAAAGAATGGCCATAGAGTCTGACTGTACTTGGGGGGAATGCCACGAGCTTGCAGGAATCAAGGGATTGGAAACTGCCCGTGCCATCGCCATGCTCAGCTATCGCCATCCCGATGACCTGACCGTGAAGCAAAGTGAAAGGGAGGAAAAGCTGGACGGCTTCCGGGCTGCCTCCTATTTGCGCTATCAGGGACAGAAACTGGCGAAGCGATTTAATGCCCTCTCCTACTGGACGCTTTCCAAAGCAATGGACAGTCATGACTTGGGCAGAAATAGAGGTGGTGTGGACGCTGCCATCTCCTCCATCGAGGCAAGGGTTCTAGCCATCGGTGTCAACTCAGACTTGCTCTTTCTACCCACCGAAACGCAATACATCAGCCAGAAGGCGAAACGAGGAACGTATAAGGAGATAAATTCCACCGCAGGCCATGATGCTTTCCTGATTGAGTTTGAGCAACTGGCTTACTTTCTAAAATCCTACTACTTGGAGCAAAACTGAAAAATGGCGGGCTAAACCCGCCATTTTCTATTCTATCCTCGTCCACTCCACCGTCTTTCCCACAAAAGAAAAACCAAGGTAACCTTTCACTTCCAGTACTTCCTTGGATTGGAGTTTAAGCTCGCAGGAGTAGGTTTTACCGGAATTTGGATCGTAGATCTCGCCGTCCTTCCAGATCCCTTTTGCATAGGTCAGTCCATCCAAGAGCTTCAATCCGACCAGTGGTCTATTCCTTAAGTTTTGATCCTCGTTGTTCTTGTCTGTGGCAGGCTTTCCGTCCGGATTTGGGTTTTTCAGCCACACGATTTCTCCCGAGTAGATGGATCCTGTTTTTTGGATATCGATTTTGGCTGTTTTCTCGGTGTTGTACCACAGTCCTATGATTGCATCCGCTGATTGGGCCTGGGCCTGGAGTACAATGATTAGAAATAAGATCAGAGTGCCTGACAGGAGTTGACTTGTTTTCATAAAAATTAAGGTTTGATATCCCTAAATACGGATAGATTTGAAACTGTTATGAACGAGGCAGAAAATTTGACGCAACATCGAAAAGGACATTCGACGCAATTCCAGGGGTATACTTTTGAATTTCTTTTGGAAAAAGCCCTTTGGATCAAAGAGTTGGACACCCTTTTGATCGCTGATCTGCATTTTGGAAAAGCGGCCCATTTCAGAAAATCCGGCATACCGATCCCAGAGCCTATCCATGACTTTGATTTGATTCGGCTGAGAAGGCTCCATGATGTTTACCAGCCAGCCCATACCTATTTTCTGGGAGACTTGTTCCACTCCGACTGGAACGGACAATGGACTTACCTCAACCAATTTCTGGAAAGCTTGGAACACACCACTTTCCACCTCGTCAAGGGAAACCATGACGTGCTCTCGCCCAATGCCTATCTGCAATCAATCCTTCTGAT
>CAZTJM010000308.1:0-3199 GCA_964613865.1 uncultured Limnohabitans sp. | reverse complement strand
GGAGCTTTGACTTCGTCTACGTTGTTCGGCATTTGCAATGGCGAACTGCCTATAGTAGGATTAATAATCCGGTGATTATCGCCTCTTTACAATCGTCCCGCACATTATGGAGCAGCACTTGACTTGTCCTGAATTGAGTTTACACCAAGTAAACTACTATGAAACGACAAAAAGAAAAAAAGACGAGAGGAATAGGATCTCTGAGTTGGGCTGAGCGGGAAGAAATGATCAAGGAATATCTTTCGGGGAATTACTCTAAAGTTGAGATTTGGAATAAGTACACTGGTCAATCTACAGAACAGGTTTAGGAATTAGCGGAACAATTATTCTACTTATTAAGGCATTAGCGAAGAAATAAAGACTACAGCCCACACAGCGGGTTGCTTCACCTGGGGCCCGTGGTTGACAGACACATTTTTGCAAAGTGGAAGTTCAGTTCTCGAATGTAGTTTAGTGCCAATAGTCTTCGTAATCGCCGACCCTCGAATCTCGTCAGGTTTTCTTTATGGATATTTTCCCTACATCTACATCCGGTAGCCAAAATGAACCCATTCAAAGGCCTGCCTTATTTTAGTAGCCAGATTCTAAATTTCAGTAAACCTCTCCACACACCCCGCATTCGGTGGATACGTCGCCAGTCTAGCCAGACCGATCTCCAAAAGATGGGCATTCAGAAAAGTACTGTCCTCAAGGTAAACATACTCCAGAGTTCTCCCATAGGGATCATATTTCTGGACATAGTATTCCAGTAAGACCTTTTTTCCCTTCAGTAGATTTTTCACATATTCAGAGGCTTCTTTTCCGCCAGGCTGCGCTTCAGTAAGCCCCCCCCCCATTTCACCTCCGGCGTGTCTACGCCGATTGATCTAACCTTTACATCCTTTTCAGGGCTGTTTTTACCCAAAACGTGTCTCCTTCTGCCGATTTGTAAGCTTATTCCTCTGGAAGGTCTCAAATTTTTTAAGAGATCGAGTTGGCCTGAGGAAAAACTACTTCTTCTCTGGGAATAAAAAATCCTTTAATGCAATTAGGATTTCGAACACATACCTGAATATGACTTTTTTCAAAAATACCGGCTCCTTCAAATGCCGGACCTCCTTCAGTAAATACTCCTCGGGTAGTATCAAAATTCTTCATCCCACTTGTTCCGGATTCTTTTGTTTCTAATTGCCACTTTTCAAGAATAGATTGATGCATATATTCAATAACGGTACAATCCAGTTCTCTTAAAAGCATATCTTTGGCACGATCTGATTTTATATTCCTGTTTTTAGGTATGGATTTCTCACTTGCTTTATATTCGGCTTCCAATGAGAAATAATAACTTTTTAGTAATTGGATGTATTTTGAATCCATAAAATCGCAGCAAAAGCCTAAATGTATAATTGCACCTAGTACGGATGGATTCTTAACACTGGTACTCCCCCTAGACTTTTTTTCCTCTGCCCAAATTCTAGCCCTGGTGTAATTGTTTTCCCAAAAATACATCCCATGTTCAGTGGATACTTTAGTTGTTCTGGATTATTGACCAGCTTATCTCGTACCGCCCTGTCACAGCCATGAAATCCAATAATGAAATTTGGTCGTACATCATACATGAAAAAATAGTTAAAAAAAGTTTACTTTCTTTTTGTGTGCGATTTTAAAGTTGGGTAATGCTTTGTGAATTCTCCTTTCTTAGTTAAGATACCTGCGCGATTCAAGGACGCAATAGCCTCTTTTTTGGTCATGGTCTTTGCCGCCTCTAGCCGTTCCTTGGCAATTTCCATCAATTTCGCAAAATCCTTGTCGCTCATTTCGTCCTCCTTTTTTATTGCAATTCAATCTAGCAAAAACTGGTTCAATTTTCACATTCTCGTTTAAATTTCAAACCACCCCATTTCTATCGTCACTATTCCTATATTTCAGGCGATGACTATTAAAGCCTACCCAACCGATCCCCTTTCCACTCGAATCCTCCTCCATCAAACCGCTTTGCGCATCCTTTTGCCCTGCCTAAATCCCCTCCGGCATCTCCATCCCCTCAAAAAACTTCGCTACCGTCATTCCGCGATAGCATAGGATAATCCTCCAGACCGGGAAGAGCTTCCTTCAACGCGAAGGGCAGGCTGTGCGAGAAGACCATCCTATGGGCGGTCTTGTAGAAAGGTGAACGAACTGTTTCATTTTCTGTACTGTATTTTATCGCACTGTCTATACTCCGGTAAAAATCCGATAGACGGACCAATCTCTTTTGGTCTATTAGGATGATTTTTTTTCCTTCCAGACTGATCAACCTGCTTTTTTGGAATTCGGAAAGCAAACGTATCACGGATTCTGTGGTAGTGCCGACAATTCCGGCCAATTCATCTCTTTTTAGCGCCAGATCGATTTTACGCGTTCCGTTTTCCTCAATCCCAAAGGAGTTGCAAAGCTCAAGCAAAGCTTGCGCAAGCCGCTCCCGTATACTTTTGTGGTTGGCATTGACAAGTTTTTCCTCCATCCTGCCAATTTCTCGGCTTAGCGATTTGGCTATTCTAAGTGAAAACTCACGATTGTGGAGGAGGGTCTTCATAAAAACATCGGCAGGAACAAAGCAGATTTGGGCGTCTTCGATGACCATGGAAGAGTGGGAGTAGTTTCCTTCCCCCAAAAGCGCAGCGCATCCTAGGAATTCACCTTTTTTTGCCAGATGGATAATTTGTTCCTTTCCGTTGGAGGCGGTCTTGTATATTTTTACCACACCCGAGTTGATGCAGAATATTCCAGAGGGCCTGCTTCCTTCATAGTAGATGTTTTGCCCTTTTTGATGAGAAACCAACTTCTTATGGGAGGAGACGGCATATAACTGGGAATCGAAAAATTCGGAAAAAAGAGATTGTTTCCAGCTGGAACAAGCAGCGGAGAGGGAATTTAATAAACTATCGAACATGGTATTGGGTAAAAATTACTCGTTGACTTACGTTGATCTTGTTTTAATTCCCGTAGGACAAACTTTGAGCTTGTGGATAGAGATCAGCTAAGAGATGACGATGGCAGGGTTGGAACCTTAGCCAGGCGGACTAGCTAGGGAAAGCTATACCTCAAGCTAAGCTGCAGGCGGTTTGCGGTACCGTCCGAACCATCCAAATCCTCTCGCATACCCCACAAGTACTCGATCCCCAAAAAAGCTTTCTCGGTAAAATTCCAAATCAAGTCAGCGGCTGCATAACTTCCAATG
>CAZTJM010000307.1:0-3201 GCA_964613865.1 uncultured Limnohabitans sp. | reverse complement strand
AAGGCGTCCGGTTGCAGGGCCTGAACGCGCGTGGCGAGGCAGTCCTGGCGGTCGGCGCCGCGGGCGGGCACGGAGCGCAGGCCGGCGGGTTTGTCGACGATGAGGAGGTCGTCGTCGAGGTGGACGAGGGTGGGCATGGTGAGGGGGCTTGCTCGGTGGGCGCCATGGCGGCGACTGCCTTCATGAGGTCGGCCCGAAGACCGGTGTGGTCAGTGCCACCATTGGCTTGGGCAGGACAGTGCGCCAGCGCAGCTCAGTGCGCAACGGGCACGGCAGCCCAGGGGCCACCTCGTCACACCGCCAGATCCGCCGGCCACAGGAAGTAGGGCCCGAACTTCGGGCTCATGCGGAACTCTCCGCCCGCCGCCTTGCCTGCTGCGGTGATGTAGGTCTTGCCCTCGCGCAGTTCCAGCAGGCCGCGGGCGACCAAGCGCTCGGTCAGCTCGGGTGTCTTGAGGTTCAACGCCTTGGCGAGCTTGGAAGTGGTGAGCTTGCTCGCGCTTGCGGTGGTTTCGCCTGCGGCCTCTGCAACGACCTGTTCCGTTTCGGGCGTGGGAGTTGGCGTGGGGGACTCGGTCGGCTCGAGCGGCGCTAGCGTGGTAGCAGGCGGAAGTGAGGCTGGACGCAGCATCTCCTCGCTGATGCCGAACTTCGCCCGGTAATCCGGCGTGATCGGCCGGTGCAGTGCGATGAGCTGGCGGGCGATGGCAGTCAGGGTCTCCACGCTGACGACCTTGGCCATCATCAGCGGCGATCCGGAGTCGATGTTCTTGGTGATCCAGCGCTCCAGTTGGTCAGACTTGAGGACGCGGCGCGTATCGAACTTGTCCGGTCGGCCGATGCGTGCATTCTTCGACACCAGCACCAGTGACTCGAAGCTTGGCTGAAGCCGGATGCCCAGGCGTGTGGGCATGTCGAGTGTCTTGAAGACGTCCTGCAGCACCGTGATGTGGCGTTCGTTCTGCTCCAGCGGCGAGGGGATGCCGCGCGGCTTACCGGCGAACCAGATCGAGAACTCGCCCTGCTCGTTGATCGATACGCCCTCACTGAAGTGCTTGGTCTCGAGCACATAGACTTCGAGCAGGCGGTTGAGAATCAGATGGTCGATCTGGGCGACCCGGCCGTTGTGCTCGATGCGCAGATCGTGGATGACGGTCCGATTCTTGCTCGCGCCGCTATAGAAATCGATGTCGTAGGCGGATTCGCGCTCACCCTTGATGCCGGCGCGGAGGATCTTCAGTTCCCGCTCGATTTGTGTTTGTGTGGCCGCTGGGATGCCTGGCGTCGCGAGATAAGACTCGAGTTCGGCGAGTTGCGCGTCCTTGCTGTCGATATCTTTCAGGATCATGAGTCTGGAGGGCGGGATTCTCCCATCGGTCGACCGGCGGAATGTTCCCTGCATGGGAGGCAATGCACATGTTATCGGGGTGACGGGCGGCCGACTGTGACATGGGCCGCGCGCAGGATGAAACTAAATTGCGCACTCCTGTGGATGAGGACGGCCGCCTCCCGACTCTGCCGTTCCGCAGAAGCGGATCAGTTCTCCGAGTAGGCCCGTTCGATCAGCGGCTTGGCTTTCTCCAGATCGGCGGCTGTACGCAAGGTGAGCTCCAGGTCGCCCGTACCCCAGTGCCCGATGTTGCTGACGTCGCGTGAAAACCCCTGCTCCAGTGCAACGGTGGCGGGGTCCAGCTTCAAGGTGAGGAAGATGTGGGGATCGACCTTCGATATCAGCGACATGCAGACGAAGTTCTTGATCCGTCTGTAGGCCACGTAGAGCTTGACCGGCTTTTCGATGATGTCGTCGCCTTGGGCGAGGATGAATCCACGGGTCTGCTCGAACAGCCCCAACAGTTCCGCCGAGGCGGTTGCAAGCTGGTCGGCGTGGGTCTTCATCGCCAGCGTGGAGGCAGAAGGCAGCTTCGCGGGTTTCGGCAGTTCGCCCATCTCCGCCTCGGTGCTGGTCTGTTGGCTGGCTGCGCTGGCGCCATTCACCAGTTCGAAGAGCAGGAGATCATCCCCGAAAAGCTTGTAGCGGATCAGTTCGATGTTGCGGTTGATCTGAGCCACGGCGTGCTCGTCGTAGCGGGTGAAGTCTGCGGCGATGCAGAGCAGGCGGGTGCCGCTCCACTCGATGCGGTCCGCCTCCTCCTTGCCGAGTTTGTCCATCACCAGCAGGCGGAAATCCGCCTTATGGTCGAGCAGCCAATCCAGGTAGAACAGGCCCTGGTTGATGACGTTCTCGTTGCTGTGTCGCTTGTACTCGACGATGACCGGGCAGCCGTTCTCGTCCAGTCCAAGCGAATCGATGCGGCCGCGATGCTTGTTGCCGGTGCCGTACTCGCTGGCCAGAAAGCGCACGCCGAGAAAGGTGTCCATCTGCGCTTCGATCAGGTTCTGCAAGGTCTTCTCGATGGCGACCGCCTTGCCGGCAAGCTCGGTGGCCGTCGTGCTCGAGTAGCGGAAGAGTTTGATGTCGCTCATGCCTGCCCTCGCTCGCCTGGCCTCGGTGACACCGCCACCTCGACGAACAGCAGGCAGGAGAACTGCTCCAGATCGTCGCCGTAACCGACCCAGTCGTCCATGAGGGTGTGGCAGAAGTTCCAGATTTTCTGGATGAGGGAGGAGGTGTGCATATCTTCAGTTGGTGCCGTCATGCGCCGGCGTATCAAAGTGGTCGGGCTCAGGGGATTCGATCTTGATGCGCTGGCGCGCATCACCTGAGTATCCCGAGCACCTCCAACCCCCGCCGGAGATCGTGTTCGAGCGCCTGGAATCCCGGAAGTAGTCGAAGCCTCTGCAGTGAAACCGACTCGCCGAGTGCGTTGAGCATCGGCGAAGCGCCCTGCCGCCGCTTCCTTGATGTTGGATTCGTCTTCAGGAACGCATCGTCCAGTGAATTCTTGGGATCCAGGATGGCTTCCACCCCCGCGGCGTTGCGCGGCAAGCCGAGCGCATCATCGGATAGCAGCGTGCCAAACACTCTGCGAATCGCGTCGCCGTCTGCAAGTGCCCATGACTCCGTTTCGCGTATTGGGACCACCGCGACCCCCACACCATCATTGGGAAGCTCGAGGGCAAGCCTGTCGATGGCGGGCTGGGCGCAGGTTGCGCGGGCCCGTTCCGCACTGCCCGCGCCATCGGTATGAATGAAAACGATGCGCCAGGCGCCGCGAGCTTCGCGAGCAGCTTCGATGATCC
>CAZTJM010000306.1:0-3236 GCA_964613865.1 uncultured Limnohabitans sp. | reverse complement strand
ACCCAAAAGTGGCGGTTCAGTGGTTAAATCAAGCTTTGTGCTTCTATCAAAGTTTGTGCTTGGTTGACAGTGAAGTGCTTCGAAATCGCCACCTTCGGGTAGCTGCAATACGTTACCTGCAATTGAACACAGACCATCAACAAACTCTGAATGGATAAAGAGAAATCCAAATTATATAGAAAAGTAAATACCAAAGCAAAAGGTGTTCATCACCTTTTTGGCGGAGATTTTAAAGATACAAGAAACAGTAAAGGGGAATCCGTTCAGCAGGTTAAGGGAACAATGTTTGGAACTAAGCAAAGAGGACTTGATTACACTCCCTTGTTTAAATTTCTATTATCGAAAGTTGGTATCAAATGGGATGAGGTTTTTAGTGAAGCCAAATCACGATTGGATAGAGAAGAGCCAATATTCTGGATAGTTGCGTTACATGAGGATGATAGGAAAGATTATGTAAGAGTTGGGGAATCCACATACTTTTCTGGTTTGTTTGTAGATGATGATGGAATATTGCAATTAGTGAATCCAAATCTAAAGGCAGTCGGCATGACACCATCTTGCAATTGTTGTACGCATACGTTCAATGGAAAAGTATTTGGAACAGAATAAGGAACTGCAGGTAACAACTAGCTTTCCGTTCGGCTTGCAAAGCCAAGTATGAAACCGCTGTTACACTGCCTGCCCCAGTTATTTCTGGGCAACTGGGGAGGTGCCCCCACTAAGCGTAGTCGAAATATAGGTAGGACTAGGTGTAGTTTGTAACTACACCTTTCTATCCTAGCAAATTTGCAATTTGCTGAGGGTGCCGAAGAATGGGATAGAGGGCCAATTAAAAATTGGTAAGGATAGGAGGGTGGAATTGCAAATTCCACCCAGCGCCCCAGCGCCCACTCGAACTTCAAAAGTGTTAAGAAGAATCTAAGCCTAGAGGGGGATAGAAGGCCAATTAAAAATTGGTAAGGATAGGAGGGTAGGACAAGCCGTTATGAAATCATTCTGAGAATGATTTTAGCCTTGGGCCAGGTTGCAGGGCAGGCAAATTCCACCCAGCGTCAAAAGGAACTTCAGAACTGCTGAGGAAAAACTACGCCTAGGGGGTGAACCGGTGAGCTGCCTTTCGATATTGAGTCTGGATTTTTTGGGTAGCCTGTAGCGATGCCTATTTTTCAGGAGAATAGATCTTGCTATCGACCGACCTGGCTTCTTGAAGATTTTTTATATTAGGTCATTGACGAAAAACCCAAAACCACCCCATCATGGCCAAAGCCTTTGTTTTAGCTTTTTTAGGCATACTCTGTTTTGCTGGAAATTCAGTCGGACAGGAATCTCCAACTTACCAACCAAAAGTTGAAGCGAGATCTGTGAGCGTCATTCACCAGGATCAGCTTGAGTTTAAGGATCTCAACAAAAACCAGAAACTGGATGTCTACGAGGACTGGAGGCAATCGGTCGATGTGCGGGTGGCCGACCTGCTCCAACAAATGACCTTGAAGGAAAAGGTTGGGATGCTTTTGATTAATACCCTGAATGCCGAGGAATATGGCAGAGTTTCCGAAAGGGCCGTCGATTTCATAGAAAACGAAAAAATGACCCGCTTCATCTTTAGAAATTCCGTGACCCAAAGTCCAGTCCGGACTGGGGGTTCTGGAAACGGGTTTGCTGGTGTTCAAATCACGCCCTATGAAGCCGCCCAGTTTATGAATGCGGTACAGGAAATTGCGGAAAATAGCCGACTGGGAATTCCGCTGATGTTTAAGTCCAATGCGAGGAATCACATGGATTATGATGCAAGAGCGGGTATAAACGTGGAATCCGGTGCATTTTCGGCTTGGCCCAAAGAGAGTGGGCTTGCCGCCACCCGAGACTTGGAACTGATCGCTGACTTTGCGAAGATCATGTCAGCGGAATGGACCTCCATAGGACTGCGGGGCATGTATGGCTACATGGCCGATCTTTCGACCGAACCCCGTTGGTATAGGGTACACGAAACCTTTACGGAAGACAGCAAACTCGCTTCCGAGATCATTAAGGTCCTGATTAAAAATCTTCAGGGCGAATCTCTGAATTCCAAGAGTGTGGCTCTGACGATCAAACATTTTCCAGGTGGAGGCCCGCAGGAAGGAGGAGGGGATCCGCACTACGATTTTGGTAAAAACCAGGCCTATCCTGCCAATATGTTTGACTACCGTGTGGAGCCGTTCAAGGCGGCCATTGAGGCAGGGGCTTCCTCGATCATGGCTTATTATGGCATTCCCGTAGGTCAGCCCTATCTTCCCAATACTGTTGGGATGGCATTTTCAAAGGGTATTTTAACCGACCTGCTAAGAGAAAAGCTCGGCTTTCAAGGGTATGTCAACTCGGATACTGGAATTATTGGCGACAGAGCTTGGGGTTTGGAAGACAAGACTGTGGAGGAGCAAATACTGATAGCCATTGAAGCCGGAACGGATATTTTGTCTGGTTTCAACAATAACCAGCAGCTTCTTGACCTGGTGAATTCAGGAAAACTCCCCGAGGAAAGAGTTGATTTGTCAGTCAAACGATTGTTGAGAGAACAGTTTGAATTGGGCTTGTTCGAGAACCCTTTTGTAGATCCAAACCGCGCGGCCTACTTGATCGGCAATCCGTCTTTCCAGAGAAAAGCTGACCTCGCGCAAAGAAAGTCCATCGTTTTGCTTCAGAATAAAGATGTGTTGCCACTGGCAAAGTCGGAGGGAAAGGATTCCTTGAGGGTGTTTACTATGGGGGTTAATCCGTCACTGTTCAAAGAGAGAAGTTGGGCTGCTGTTAAGGCTTTTTCCGGAGACTATGATGCTTCCAGAGGAGAAAAAATAAAACTGCCCACGGAAGATATCGACTACGCCATCATCCGGGTTCATGTCACCAATGAAAGAGCGGCAGATCGAATGTTTGGAGGGGCTCTGCCTGACGAACTTGATCTCTTGGCCTTTTCTGATATGGCTAAATCCAAGTCATGGAAAATCTCTCCTTCCTTGGAGGATATAAAGGCCATTATGGAACAGGTGGGTCCGGAAAAAACCGTTTTATCCATAGACTTCCGTCAGCCTTATGTCTTGGATGAGGCGAGTGGCATTCTAAATTCCGAGGTGATTTTGGCAACTTTTGGCGTAAGTGATGCCGCCGTGATGGATATACTTACCGGGAAATTTAAGCCAACGGCAAAGCTTCCTTTTGCCCTTGCAAATAATCCAGAAGCCATCAAAACCCAAGACCCC
>CAZTJM010000305.1:0-3277 GCA_964613865.1 uncultured Limnohabitans sp. | reverse complement strand
ACTTTGTTGAAGCCTGAAAGCAAAGATCAATTGACCGGAATCCTGTCTTACCATGTAGTCTCAGGAAACGTGATGGCTGCTGACCTATCAGACGGTCAAAAAGTGCCCACATTAAATGGCCAAGAACTTACCGTCTCCATCAAGGAAGGAGTGGTGATGATCAATGATGCCAAAGTAACTGCCGCAGACCTCCAAGGAAGCAACGGCGTCATCCACGTGGTGGACGGCGTGATTTTGCCAAAATAGGACTAGGATTAGGTTGAGTGTTTGAAAGGCCGGATGTATTGTCCGGCTTTTTTGTGTGGTGCCTGTCAGGCGCGATCCCAATAGGCAGCGAAAGACTGGATTTTTTGATTTAGGACATGGGGACCCTCCTTAATTCCATGCCAAGTGGGGTAGTATATCTTGGAGCATAGAGGGGGGAAAGCATTCCGATAGCTCGGAATCCACACACTGTAGGAAGCAAGGGAGAAATCAGAAAGTGCTTTGGGTTGTTGCCCAAAGCACTTTTTGTGAACGATGATAATCCTGTCCAGACTTAGAATAAAGGGCTATGAATCCATGCTCTCCTACTACCTCAAATCGCATCCGATAGCTGTCGGATCTACAATCCAGTGAATTGGGGCCGAGCGTTGAGAAAATGTCCCCGAGGACATTTTTAGCGAGGAGCCGGAGTGCAGGGCGGGATACGAGACCTCCCGAGCTTTCGGGATCGGTGGTGTGAGAGGCGCACCTCGCTAACCTAACGGTTGGCGGGGCCGTCTACTCGATTATAGGGCGTTTTTCTCATAATATATGTTTAAATACTTCTTCTGTTTCTGTGTCAAAAATTAGAAGTCCTTCATTTAAGTCGTCAAGTTGCCCTGCTAAATCCCCGTGTTTTGTCCAAATAGAACTCTGTCCAACACTTTCAAAATTGTCACAGAAGCCAACACAATTAGCCATTAAAACTGGGATTGAAAATTTCTTAGCAACAATTGGATAATGTTTCTTGGCCTTATTTAACCCATTCTCTGATTTGGCTACACTAGCTAAATAAATTTCAGCACCAAGTTTACTTGCCTCGTCAGAATGGTCTGTTTGTAAACTTTCATAGCAAATAGCGGGTACAACTTTTTTGTTGTCAACAATCAAAACTATTTGTCGGTCTCCACTTTCAAAATATGGAAATTCATCTGTGTGTAGTTGTTGTTTTGAATAGGTCTGCCTTGCTCTGTCTGGCTGAAAAACTATCATGCTTATTTGTATTCCCGTTTCAGTCTTTGTTGGAATGCCAAGTCCAATAGTAATTTTATTCATATCACTAATTTGTTGAAAGCTATCAAGTCTGCTGTCGTCTTGATTTATCGCTAAGTCTTTTGCAAGCTTTGGCTCATAACCTGTCAATGAAAGTTCAGAAAAAAATATTGAAGTCGCTTTCAAAGAAGATGCAGTTTCAATTAACATTCTATGCTTGCCAATGTTAACCATAATGTCGCCTTTAATAGGTCTTGTCTGTGCGATGCTTATTCTCATTGTGTTGTCTGTCTTTTTAAAATGCCCTATAACGGTTCAGGGCTTTGCGAAGGAGCGGAATAGAAAGTAGAAACTTTCAACTTTGCACAGACGTAAGCAAAACCATTTTTTTAATTGCTAATTTACACTTTTTGAGCAAATAAAAAATGGTTTTTGCGGATAGAAAGCACAAACGTTGAGATTAGCACTTTACCCGCTCTTTTGCAAAACCCTTGTTGCACTAAACCTGCGGTAGTTTCACCGATTAGCAGCCCGAAAGAGGTAAATTTTTGATTCATTCTTAACCGTTTTCAATCATGAAAAAAAAGAAAACCTCCTCCAGGCCGCCTGCTCCAAGATAGCGGGATTCAGCGAACTATTGGCCAAGTTTGAACAGAAAGTTGTCGTGGCTGGAAAGAGCAAAAGCACCCTGTCCAACTACGCGCGACACCTGGCCAAGCTCGCGCTCCACTTCAACGAACTGCCCACCGAGGTCGATCCCGAGCGGGTCAACGATTACCTCCATCTGGTCAAGCGCAGCCACAACACCCCCTCGGACTCCTACTTCAAGTTCACCGTCTATGCCCTGCGCTTTGCCTACCGCATCGAGGGGATGAAGGACAAGCGGATCGAACTTCCGACCATCAAGCGAAGCAAGAAGCTTCCGGTAGTATTGAGCCAGGAAGAAGTGCGCAGACTGCTCAAAGCACCTGGTTTGCTCAAGCACCGCGTCCTGATCGGCCTGCTGTACGGCTGCGGGCTGCGCTGTTTCGAGGTTCGGAATCTTCGGATTGCAGATCTGGACTTTGATCGAAAGATGCTCCATGTGAAGGATGGCAAGGGCAAAAAAGACCGCTACGTCCCCTTGGCGGACATCCTGATCCGGGGCATCAAGGCCTATCTGGAAGCCGAGCAACCAAACGAATGGCTCTTCAACAGCGCCGATCGGGAGATCCGCGGCCGAGCCGGAGGGGACTTCGATTCCCGCTATTCCCAGCGGGGCATCCAATGGGCGGTGAACGAAGCCAAGAAGAAAGCAGGCATTCTCAAACCGATGAACGTGCATACGCTCAGGCACACCTTTGCCACCCATCTGCTCGAAGAAGGGCTGGACATCCTGACCATCAAAGACCTGCTCGGCCACGAATCCATCGACACCACCATGGTCTATCTCCATGTCGCCCAGACCGACAGATGCCGTGCCTTCAGTCCGCTGGATCGGCTGTACCTGTCCAGACGTTGAGGGCTGATTTTGAAGTAGCCCAAGTGCTCCGACAGCACTGGACCGAGGTAGAAAACCACCCCCAGATCAACCGATGGCAGTTGAGAACTCTGTCAGCGCTGAAGCGCTGCCGAACCGCTGACCTGGGCGGACATGTGGATGCCTGTACCGACTGCGGGACTACCCGAATCAGCTACAACAGTTGCAGGAACAGACATTGTCCCAAGTGTCAGGGCAAAAACCGGGAGGACTGGATCTCCAAGCGGGAGGCAGAACTGCTTCCCGTGTCCTACTTCCATGTGGTCTTTACCCTGCCCGACACGCTGAACCCGCTGGCGATGCATCAGCCCAAGGCCGTCTATGACAGTCTGTTTGAAGCTGGCTGGCAGACGGTCCGCTGCTTTGCAAAGGACGCGAAACACCTGGGAGCCACCCCCGGGATGATCGCCATCCTGCATACCTGGGGGCAACAGTTGTCCTTGCACCCTCATCTGCACTGCATCGTTCCGGGAGGCGGACTGACTAAGCACCAAAACTGGAAGACTGCCAAAACCCAAGGCA
>CAZTJM010000304.1:0-3288 GCA_964613865.1 uncultured Limnohabitans sp. | reverse complement strand
TTTTCAAGAAGCATCCCTCCCGCGGTTTTGCCTTGGTATTCCAAAACGAAAACCCAGGCAGCCTCAGTACCTACGTAGGAGAATATTCCAGTAGCCAGGGCAAATTCCAGGTTTTTATCAAGGTTTCCCAAAATGCGAGTGACTTCAGGATCTACAGCCTGGATTTTGTAAAAAGTTAACCGCGAATGCTCAAGCCAGTAGTTTTGGCTATTTTTGCGGCATGAAGCCAAGTTACCTCAGTTCAGACGCCCTCCAGAATTTTATCCAATCGGCACTCGCAGAAGACATCGGCCCCGGAGACTATTCGGCTTTGGCTTCAATTCCTGCCGACAAAACTGGGAAGGCTCAACTCCTCATCAAGGATGCCGGGATCTTGGCTGGGATAGAGCTCGCTGGTGAAATCTTCAAAGCCGTCGATCCGAGACTTGAGGTTGAATTTTTAAAAAAGGATGGGGATGAGATCAAGGCTGGCGAGGTTGGACTGATCGTGACAGGTCCTTCTGCCTCCATTCTTTCGGCCGAGCGGCTGGTACTCAACTGCATGCAGCGCATGAGCGGCATCGCCACCAAGACCCACCGTCTCACCCAATTGATTTCGCATACCAAAGCCAGGCTGATGGATACCCGCAAAACGACGCCTAACTTCCGCCTGATGGAAAAGTGGGCGGTATATATCGGCGGAGGCATCAACCACCGCTTTGCGCTTTATGATATGGTCATGCTCAAGGACAACCACGTGGATTTTGCCGGAGGCATACGAGCTGCGATTGAGCGTACCCAGGCCTATTTGGCCGAAAACAAGCTCGATTTGAAGATCGAAATCGAAACCCGTGATCTGGATGAAGTGCGCCAAGTATTGGAGGTCGGCGGCGTGGACTACATCATGCTCGACAACATGGACTACGCCACAATGCGGGAGGCTGTGCGGATGATAGATGGGAAATATCCTACCGAGGCCTCCGGGGGAATCACCGAAGAGACGCTTGCGCCGGTTGCTGAATGCGGTGTGGACTACATCTCCATGGGTGCCTTGACCTACTCGGTCACCGCGTTGGACATGAGTCTGAAGGCGGTTTGAAGATAAAGTCGGGAGACCGAAGACGGAAGCGAACCTTTGACACTTTTTCTCGCTAGGCCACCAGAGATAGTGCTCGTTGCCAAAGAACATCTTTGCGTAGACTTTGCGGCCTCTGCGTCTTTGCGGTAAAAAAGCGAGGCCTCCTACTTTTCAAGAAAATCTACATTTCTCTTCAGTCCGGCAAACTTCGCCCGCTTCACCGCCGACTTGGCGAATACCCGTTTGAAAGTTTCTTCGGTCATTTCCTTCCATTCCCTTTGTGAAAAATCCAACAGCTCGGGGCTGGGTTGGAATTTAGGCTCTTGATTGGGTTTGGAAAAGCGGTTCCAGGGGCATACGTCTTGGCAGATGTCGCAGCCAAAGGCCCAGTTTTCCATTTTCCCAGCAAATTCATCCGGGATCGCCTCCTTCAGTTCGATGGTCAGGTAGGAGATGCAGCGGGAGCCGTCCACTGTTCCGGGATTTACGATGGCATCGGTGGGGCAGGAATCGATGCAGGCCGTGCAGGTGCCGCAGTAATCCTTGGCTAATGGAGTATCGGGCGAAGCCTCCAGGTCGATGATCAGCTCTGCCAGAAAGAAAAAGCTCCCCATCTCCCGGTTGAGCAGCAGGCTGTTTTTCCCCAACCAACCCAAGCCGGCTTTTTGCGCCCATTGCCTCTCCATCACCGGTGCCGAGTCCACAAAGGAACGCCCGTTGATCTCCCCGATTTCTTCCCGCAGTTCCTCGAGGAAGGCAGTCAGCTTCTCGCGGATGACAAGGTGATAGTCCTCGCCGTAGGCGTACTTGGCAAGCTTGATGTCGGTTTTCCCTTCGGAAAGCTTCCGGCTCGGATAGTAGTTGTAGATCAGGGAGACGACGGTTTTCGCTCCTTCCACCAACTTGGTCGGATCCAGCCGCTTATCAAAGTGGTTAGTCAAATAGCCCATTTTACCCTGATAGTCTCTGTTAAGCCAGTCTTCGAGACGAGGCGCCTCCGCTTCCAAAAATTCCGCCTTGGCTATTCCGCAGTAGTCAAAGCCCAGCCGCTTGGCGGTGGACTTGAGAATATCGGCGTGTTTTTCGGCGGAGCTCACGGGACAAAGATAGGAGACTTGGCTTTTCTGTCAATTGAAAGAAAATCGGAGGAAAAGCAACACCTAGGTTTGCTTTTTTGTTCCGAAATAATTAGACTAACTGAAATTTTTAACCACACTTATCTAATATTTTATGAAAAACAATTTTGCCCCCCCCTAATTACAATTTTCGGAAATGGAAAAAAACGGGTAATCTTCTTGGAATATTTTTTTTCGCACTATTGTTGATATCCTGTACGGAAGAACAGAATCTTCCTGAGATCAGCCAAATTGAAACTCTTCAATCGTATTTTGGAAAAGAGTTATCTAATAAGACGACTTTTGAAAATATACCCATAGAATTAGATTGGGATCGAGCGCACTCAGGAGAACACTTTATAGAAGTGCCCCTGGTAACTCCTATTGTCGCGTTTAAATTACAATCTTTAAGTTTTGAATCAAGACTTATTATTCCAAGAGAATCTCCGGAGAAATATACTTTTATAAGTTTGGAGGCGAACTTTGACTTGCAAAGTGTTGGCTTTAAAGAGATTATATCGCAAGATGTTAGAAACCGAATTATTGCTTGGCTAGAGTTGGACAAAGAATACAATAGCCTTGGCTTTCACAAATTCAATACCTATGGAAACCAGAATATGAAAATGGACGAAGGGAATTGTACAACAATGTACTATTATGAAAGAACTTGTTACTACAATGGTTCGAGTCTAGTAGGGTGTACTGCATGGGAGTTAATGGATTCATATGAAGTCTGTAATGGGGAGGTGGTGGTAGCAGCTTTCATACAAACTACGTGAACAACCAAGCGCTAAATGAAATTGCTACCTTTTTGGACTTAACAAACGCAGAAAAGGAGATTTTGGTAAATGTTTTTGCTCAATTCAGGCAAGATTGTACGAACGAGCAAATGTACAACTATTTCAAATCTAACAACATTAAATTTGGTTTTAGCTCAAATGTTTCCTCAACGAATCCAGGAGGATACAATCCATTGACAGGTGTTATCACTTTCAATGGAATTGATAATATAACCACACAAGTTCTTCAAGAAGAACTATTTCATGGATATCAGGACAAATCAAACAATAATAAGCTAAATTCAATACTGAATAATAATAACTATGGAAGGTCAAT
>CAZTJM010000303.1:0-3350 GCA_964613865.1 uncultured Limnohabitans sp. | reverse complement strand
CATCGGAATAGGAGGGGATATCTGTCCCCCATATCTTTTGGTGTGTGAGGGGAACCTGGAGGACCGTCTTGGGTATTCGGGTCCCATAGTGCATCTTACTTACAAAAAGAAAGTCGCCGACTAAGAGGGACTTTTCCATGGAGGCGGTGGGAATCGTGAAGGGTTCGAGCAAAAGCCAACGGATCAAGCTGGCTGCGACTACTGCAAAAACCAGCGCATCCAGCCATTCGCGGGTTGCTGATTTTTTCTTTTTAGGTTGACTCATGAGTTGCTAGTTGATTCAGAAAGATAGAAAATCATCCATAGAGAGCACGCCTTTTCGGCCTTGGATCCACTCAGCCACCAAAACTGCGCCAAGGGCAAAGCCCTGCCTGCTGTGAGCGGTGTGCGTGATCTCAATCTCGTCGATTTCAGAGCTATAGCGGATGATATGGGTGCCCGGGGCAGGGTCGATCCGCTTTGCGGTGATGGGGAGAGATTGTTCATTTCCGGCCGATTGTCCGACCAGGTACCATTCGCTGAGTTTGTCCGTGTTTCGCAGGATCCCTTCTGCAAGGGTGATCGCAGTGCCGGAGGGAGCATCCTTTTTTTCGGTATGGTGGATTTCTTCCAAGGAAGCTCGATAACCGGTGGTTTCATTCATCAGCTTGGCAAGAAACTCGTTGACTTTAAAGAAGATATTGACTCCGATGCTGTAGTTGGAAGCGTAAAAAAAAGCCCCGTTTTGGTCGGCTGTGAGTTTTTCGATTTCCGCTTTGCGGGAAAGCCAGCCAGTCGTGCCGGATACGACCGGAATGCCGCGCTCCATAGCCCAGGAAATGTTCTCTACCGCTGCCTCAGGCTGGCTAAATTCAATGGCTACATCGATGGTCGATGCATCCAAGCCGTCGAGCTCGTGACGGTTGTCGATGTTGATCTTGGCTGCTAGGGAATGGCCGCGGGATTCGGCGATTTCGCCGATGATCTTTCCCATTTTGCCATATCCAAGAATAAGAATGTTCATTATTTGAATTGAAGTTTCATAGTGAGTCCCATGGAAGAACCTGAAGCTGCGAAAGTACCGACATTTGGCTCAAATTTGAGAGCTAGGTCGTCGGAAATATTAAATCCCGAGAGATGTGCATCGACATTGGCATCTATGAGGTTGAGCGCATAGATGCCCGCCAGCAGCAAGATCGTCAAGTCTCTGTTCTGTCTCCAGTAGTCTACATTTCGCACCAGCGCCTCTCGGTTAAGCGAGGGAAACTGGCTTTGGTCTCCGTCATCATAGGCGAAAAGCGCCTCTCTGAAGGTTTGATAGCGCTTGTTATTATACCCGATGAAGTAGATGTCCGTCATGAATCCAGCATAGAGTAGGGGGACTTTCCAAGCTTTCCCGTTGTACACTTGTCCCGCGCCAGGCAAGATGGCGGAGAGGATGGTCGCTTTTCTGGGATTTTTGGGAAGAGAGGAGTAGTCGGTCTTCTCTTTTTTTTCTTTGGGGAGCGACTCGGCATTTTCGGACTCGTTTTGGTTTTGTGAAAATGCAGGGTTCGACAGCAGCAATACGAAAAGCAAAAGCCCCAAGGATATCCATGGGGTCTTGGGTTTTGATTTTCTGTCGCAAAAGGCTGGATTCAATTTTTCAAATGATTTCGAGTATTTCGAGAATTCTGTTTAGGTCAGTGGCAGAATTGAATGGGATTTTGATTTCCCCGCGGTTTTTCTCGTCCGCTTTTAGGCCGACCTTGGTTCCAAAGTGTGAAGCCAGCCGCTGCTGGATTTTGTTTATTTCATATTTCCGTACCGGATCCAGTCCTTTTTCAGGCTTATCCTTCTGAGGCTGTCCCTCGTTGAGCGACTTTACCAGAGCTTCCACTTTGCGGACGCTCAGCTCCTCATCGACGGCCTTTCTGAAGATTGCCAATTGCTTCTCCACGTCCTCCACATTGATCAACGCCCTTGCATGACCCATGGAGAGCTGCTGGTCGCGGATAGCGGCCTGGATTGTCGGAGGTAGCTTGAGGAGGCGTAGGTAGTTGTTGACCGTTGTCCTGTTTTTTCCTACACGATCTCCCAGCTCTTCCTGCTTGAGATTACATTCTGCGAGTAGTCTTTGGTAAGAGTGTGCGATTTCCAGTGCATTGAGGTTTTCCCGCTGTATGTTTTCAATCAAAGCCATTTCCAGCATCTGCTGATCGTTTGCAGTCCGAACATAAGCGGGAATCTGGCTCAGACCAGCCAATTTGGATGCTTGAAAACGGCGCTCGCCGGCGATGAGCTGGTACTCGTTCGGGGCAAGTTTCCTCACCGTCACCGGTTGGATGATGCCCTGTACTAAAATGGAGTCTGCCAGCTCCTGAAGCGCATCCTTGTCAAAATGCACCCTGGGCTGAAAAGGATTGACCTGAATTTCATCGAGGGGTATCTCGAAAGTCCCGGTCTTTGCGACTTCCGGAAGTATTTCATGGCTTTTGTGTTTGGCAGGACTGTCTTCCAACAGCGCTCCCAGCCCTCTTCCTAATGCACTTTTGCGGTTGGGTTTATTATCAGACATGCTTAATTGGTCACTTTTTGAAGGCCGTTTTTCTGGGCTATTTCCCCGGCCAGATTGAGATATGCGATGGACCCTTTTCCTTCGGCATCGAACGCGATGACCGGCAATCCGAAACTTGGGGATTCGGAAAGGCGGACGTTTCTGGGAATGATAGTGTCGAACACCATATTTTTGAAATGCAGCCTGACCTCTTCGACTACTTGGTTGGAAAGTCTCAGCCGCACGTCGTACATCGTCAGCAGAATCCCCTCTATCTCCAAGTCGGGATTGAGGCGGGTCTGGATGATTTTGATGGTATTGAGCAGCTTGCCTAGGCCTTCCAGCGCGAAATATTCACATTGCACAGGGATTATCACCGAATTTGCCGCAGTGAGCGCATTGATGGTGATCAGGCCCAAGGAGGGAGAGCAGTCGATGATAATGAAGTCGTAGAGATCTTTGATCGGAGAGATGACTTCTTTCATCTTTTCCTCCCGGTTTTCCAAGTTGATCATCTCTACTTCAGCGCCGACTAGGTCGATGTGGGATGGTATCAAATCCAAATGGTCGAGGGAAGTTTTCAGGATAATGTCCTGAACGTTGGTCCCGTCAACCATGCATTCGTAGATGCTGGTGTCGATCGCCTTAGGATCATGACCTAGACCTGAAGTGGTGTTGGCCTGGGGATCCGCATCGATGACCAGGGTATTAAACTCCAATACAGCCAGGCTTGCAGCAAGATTCATTGCAGTGGTTGTTTTTCCCACTCCGCCCTTTTGGTTGGCTATTGCAATTATTTTTCCCATGGTTTAGCTAAAGGGTAATTTGACTCCAA
>CAZTJM010000302.1:0-3366 GCA_964613865.1 uncultured Limnohabitans sp. | reverse complement strand
TCGCATTCCTGAGTAGCTACTTTTCCACCCCAAAATTCCAATTAACTCGAGGGGGTCAATTTCCAGCGGCGACAGGGGGTCAATTTGATCGGCTTATGCACTGGATAACAAATCGCAATCAAAAAGACAGAATAGAAATTTCTGAAGAAAAGGCAAAAGTCTGGTATCTGAAAGCGGCCGAACAAGGGCATTCTGAGGCACGCGAGAAATTAAATACCCTAAAATCGTTTGAAAACATAAAACGCAGTTGATAATGGCTTTGCTGTGAGCAGCCTTCTCAGGATACCCTACATTTCATTTAAAAATAGCCTTGATTTTCTAATAATTTTGAGCTGTCCCAGATGGGAATTTTGATTTTTTATATAGCCCAAAGCCTTTCTGAGGGATTTAACTATCGGAACTACAAATTCCTGAGATATGGGTTATGGATTTCTACCGCAAAGCCGCAAATCTCACAAAGGTTTCGCAAAGAAAAGCTCCAGCAGAAGCTGGTAGTGAAGGCGTACAGTCCTTCTACCATCGCCAATTACTGCGGGGGATTTTCCAAGTTTCTGAGATTTTTTGAGCAACACGATATTCCTTCCCTGAGCAAGGAAGAGATCGAGGCCTTTGTACATCATCAGATTACCAAATACAAAATCTCAGAATCCGCCCAAAACTGCCTGATCAACGCCATCAAGGCTTATTACGAACAGGTTTTGGGCAAACCCAGGGAATATTATGATATCCAGCGTCCCAAGCGCTCCCAGTCCCTGCCCAATGTACTCAGTAAAGAAGAGGTGGCATCATTGGTTCGGGTGACAGACAACCTGAAGCACAGAACAATCCTCCTGACCATCTACAGCGCCGGACTTCGGATCAGTGAGGCGATCCAGCTTCGGGTCAGGGATATCCATTCGGATGAAGGGTACTTGTTTATCAAGGGTGCCAAGAACAAAAAGGACCGGAAAACGATCCTGTCCCCGATTCTCCTGACCGAATTGAGAAGCTATTACAAATGCTATAAACCGTCCTATTGGCTGTCTGAGGGGCAGGACGGAGGGCAATATTCTACTAAAAGTATTCAAAACATTTTTCGTGCAACGGTCACCAAAAGCGGGGTCAACCCTTGGGCGACGGTTCATACCCTGCGGCATAGCTTCGCCACACATCTCCTCCTGCAGGGGACCAATCTGAGAATGATTCAGGTCCCGCTGGGCCACTCGAGTACCAAGATTACTGAAATTTACAACTACGGGCTCGCTGTTTCCAAAAAAATGTAGCCTCCCCACTTGACAGTATTACCCAAATGCTTAATTTGAGCCAAGAAACAGCCGGAATACTCCCTTCCTCCAAAATGGATATACACGACACCCGATAGGAGAGTGGGACTTATGCGGATGTTGCCAGCCATTACTTTAGGTTCATATGCCAAGTTTCATTTGGACAAGAAGCTTAGACAATGTATTTGAAGATCCTTATGAGTATGGAGCTCAAGAGCGATTCTTAAGAGAGGCGGAAACTCTTTGGATAAATTTCAAAGAGGAGTTGTCAAAGTTTGACATTCACTTCACCACTTGGGATCGATCTATAAAAAAGCTGCCCGAATCTTAGTAGATGGTGCTTTGGACTCACTTATCGATTTTATGGCCTCTGTCAAGGATAAAAAGCACAGAATTGCAGGAAAAATGTATAGGGATGTAATTGAGACCCTTGCCCTTGCTGCATATTTCAATGTGGACAATCAAGTGAGCAACAAAAATTTAGCTAAGTGGTATAAAGACGAGGTGATTCCAAATCGAGTTTACAGCGACTTTGTGAAGCGGACAATTGGAGAAATTAAAGCTAAGGAAAAGAGTGAATCATACTTTGACGAAAAGGGGGGCAGTGAAAAGTAACGGTTGGCAACAAAGTGTATAAAACATGGTGGTACTGTTGATTTTAATTTATTAATTTGTAGTGCCGTCGTGTTTTATATACTAACGTTATGGACAAGGATAAAAGAAAGACTGCGAGTAAATATGTAACTAATATAAACAATTAAGTGGCGACATAAAATAGAAGCAAATGGCAAATAAAATTATTAACTTTCATGATGTGTATGATAAAGATTGGTTTGAAAAAACTATCTTGATAATTAAAAAAAAATATCAAATTGTTGGCCCAAAACAAATTGAAGAATATGTAAATAATAAAATAAAACTGAGTAACTCTTGTCTTATTACCGTTGACGATGGAGATAGAACTTTCTATGATGTGATTTTTCCAATATTACTCAAACACCAAATACCAGCAATTTTGTTTGTTTCTCCAAAAATCATAATTAATAATGAAAATTTTTGGTTTCAAGAAATAAGAGATTTTGATAAGGCCAATCTTAGCAAAATTATTTCGAATTATTATAACGCTGATTTAAGTAATTATTTCTATTTGGCAATCCTAAAAAACTCTAAAATAGAGGATGTGTTGAAAATTATTATTGCATATAAACAACAATATAACTATAAGTTTGAAAGACAATATAATTTGAGTATTGACCAATTGAAAGAGATTCATTACAGCAATATTATAAAAATTGGAGCTCACACGCAAAATCATCCAATCTTAAAAAATGAAAGCGATGAGATAAGTAAGAAGGAGATAACTGATTCTATTAACGAACTTGGAGTTATTCTTAATGATAAAGTCCATTATTTTGCATACCCAAATGGAAAACCAAATTTAGATTATAGTAAAAGAGAATTTTTCTTCTTAAAGGAAAATGGAATCAGACTCGCTTTTACAACAGAACCACATAACCTTTCAGCTGATTCAAGTCCATTTGAGATCCCTCGATATGGTATTTCACACGGAAGTACCACATTTGTTAAGTCTAAACTACTACTAGGAATGTATTGGGAATTAATTAAGAATATAAAGGGTACAAGTGAAGAGAATCTTAGACGAGAAATACAAAGAAAAGTATCATTAGATGGTTCTATGGTTCTACCACGAACTTAATGGAAATGGTATCTTGAGGCAAAAAGATTGAGCATTCCACAAAAATTGAAACAGTAAATTAAGTTACGATTAACCCCTTAAATTTACTGCGATGACCACACGAAGAAAATCCAGAGCTTACAATTACGTCTAAGATTTAAAAACCTTTGGTATAAGAATAGTCTATTTAAATTCGGTTTCTATTCAATACACTGATCACCAATTTCTTCACCGTGTTCATTTCCTCGGGCTTACTAGACGCGATGAAGAGCGTTAAGCTGGCCAGCGCATCATTGCTAATGATTGAAATCCCTTCACCGGTATGCAGAAGGTCATTGGACTGCAAAAAGAAAGTATCCCTCCGACGAACTCCGTCTTGTAGGAGGGATATTTTTAAATAGGCCGGTA
>CAZTJM010000301.1:0-3371 GCA_964613865.1 uncultured Limnohabitans sp. | reverse complement strand
TGGTTTTTGTCATACCAATCGATCGCAAAAACCGACCCGCTGGCGTCGTATTTGAAATTCAGCCACTGGGACCAGGAATCGTTCATGGCCATGAAGTCCTCGTGGTGTCTGCCTATATAGCCCGAACCCGATTTTTCCAAGAGGTCGATATTGAGTCTCGCTCCGTTGATGTTGTTCATGAAAATGGCATTTCTGTACTCCTTCGGCCAATTTTCCCCACCCAGATAAATCATTGCCCCTGCGTGGGCATGTCCACCACCTGCAGCGGCGGATCGGAAATTCCCCGCATGTGGCCCGCGGTCTCCCAGCCAATGCACGTGGTCACCAATCGTCTTGATGTCGTCAAAGGTGTAGGGATTAAAATGCTTGCCGGCCTGACGCTGGTACCTCGCCCCCTGTACCACATAGTAGAGGTGAGGAATCACGCAGACGGTGATAAAGGAATGGCCATAGCTGTTGAAATCAATGCCCCAGGGATTGCTGCTGCCTTCGGCAAAAACCTCAAACTCGTGCCGGGTGGGATGATATCTCCACACCCCTGCATTGATCTTGGTCCGCTCGGAATCCGGGGCCCCGGGTTTGCCTACATTCGAATGGGTGAATACCCCGTGGGTACCATACAGCCATCCATCAGGTCCCCAACGCAGGTTGTTCAAAACCTCGTGGGTATCTTGGGTTCCCCAGCCATCCAGAAGTTTTTGGGCTGGGCCCGCAGGCTTGTCGGTCTCATAGTCTATCGGAATGAACAGCAAATAGGGAGCTGCTCCCAGCCATACTCCTCCCATTCCCACTTCTATGCCGCTTACTAGGTTGAGGCCTTCCGCGAAAACCTTTCTGCTGTCCAGCGTACCATCCCCATCTGTATCTTCAAAAATCAGCACTCGGTCCCTGCCCTCTCCTTCTGGAGCTGGAACCGGGTAGGTATGTCCTTCCACTACCCAAAGTCTGTTTCGCGCATCGATCGTGAAACTGATCGGCCGGATAATTTCGGGTTCGGAGGCAGCTAGGGTAACCTTGAATCCGGGAGGAGGAGTCATAGCCTTGGCGGCTTCCACGCCGGACAGACCTGCGTTTAAAACTGGGTCAAGAGGGGGCAAGACAATGATGTCCTCTTTGTCTAGTTCGTTGGGGAAATTGGGCCTGGATGGGTAAAAGCGGAAGTCATCGAAATTGATATGGGCCCAAAGATCGTCTTTGATATAGGGGATTTGAGAAATGCCAGTTTCGTTGTCAATTACTTTGATTTGGATTTCTTTGCTCAAAAAAGGAGTCAGGTCAGCCACCACTGGCTGCAAGGTAGCTCTGCCCTGTCCGGTAGACTCGAAGATTACCTCATCGGTACCGGCCAAGATCAGCTCCACACGGGTATCCACCAAGGCGCCGCCAGAAATCCGAAAGGCTGCATAAGGCGCGGTAACTTCAAAAGGCTCAGAAATCAGCGTTCCAGTCAACTGGTAGTTCTTCAAGCCTCCGCTGCTAAGAAAACTCTCCCCTTCGAAGAAGATGGGCCCTTCCTCCCCATGTAAGGGAGAGGGATCAGTATGAATAAGCGGATCCTGGAAGGCTTCCCCTTTCGCGGTCCAATTCTCCAAGCTGCCCTTTTCAAAATTGAAATTCAGAGGCGCTCCGTCTTTCATGGGTAGCATTCCTCCAGGCACTTCCTCTGTCTCTCCCTCTTCCAAGATCTCAAAATCGCCGACCATGCCCGCAAGCCTATGGCCCGGGATGGTGCAATAGTAGACATCATCCTCCACCGCCACGAAGGTGAGGCTTGTGCTCATGCCCTTGTCAAAGATGGTTTCACTTTTGACCCCGAGTTTTTCCATCGCCACGTCGTGGGTCATGGTCTCCCCGTTGGTGATGGTGATGCGGACGGTCTGTCCTTTCCTTGCCCTCAGCGTGGGATTTCTGGTTCCGTCCTCTGCAAAATAGCCCAGCATCGTAGCTTTCAGTTGAAATTCTCTGTCGGGCTCGGAATTTTGGGCTTTTGCGGAAAACGCAAAAAAAACCAAGCCAATCAATAAAGGCAGGTGGTGTGGTTTCATGTATTTTGGGTTATCGAAAACTGAATATCAATGCTATCGGTCGCAATTCAGTTCTTCCATCGTGAACGCAAACCTCCAGATTAAATTAGGGTTAAGATATTAATCCCTTAATCCCCTTACAAGAATGTGGGGGCGCGTTATTTGAAATTTAAAGCATAATGCAGGTGCGCATAATCAAAAACTGATATAATCCATTCTGATTGTCCGCAATCTTGCCAGTGATCGAGTTTCCTTCTTTCTTCCGGCTGGAAGTCCGATGACCGAAGACCGATGTAGCGCTAAGCTTAGGGTTCAGCGATCTTTTGGATAGATAAAGTCCACTACTGGCATAAAAGCGGATATACATATAATCCATATTTTATCGGCTTCTTTGCATTAGCCAACTTTAATATGCGATCAGTTAAAATAGAATCCAACAATGCCCTTCCTATCATCAACATTTAACTAGCAACGACCTCAACTAAGGCGAGATACGGGTCAATCTATAAAATCAAACAAATATTCGCCGTGGTGATCAATTTGAAATTTCTCAAGAAATTCAAGGTATTCGTCCCGAAACGAATATCTCATATGGTGCTCCGGCTGGTTTAGAATGTATTTCACGACTGCATCCAACTGAGATCTGCCGTAGCTAAAAGCTCCGAAACCCTCCTGCCACTCAAATTTCCCGGGAATCATGCGGTTTTCGTTGATCCACCGAGAGGAATTAGCTTTCATATCGCCCGCAATTTTGGATACGGATATGGTAGGGTGAAGCCCAATCAGTACATGACAATGATCCGGATTGCAGTAGATAGAAAGGGGTTTTGAATTCATGTTCGAAACAATGCCGCAAATGTATCTTTCAACAGCATTGCGGTTTTTTTCCAAAATAAGGTTCTGCCGTCCCCTGACCGCAAAAACAAAATGAATCAAAAGTTGCGTGTAGGTATTTGCCATAGTTTGCGGAGATGTCGCAGCTGCGATACGAGGTAAAAAGTGGGATTGAAATTGAAAAAGTCTTGTGATTTGGGAAATCTATAAGACGAATAATTTATTGATAATCATTGGGATATTTTAAAATAATCGTTTTAAATATCGTCGCCCCGCTGGGGCTCCTGATAAAAACGCTTGTTGGGGATACAAAGATTTCGGCCCGCTGGGCCTTTATCGCCCAGAACGGTTCCATGTATACACAGCTCCGTAGGAGCGGCATCTTTGTAGAAGAAAAGATAATATAACCTTCTGGAGCCCCATCGGGGCGGAACATATTGTCTTGCTTTGCTCTAAAGCCATGCGATTTGAGCCACCGACGCCCTACCGCATTTCGGGCTACAAAGATTTCGG